>CAYZVQ010000098.1:0-14926 GCA_964481925.1 uncultured Acidimicrobiaceae bacterium
GGAGCTTGGTGAGCTCCCGGCAGACAGCCACGGGCCGGTCCGGCCCGCACGTTGCGGTCAGGTCGTCTAGGAGCCGCTGGACCCGGTAGGGAGACTCGAAGACGACCACGGCCCGATCGGTCTCAGCGGCGATGGCAGCCAAGCGCTCGGGCCGGGCCCGGCCGGTGCGGGGCAAAAAGCCCTCGAAACACCAGCGGTCCGTCGACAGCCCCGAAACGACCAGAGCCGTCAATGCCGCCGACGGGCCGGGAACGGCCTCCACCGGGATACCCGCCGCCACCGCGGCCCGCACGAGGCGCCCGCCGGGGTCGCTCACCAACGGCGTCCCGGCGTCGGTCACCAGGGCGATGGTGGCGCCGCCCTCTAGGCGCTCGATGGCCATGGCCGTGCTGGCGGCCTCGTTGAAACGATGGTGGGAGACGAGACGGGGGCCCTTTATGGAAGCGTGGCTCAGGAGCTTCAGCGTCCGGCGGGTGTCCTCGCAGTAGATGAAACCGGCGGTGGCCAGAGCCTCGACGGCCCGGGGCGAAAGATCTCCCAGGTTGCCGATGGGCGTGGCGACCACGACCAGGCGGGCACCACGCCTCGACGTTGAGGGGGCGCCTGACGGTGAGGAGGCGGGCTCAGACGTTGAAGCGGATCTCGAGGACATCGCCATCGACGACCTCGTACTCCTTGCCCTCGACCCGAAGTTTGCCGACGTCGCGGGCCGCCGCCCAAGACCCGAGGGTCAGCAGCTCGTCCCAATGCACGACCTCGGCCCGTATGAAGCCGCGCTGGAGGTCTGAATGGATCACGCCTGCGCACTCGGGGGCCTTGGCGCCGGCCCGGAAAGTCCACGCCCTGCTCTCCTTGTCCCCCGTGGTGAAGAAGGTGCGCCGGCCGAGCAAACGGTAGGCCGCCTGTGCCACCCGCGGGAGAGCACCCTCGCCCAGGCCCAGGCCCTCGAGCAGCTCCGCCCTGTCGGCCTCTGCCAACTGGGCCGCCTCCGCCTCGAGCTTGACGCTGACGCCCAGGACCTCGGCCGCGCCCCCCAGCTCGTCGGCCACGGGCTTAGTAAACGGGGCGTCGTCGCCGGCGGCGTCCTCGCCCAGGTTGACCACAGCCAGGACCGGCTTGTTGGTGAGCAGGAAAAAGGGGCGTAGGTGCTCCAGCTGCTCGGCGCCGAGGTGGGCGCGGTAAACAGGCGTCCCGTTGGCCAACGCTGCGTGCGCCGTCTCCAGTGCGCCGACCTGGCCTTCGAGGGAACGGTCGGTCCGAGCCGCCTTGCGCCGGCGCTCGAGCTGTGACTCGACCGTGGCCAGGTCCGCCAGCACGAGCTCGAGTTCCAGCACACCGAGATCGTCCAGGGGGTCGCTCCCCCCGGGCACACTGGTGTCCTCGAAAGCGCGCAGCACCAGGCACAGGGCGTCCGCTTCCCTGATGCCGCCGAGGAACCGGTTGCCCAGGCCTTCGCCGGTCGACGACCCCGCCACCAGGCCGGCAATGTCGACGAACTCCACGCTGGCGTGCACGACCTTGCGTGACGAGCTCATGGCGGCAAGGGCGATCAGGCGGGCGTCGGGCACCTGGGCCACTCCTACGCTGGTCTCAGTCGTCGAGAAGGGGTGGCCGGCGACCAGGGCCGAACCGCCCGTCAGGGCATTGAAGAGGCTGGACTTGCCTGAGTTGGGCAGACCGACCAGCCCGATGCGTTCCACAGCTCAAGGCTACTCGGGTGCGGCCATTGGCCTGCCGCCCGGCCCGCCGTTGGGACGGGCAAGCTGAGGTACTGTCAACCATGGGTGCCGGGAGCCTTTGATGTTGGACCACCTTTTCCTCGACACGGTGGCCGCTCTGCGCGCCGCCCTTGACGACAGCCTCCTCGAGCGTGCCGGTCAGGACGACCGTCTGGTGTACGACATCTTCACCGGCGACCTGGTCTGGGAGACGTCCGTAACCCTGCCGGGCGACGGGGACCCTCCCCGAGTCAACGCCGACCTGAGCATGGACTGGCCGATGTGGAGCCAGTCGGCGTGGCGGGGCGTCAGCGCTGGGGAGGCCGTCGACGACCCTCCCGAGATCGGCATCGAGCTCGTGTTCCGGGTCCAGCGCCTGGCCCGTCGGCCCTCCCTCTCGACCTTGCTGTCGGTGCTCCCCGAGGAAAGCCCGGAGTTCGGGACGGACAAGCTGGCCCGCTCGGCGCCCATCATCGAGGAGAGCTACGAGGACGAGGGCGCCGAACCCGAAGTGGCCGCCGAGGTGGCGTACGAAGGCAGCTACCACTTGCCGGCGCCGAGCCCCGAGGAGAGCGAGGCCAAGGAAGCCAGCCTCTTCCCGGGCTGGAGCGGTCCCCGCCTGAGCTCGGGCGATGCGTTGCGTTCGAGGCTGGGGCCCACCCGCCAGGTGAGCGACGCGACCCAGGAAACGCTGCGTGGGCTGGGGACATGGGTAGCGTCGACACTGGTACAGCTGGCCGATCTCGACCTCGAGTACCTCCCGCCCATCGAACCGGACGAATAGGCGACGCCGCCGGTTGGTGTAGGCCCCATGCGCCCAATAGGGTGGCCGCCGTGAACGAACTGCCCCCGTACCGCCTGCCGAGGACCGTGGTGCCACGGCACTATGACCTGGTCTTCAAGCCCGACTTCACGAATGCCAGTTTCGATGGCGAGGCTGCCGTCGAGGTCGAAGTGCTCGAGGCCACCGACGAGGTGGTCCTCAACGCCGCTGAGCTCGAGGTCAGCGAGGCCCGGTTGGTCGGCGCTGACGCCCGGAGCATCGAGGTGACCGTCACCTACCGGCCGGAAGAGGAGCAGCTGGTACTGGGGACGCCCGAGGCGCTGGCACCGGGGCCGTGGCGGTTGGATCTCCGTTTCGCGGGCCGGCTCAACGACCGCTTGCGCGGTTTTTACCGCAGCAAGTACAAGAGCAAAGAGGGCGAAGAGACCTGGCTGGCCGCCACGCAGTTCGAGTCCACCGATGCCCGGCGCGCTTTTCCATGCTGGGACGAACCGGACTTTAAGGCGACGTTCGGGGTGACCGTCGTGGCCGAGGACGGCCTGACCGTCCTCGGCAACGCCAGGGAGATCTCGTCCGAGGTCGTAGAAGACGGCAAACGGCGCACCCGTTTCGCCGACACCCTGCCGATGTCCACCTACATAGTGGCCGTCGTCATCGGGCCCTTCGAACTGAGCGAGACGAGGAACGTGGACGGCGTCCCTCTGCGCATCGGCTCCGTGCCCGGGCGCGGTGCCCTGCGGGCCGTGGCCGAGGAGGCAGCCGTCCACGCTCTGTCCTTCCTCAGCAGCTACTTCTCGATGCCCTACCCGGCGGACAAGCTCGACCATGTCGGCATCCCCGACTTCGCCGCCGGGGCCATGGAGAACTTGGGCTTGGTGACTTACCGCGAGACGGCGTTGCTGGTGGCCGCGGATGCCTCTCAGGTCGAGCGTCAACGGGTGGTGTCGACCATCGCCCACGAAACGGCTCACATGTGGTTCGGCGACCTCGTCACCATGCGTTGGTGGGAGGGGATCTGGCTGAACGAGGCCTTCGCCACGTTCATGGAGCTGCTGGTGGCCGACGCCTTCGAGCCTGCCTGGCAGGTGTGGACGAACTTCGGGGTGGACCGCGCCGCCGCGTTGGCCACCGACAGCCTGCACGCCAGCCGGCCTATCGAGTACCCCGTCGGCCGCCCCGAGGAGGCGGACAACATGTTCGACTCCATCACCTACGACAAGGGCGGAGCGGTCCTGCGCATGATCGAGCGCTACCTGGGCGAGGAGACGTTCCGTAGGGGCCTCAACATCTACCTCGACAAGCACCGCTTCTCGAACACCGACACCACCGACCTGTGGGACGCGCTGGAAGTCGCCTCCGGCCAGCCGGTGCAAACCGTGATGGGCACCTGGGTCAACCAGGCCGGTCACCCAATGATCTCGGTCGAGCGCACCGGCCCGTCCGAGCTGCGCCTTTCGCAAAGCCGGTTCTTCATGGACGGCACCCCGGACGGCCGACAGCTCTGGGCGGTACCCCTGACCCTGCGGTACGCCACCGCCGATGGCGCCGTCGAGCACCGTCGGCTGCTGCTCGAGGACGAATCGACGACCGTGGTCCTCGAAGACGAGCCCGCCTGGGCCGTAGTCAACGAGAACTCCTGGGGCGTGTACCGGGCCCGTTACGACGAAGAGCTCGTGGGGCGGTTGTACCGGTCCCTCGACGAGCTCGGCGACCCCGAGCGCCTGAGCCTGGTCGCTGACACCTGGGCGGCCACGGTGGCCGGGCTGGTACCGCTGGACAGGTCCCTGGAGCTCTGGTCCCTCCTGGGAGACGAACAGGACCCCGATGTCTGGTGGGCGGTGTCCGGCGGTCTCGGGCTCATCGAGCTTGTCGCCGGGCAACCGGAGCTGGCTTTGCTGCAACGCCTGGTGAGGCACCTGGCCGACGGCACTTTCCGAGAAGTGGGATGGGAAGGCAAAGCGACGGGAGACGGTGCTGGCGAGAGCCCCCGCCGGGCGCGCCTGCGCGCCCGGCTGGTCACCCTGCTGGGCGTCCTCGGCGCCGACGCCGAGGTGGGCTCGAGGGCTCGCCAGCTCCTTGCCGCGGCCGACGCCGGCCGCGCGCCCTTGGCTCCCGACCTGGCCACGGCGGTGGCACAGGTGGTGGCGGCGTCCGGGACCGAAAAGGACTGGGAACTGCTCTATTCCCACTACAAAAACGCCGCCACACCCCAGGACGAGGTCAGGTACCTGCATTCCCTGGCCGGCTTTCCCCAACCGGCGGAGATCCGGCGCACGCTCGACCTGGTCTTCTCGGGCGAAGTCCGGTCCCAGGACGCACCCTACGTACTGGCCGGGGTGCTGGCCCGCCGGGCCGGCTCGGCGGCGGCGTGGGAAGCCATCGAGCAGCACTGGGACGAAATGCTCCTGCGCTGGCCGCAAAACACCATGCACCGGGTCCTCGAGCAGCTGCCTGCCCTAGTGGCGGCCGGGGACGACGGCGTGCACCGGGCGTCGGCATGGCTGGACTCGCACCCGGTGACGCGGGGCGAGCTCAAGGTGCGCCAGTCCCGGGAACGCCTGCACGTCAACCAGGTCTTCAAAGCCCGGGTCGCCGGCCAGCTGCGGGCCGCGCTCACCGCCTGGGCGCCAGGGGCGCCTTGACGCCTGCGGTCATCGGCGGGCACCCCCGGTCCCGGAGGTGGCCGCTGCGCGTGTTCGCAGTGGACGACTGCTCGGCCCAGCTCACCTGGAGGGCCTCACCGGCCGAGGACCTGACGATAGAGGTCGGCGACAGCGTGGCCCACCCTCTGGCATCGCCCCCGGTACAGCTGGTCCTGGACGCTCCGGGCCGCGCCCGACCTCTTGACCCGGGCTGGCCCGCCGGTGCCGGGTCGGTGGTCCTCGACGGCCTGTCCCCGGCCACGACCTACGACGTGGTGGCCGCCGGGAGGGGGGTCCCCCGCTTCCGCGCCGGCCGCCTACAGACACTGGCCGTGCCCGGAGAACGCCTTCTGTGCCGCTTCGCCACCGTCAGCGACGTGCATATCGGCGAAAGGCGCTTCGGGGTGCTGGGCCGGATCCACGACGCCCTGGAAAACCCGGCGCCCGACGGCGCGGGGCCAGGCGAGCCCTATCCTGTCCGCGCCCTGCGGGCGGCGATAGACGAAGCCGTGGACTGGGGCGCCGAACTCATCGTGGCCAAGGGCGACCTCACGAACCGGACGACGCCGGCCGAGGTGCGCGACGCGGCCCGGATCCTGAGCGCCAGCCCGGTGCCGGTCGAAGCGTTCCTGGGCAACCACGACAACAAACAAGGGGTCAACAGCCGGGCCATCCTCGCCAAACAGGGCTTGGCTGTGCCCTGGGTGCCCTACGCCCGCGACCTCCCCGGAGTGCGGTTGGTGCTCGTCAACACCGTCGAGGGAGACCCCCGCTACCACCGGGGGCAACTGCCGCCGGAGATCGGCCTGAGAGCCGTGCGGCTGGCGGCGGAGTCGTCCGGCCCCGTCTGCGTAGCCCTGCACCACCCGCCCGAGCTTCACCGCTTCCCCACCGTCTACCCTCCCGGTGTGCCGTTTGGCGAAAGCCGCTACTTCCTGGACGCTCTCGTGGCGGCCAAGCCCGGCGCGTTCGTGACGTGCGGCCACCGCCACCGGAACCGCCGTTACGACTACGGCCCGATCGTAATGAGCGAAGTAGGCGCGACCAAGGACTACCCGGGCGTGTGGGCCGGCTACAAGATCTACGACGGCGGTCTGGTCCAGGTCGTACGCCGGATCTCGCGACCCGACGTGATCAGCTGGACCGAGGCCACCCGCCGGGCGATGAACGGCCAATGGCACCGGTGGGCGCCGGGCCGGCTCGACGACCGGTGCTTCGCCGTCGGCTGGGCTCGATGAAATGCCGGCGTGCCCGCCTTCCTGGCGCTTTTAGGCCTCAGGCGGGGCCGGCGTGGCGGAGCCGCTCGATCCGGGCCTCTACAGCGGCGAGGCGTTCGCTGGCCGCGGCATGCAGGAGCTCCGCCTGCTCGTAGAGGTCGGCGGCGGCTTCGATCCCGAGGTCGCCGTTGGCCAACCGGCCGGTGACAAGCTCCAGGGCAGCCAGCAGCTCTTCGAATGTCAGCGAAGCGAGCGGGCCGTCAACGCCGCATAGCTTGGGGTCGAAGGTCAACGCGCCGAAGCCTAGCCCCGGTCCCCGTCGCCGTCCTCGACGCGCGCCGAAATGCGGCCCCGGGCCACGGTCAGCTCCACGAGGTCGCCCGGGCCCACCTGATCGGGCCCACGCACGACGGTCCCGTCGAGGCGGCGCACTACGGCAAAGCCCCGCTCGATCACATGCTGGGGAGACAGGGAACGGGCATGGCGCCCCAACGCTTCCGCCCGGCCCCGGCTGGACTGGAGCTGTGCGGCCATCGGCCGGCGCCAGTCACAGTGGTCCAGGCGCCGCCGGGACAGTTGCAGGTGGGCGCCCGGGTGTGCCCACTCCAGGCGGTCGGCGGCGTGGCGTAGCCGGCTGGACGCTCTTTGCCTGCCGGCGGCGAGGGCGCTGGTCACATCGACGCGCCCCAGCCGTTCCCGGTCCAGCTCGCGCCGGCGGTCGACCATACGAGTCGCGGCCTCGATCAAGCCTGCCAGTTCGGCCTCCAATTGGTGATGGTCAGGGACCACGGCGTGGGCGGCGATGGAGGGCGTGCCGCACCTGAGGTCCGCCACCTCGTCGCACAACGGCCGGTCGGACTCGTGGCCTATGGCGGACACGACGGGCACGGGGCAGGCCGCCACGGCCCGGCACAGGTCCTCGTCGCTCCAGGGCAGCAGGGCGGTGGCGTCCCCGCCGCCTCGGGCCAAGATCAGTACGTCGACGTCCGGCCGGCTCGACAACCTTTGCAGGGCCTCCACGATGCTCAGCGCCGCACCCGGGCCGCTTACCGTCGTCTCCTCCACGTAAAGGGGATAGCCGGCGAAGCGCGCCGCCACCACCGACTCGATGTCTTTTCGTACCGCCGCCTCCGACCCGCACAGGACACCGATCACCCGGGGCAGGCGCGGCAGCGGGCGTCGTTGCCGGTCGAGCAGGCCCTCGGAGGCGAGGCGGGCCCGGGTCTCAGCGATCATGGCCGCCACCGCCCCTTCCCCGATCGGGACGACTTCGTCCGCCTCCAGGACGAGTTGGCCTCTGTCGTTGCCCCAGACCAAAGTGCCCACGACCAGTACCCGTTCGCCGTCGACGGCCCGGCACCGGCGCGCCACCCGGGCGGAAAAGGAAACGGGCATTTGGGCCGCCCGGTCGCGCAGCGTGAAGTAGGTGCGCCCGGCCCTGTAGGTCTGGGGCCTGTACACCTCTCCCTCGACCGCCACGCGTCCGATGTCGGCCAGCGAACGGGCTATCTCGCCCGCCAGGCGCACCAAGGTGACCCGACGGGGCGGTTGGCTGGCCAACCCACCACGGCCACCACCAGAAGCTCTGTCCGCGGGGCCGCCCTCGGCGGCCGGCCACAGGGGCAGTGTCATCGGGGCCACCACGTCCTCGAGGTCGAAAACCTGCCGATCGCCTCTTGGTCGACGGGCACGCCGAGACCTGCGCCCGAGGGGACCGCTATAGTCCCGTCCGGCCGCAGCGACATGGGGCCGGCGAGGTCGACCTCGAAGAACCGGCCCGTGGCGGACAGGTCGCCGGGGAGGCAGAAACCGGGCAGCGACGCCAGGGCCAGGTTCGCCGCCCGGGCGATCCCCGTCTCGACCATCCCCCCGCACCACACCGGCACCCGCTTCTCGACGCAGAGGTCGTGGGCCCGTACCGCCTCCAGGTAGCCCCCCAGGCGCCCGGCCTTGATATTGACCACCGAGCAGGCACCGGCCCGCAGGGCGCTGACAAGGGCGCCAGGAGAGGTGAGGGCCTCGTCCAGGCACAGCGGGGTACCTAGCCGGCGGGCCAGCTCGGCATGCCCGGCCAGGTCGTCGTCGCCCAGAGGCTGCTCGAGACAGGAAAGCCCATAGCCGTCGAGCCGGGCCAGCTGCTCGGCGGCCTGGCCCATGGGCAGGCGCCCGTAGGAGCCATTGGCGTCGGCGAACAGCACCAGGGCCGGCCAGCGCTCCCGCACGGCGCCCACGGGCTCGACGTCCCAGCCTGGGCGCACTTTCAGCTTGACCCGCCGGTAGCCCTCCTCAAGCCGGAGGGCGACCTCGTCGACCAGCTCGCCCAGCGACCCGTTGAGCCCGATGGCAACGCCGGCCGCCACGCTGTCGGCCACGACGGCACCGGTGCGGCTCTGGGCGCCCAGGAAGTCGGCCATACGGACGCCGCCTGCCACCAGCTCGGCGTCCATCAGGGCCGCCTCGAAGGCGGTCTTGGCCATGTTGTGCCCCTTCACGCCGGCCAGGGCGGGCGTGACCCCGGCGACGCAGGCCACGCCCTCGGCCAACAGGGCCGGTACCAGGTAACGCTCGGAGACGTCCTGCGCCCCGGCCGTGTACTCCGCACTGTAGGTAGGCCCGGGCAGCGCCGGGCACTCCCCCCAACCCTCGACCTCGGTGGCCGCGCCGCCGTCGCCCGGGAAGCGCAGCACCGCCCGTACCAGCAGGCTGTCCCGATGGGAAAAAGTGCCCGCGCTGCTGGCCCACGGCGCGATCAGCGGGACCGAAACTCGGACCAGCTCGAAACCGACCAGCGACCCCTGGTCCTGGTGGCAGTCAGGCCGCCCCGTCGAGGCCAGGCTCAGGGTTGCCCGGGCTCCTGCGCCGCGGCCCACGCCCTACTTTCTTCCACCTCGATGGCACTTATCTCGTCTAGGCGCTCCTGGTGGCGGCCGCCTTGGAACTCCGAGGTCAGAAAGGTGTCCACGATGTCGCACGCCAGTACCGGCGCCAGGATCCTGGCCCCCAGGGCCAAGACATTGGCGTTGTTGTGCTGGCGCGCCAGGCGGGCCGTGTACTCATCATGGCACAGCGCGGCCCGGGCCCCGTGGACCTTGTTGGCCGAAATCTGCTCCCCCTGGCCCGACCCACCGATCACGATGCCCGCCTCGGCCAGGCCGACGACCACGTGGCGGGCGCAGGCGGCGCAAAAGGGCGGGTAGTCAACGGGGTCCTCCGAGTAGGCGCCCAGGTCGTCGACTTCATGGCCGAGGGCCCGCAGATGTGACATGACCGCCAGCTTGAGCGAGTAGCCGGCGTGGTCATTGGCGATGGCGAGCTTCACGCACCCCTTTCTAATCGGTCCCAGCCCATCTGCTCGGTCCCAAAGTCCGTCTGCTCGGTTTCAACCCGCTTCTAGGGCGTCCCCCACTACCCGGACGGCCAGGGCGACCAGCGCCAGGCTGGGCGGGGCGCCTACCTCGACCCGGTGGGCCAGCAGGGCGGCTCGGCGCAGGGTGGCGGCCCTTTCGGCCAGCCATTCGTACCCGGCGGCCTGGCCGTCGAGCGAAGGGGACCGCCGGAGGGCCTCGGCCAGGGCCGCCCCCCGGCTCTCGGCCAGATCGTCGGCCAGTGAATGCAGTTGCCAGCGTTCCCAGCGGTCGGGCGCCGGGCGTCGGCCCAGCGCCCCCAACAGCGGCCGTAGGCAAAGGCCGTCCTCGAGCACAGGGTAGGCGTCCACCGCCACTTCCAGCGGGCGGCCGGCGGCCCGGGCCGCCTCGGCCAGCTCGCCCACCGAGGCCAGCGGGGCCAGGCGCCCAGCCCGGGCGGCCACTTCGGCCGGTACACCGAGATGGACGAGCTCGTTGTCGACCGGGCCCGGCCCCGCCCCGGGCGCCTCCAGGCCCTCGGCGTACGGCCGGTCCCGGTCGATCACGTCACCCGGCCGGAGGGTCCCCCGCCGGTGCAGGTACCACCGGGCCAGCCGGTCGAGCGCCTCGCCGGCGCGCCCTCGCAGCGCCTCTTCAGCTGGCCCGCTCAGCGACCAACCGAGGGCGTCGACGTCGGCGAAACTGTTGTCAACGGCCATCACCTGGCGGGCCGCCCAGTAACAACCCGCCACCTCGGACAGCCCCCGGGCCGTCTCCCCGGCCAGCTCATGAGCCCAGATGGCCCCCATACGGTCGACTATTTCGTTGCCGAGCTCGCAAGCCAGGAGCTGGTAGTACAGAGGGTGCTCAGGTACCAGGTCGGAGAAGGCGTCGCGGACCGAAGGTGGGAAATAGCGCAGGACGCACGACCGCAACGCCTCTTCGCCGGTAAGAGGAGAACCTTCGATCGAGCGCGCCAACTCGCTGCGGGCGTAGGCGAAAAGTACCGCTAGTTCGGGCCGGCTCAAACCGGCGCCGGCCTGCTTGCGCCGGGAAAGCTCCTCTTCGGTGGGAAGTGCCTCCACATCGCGGTCCAGCACGCCGGCGTGCTCGAGGTCCTCCATCAAGGCCTCGTACGCCGGCAGGTCCGCCGCGCTCGAGGCCGCCGCCCAGTCGAGGGCCACCAAACCTCGCTCCACGCCGGCCAGGACCGCTGCCGCTACCGCCTGTTCCTCATCTTTTAGGAGCCGGTCACGCCCGGGAGCGTCCAGCCGTCCCCGGGCCAGGGCCACCCCCAGGAGGATTTTCAGGTTTACCTCCCGGTCGGACATCGCCACACCGGCCGAATTGTCGACGAAGTCGGTGTTGACCCGGCCTCCGCGGCGCGAGTACCCGGCCCGGGCGCGCTGAGTAATGGCCAGGTTGGCGCCCTCGGCGATGACGCGGGCCCGTAGCTGGCGGGCGTCCACCCTGACGTCGTCGTTGGCGCTGTCGTCCACCTCGACGTCGCTCTCGTCGAAGGCCTTGACAAAAGTGCCCACGCCACCGAAGAAAATCAGGTCGGCGGGAGCCTGCAGTACCGCCCGCACGAGTTCGGGGGGCGATATGGGGCCGGCCCCCGTGCCCAGCATGGCGGCCGCGGCGGGCGATAGCTCTACCTGCTTCACCTGCCGGCGGTAGGCCCCGGCGCCCGGGGAGGCCACGCTCAGGTCGTAATCCTGCCAGCTAGAGCGCTCGAGCCGGCTCAGACGTTCCCGCTCGGCGAAGGACCGCCCGGCGTCGGGCGTCGGGTCGATAAAGACGTCCCGGTGGTCGAAGGCCGCCACCAGACAGATGCTGCGGCTCTGGAGCATGCCATTGCCGAAGACGTCACCGGACATGTCGCCGACCCCAACGACCCGCAAGGGCTCGCTCTGGGCGTCCATGCCCAGCGCCCGAAAATGCCGCCGTACCGCCAACCAGGCTCCTTTGGCCGTTATGGCGAGAGCCTTGTGGTCATAACCGTGACTGCCCCCCGAGGCGAACGCGTCCCCGAGCCAATAACCCCTTTCCGCGCTGATGGCGTTGGCCAGGTCGGAAAACGAGCCGGTGCCTTTGTCCGGGGCGACCACGAGATAAGCGTCGTCTCCGTCCCGGCACACCGCCCCCTGAGGGTGGGCCACCTTCTCGTCGACGATGTTGTCCGTCACGTCCAACATCGCCCCGACGAAGGCGCGGTAGGCGTCGTGGCCTCTTCGGCTTCGTTCCGCTCGGTCACCGGGATCCTTGTGCAGTACGAACGCTCCCTTGGCTCCGGTCGGCACGATCAGGGCGTTTTTCTTGACCTGGGCCCGGGCCAGGCCCAGTACCTCTCCCCGCAGGTCTGAACGCCTGTCGCTCCAACGTATGCCCCCCCGGGCGACCAGGCCGAAGCGCAGATGGAGCCCTTCGAACTCCGGGGACCACACGAACATCTCGGCCAGAGGGACGGGCGGGGGTAAAAAAGAGATGGAAGTGCTGGCGAACTTGAGCGAGATCGTCTCCCGGTCGAGGGCCCAGTTGGTCCTGGTGGTGGCCTCGACGAGGGCCACGAGCTCCCTCAGGGCCTCGTCGTGGCGAAGGTCCGGGACCCCAGCCAGCGCCGCCAACAAATCGGCCCGGGCCCCTTCCGCCTCGGCGCCCCCGGGCCCGAAAAGGGCACGAAAGAGGCCCACAGCGGCGGCGGCGACGGACGGGAAAACTACGAGTGCGTCGGTCATCAGGTCCGCCCGCTCGGCCGCACGCGGTCCTCCGACGGCCAGGCGATAGGCACAGTAGGCGTGGAGCAGGTTCACCTCCCGCCAGCTCAGGCCGGCCCCGACCACCAGCCGGTTGAGCACGCTCAGGTCGGTCTTGGCGCCTATGGCGGCGTTGAGAGCGTCGACCAGCCGCGGCCCGCCCGTGGCCAGCTCGAAACCCGGCGGCGCCACGGGAGTACCTATGCGCAGGCCGACGTCGTCGATGAACACGTCCCCTTGGGGGAGGCCCAGAGCGAAATGCCAGGGCACCGCTTCCTCGGCGACGAGGCCGAAGCTCTCGATGGCGCGCAGCAACGAAGACAGCTCGGCCCTGCTCAAGGCGGTACGGCGCAGGCGGAAGTCTCCTGGGGCACCGTCACGGCCGGGACCGAGCGCGATGTGGGCGTCCTCGGCAGCTGGGCGACTATCGCCCGCGGGGCCATGCCCCGGCCCGGAGGGCCCCGCTGTCCCCCGGGTCAGCAACCTGAAGATCTCGGCCCAATCCCGGGCCGCGACCTGCGGAGCCGTCCGTTCGGCATAGCCGGGTGGCAAGCGCTCGAGGAACCCATGACGAGCCTCCCGCTCCGAGGGCAGTTGCTCACCGTCACCGGCGGCCCGGTCCTCGACAACGAGGGACGCCTGGACGTTGAACGAAGCGGCCCATCCCTGCGGCGGTGCCCCCATAGAGCAAGTATGTCCCTGCCGGATGGCCCGGAAGGGCCAAAGCCCGTCCTGACCGGCGGGGCCTGCCCGCCAACGCCCCCGCGCTCAGGTGCTGAGCCGGGGGCGGGCGGGGCCACCTCGGACGGGCGCAGGTGCAGGCCGAGGCGGCCCCCCGCGGTCGGCCGCAGGCCGGACGGCCTGGCGGCCTTGGCGAAGCTGGCGTACGTCGGCAACGACGCCAAAGGACATGTCGAAGTCCTTACCGAGCACCCTTACGGCGCGCAGCCGGCCCAGGCCCTTTTGAGCCGCGTGTTCACAAAACATGGCGTAGCCGGCGCGTGCCGTCGCCTTCGTCAAACCGCTGTCACCACCCCGGACCACAGCTAGGGCGCCCTGGCCTCGGGCGTCAAGGAGCTTGTTGGCAACGCTGCGGGGGCTCGGAGGGCGCCCCGAGCGTTGCTCGAGCGTCTGGAACGCCTTCACCTCGACGGAGGTACCGCAGGCGATGAGGTCGGGTGTGCGAGCGCCCTTGCGCTCTGCGACCGTGCGGACCTGGTGGCCTTCAGCCGCCAGGATCTGCGCCACAGCCAGCTCTTCGTGGCTGGCCCGCCGCTGCGACTCGTCAAGGCTGCCAGTGGTCCCATGGTGGCGGCAGGGCGGCCCCTCTTGCGCCTCCCGCATCACCGGGCGTCGACCGGCGTCGTGTCCGGGCGCTCCAGGTCGATCACCAATAGGGAAGCAAACGCACCGCTCTGGCGTAGGCCGGCGTTGACCCGGCGCAGGAACGACAGTTCCCGGCTGTCTTCGATGGACATGCCCGGCGGCACCGATGCCGACAAGACGTAGCGGAACTCGCTCAGCGGCAGGTCGTCGTCGTCGAGAAAGTCATGACCGGTGAGGTAGGCAACGACATCTCCGTCATGGACGACGAAGTGGGCCTGGTCGGGTGAGGCAACAAAACGAGCGCTGGTCAGCTCGGCCAACTGCTCGGCCACGCGGTCGAGAGGTTGGTCACTGTCCAGAAAAAGGTCAACGGTACGGGGCATTCGCCCTCCTGGGGTCGGGTCGGTGAAGGGCGGCTCCCGTCCTCGGGAAGTGAGGGTGATGGACCGCGATAGGGGCGGGGCATGGCCCGTTCCAGCACTATCATAGCTTTTCAGTATTTATGATGTCAAGGAGACCATCCGGCAGATGTGCCCCCGGGCCACCTCCACCAAAGGTGAATAACTCAAAAAGGGCCGTGGACATAGGCCGGCCCTTGCAGTACAATTTGGTTTAGAGCAGAAGTTCCGGCTCAGGGCAACCGTTACTCGAAAGGAGAGCTGATGGTGATTTCGAGTTCGTCCGAGGAGGACGGTCCGCCGGGCTAATAAACGGGCCAGGCGGAAGCCGATCGGTTGGCGCTGTCAAAGCGTCGCCCGGCCGAACCTGGTCGGCCCGGTGGCACCCCAATACGTTCAATTACGGCCAATACGAACCCGATCGGCGGTCGGCTTCGAGGTGGTCTCAACTCGATGACATTTTAGGGCGTGCCAGGCAACAGGGGTTGGGCTAATTGCCCGCCCCTGTTGCGCGTCGGCTGGCTTTTCAACGGGCTCCAAAAATGCGCAAAGGTGCAAATTTGGTGCCATTAGGTTGTCCATTATCAGTGCACGGGCCACGCCGCCATTTGAAATAGACCAGCGCGCGATCGCGGTCGAGAAGAACTTCGTCTGTACCTGGAGGTAAGTAGCGGACCTCTAAACGGCCCGGTCCCGGCCGTCAGGCCCAGATGGCCGACCCGGTGGAAGGGTCGAAAAAGT
>CAYZVQ010000099.1:0-14854 GCA_964481925.1 uncultured Acidimicrobiaceae bacterium
CGGTCGAGGCCGGGCGGCGGACCCAGTCCTCCTACCCCACCTTCATGGCCAGCACCAACCCCTCGGACCTGACACTGACAGTGGGGAGCTCAGGCTCGGGCCTCGCCACTTTCGGCTCGGGGCCCACGGCAATGGTCGCTCGGCTGGCGGACGTTAGACGGGTAGCCGCCCTCATCACGCCGGCAGTGGTGCCCCTGGCGCCCGACGGGGCACCTGACCTCTCCGGCGTACAGGCCAATGCGGCGCAGTTCGTGGGCAGTTCCGACGGCATGTGGACCGACATGGACCGGGCCACCGTCACCGACGGCCGGATGGCCGACCCCGACCGCGTCGACGAAGCGGTGATGACCGCCAGCGCCGCCCGGATGAGCAGCCTACATGTGGGCCAGGTCGTGGCCATGGGCTACTACACGAGAGCCCAGATCTCAGCGAAGGCGTTCGGCACCCCCCGCGTGGCACCGGCCCTGAAGGTGGACATGCACCTGACGGGGATCGTCGTGCTCAACCGCCAGGTGGTCGAGGACGACGTCGACCGCACTTCGGGCTTCGTGATCTTCACTCCGGCGTTCATGAGGGCCGTCAGGGCCGTGTCGCCGGGCGGCCAGGTCACCCTGGCCCCGGGCGCGCCGACCCTCTACGGGCTGCAGCTCGACCACGGGAGCGGCGAAGTGGGGGCGGTGGAACGGGCCTTCGTCAACGCCAGCCGGCCCGGTTCGGATTTCTTGTTCAACGCCACCTCACGTGTCGTGTCCGAGGTGGAACTGGCCCTCAAGCCGGAGTCCGTCGCCCTCGGCGCCTTCGGGGCCATCGCCGGCCTGGTCGCCCTGCTCGTAGGCGTGCAGGCCATCTCCCGCCAGCTGCGCTGGGACGAGGAGGACCGCCGGGCCCTTCGGGCCCTGGGGGCGGGGCCGGCTATCACCGCCAGTGACGGCCTGATCGGCGTCCTGGCCGCCGTCGTCCTCGGCTCGCTGGTGGCGGCGGCACTGGCGGTGGCGCTCTCCCCCCTCGCCCCCCTGGGCCCGGTGCGCGCGGTCTACCCCGACCGGGGGGTCGCCTTTGACTGGACCGTGCTCGGCACCGGTGTGGCCGTGCTCATAGGCGTGCTCGGTGCCGCCGCTGTCGGCCTCGCCTACCTGCGGGCGCCGCACCGCGTCGCCCAGGGCCCAGGGCGGGCCTCAGCCCGCACCTCGAGCCTGGCCCGGAGCGCGCAATCGGCGGGGATGCCCGTGGCCGGCGTGGTCGGGGTGCGTTTCGCCCTGGAACCCGGTCAGGGCCGCACCTCGGTGCCTGTCCGCTCGGCACTGGTGGGCGCCGTGCTGGCGGTGGCGGTGGTGCTGTCCGCCCTTACCTTCGCCAGCAGCCTGGGCACCCTGGTCTCGCACCCGCCGCTGTACGGGTGGAACTGGGACTACATGTTGAGCACCACCAACGACGTCCCGCCCCAATCCCTAAAGGCGCTCGACCACGACCCTGCTGTGGCCGCCTGGTCCGGGGCCGACCTCGTCCCCTTCCAGATCGACGGGCAGTTCGTCCCGAGCGTCGTGTCCAGCCCGCACGCCCTCGTGGCCCCGCCCGTCCTGTCGGGGCACGGCCTGGACGCCGACAACCAGATCGTGATGGGCTCGGCCACCCTGGCCTTGCTGCACAAGCACGTCGGCGACACCGTCTACCTCAGCGAGGGGACCCCCAGGAGCACGCCCTTTTACATCCCGCCGACCCCGCTGGTGGTCGTCGGCACCGCCACCTTCCCCGCCATCGGCTACTCCAGCATCATCGCCAGCCACCCCTCGATGGGCACCGGGGCACTGGTCCCGAGCGCGGTCGAGCCCGCGGCGTGGCAGCGCGCCTCGGCCAGCCCCGACCCCATGCTCAACGGGCCCGAGTACGTATTCGTCCGGCTGGGTAAAGGGGTGAGCCCGGCCGCCGGCCTGGCCGGCCTGCAACGCATCGCCGCCGCCGCCAACAACGCCATCAATGCCGACCCCCAGGCGGAGGGCAACGACACTGTCTCCGTCCTCGGGGTGCAGCGCCCGGCCCAGATCGTCAACTACCGGACCATCGGGGCCACGCCGGTGGTGCTGGCCGCCGGGCTGGCCGCCGGGGCCGTGCTCGCCCTCGCTCTCACCCTCACGGCCTCCGTCCGCCGCCGGCGCCGCGACCTGGCCCTGCTCAAGGCGCTCGGCTTCACCAAGCGCCAGCTCTCGGCCGCCATCGCCTGGCAGTCGACCATCGCCGCCGTCATCGGCGTCGTGATCGGCACGCCCCTGGGCATCGCCATCGGCCGCCAGTTGTGGGCCCTGTTCGCCCACAATCTCTCGGCCGTGCCCGACCCCACCACGCCCGTCCTGACGGTGTTCCTCGTCGTGCTCGGTGCCCTCATCTTCGCCAACCTCGTCGCCGCCTTCCCTGGGCGGACCGCTTCCCGCACCCCGACCGCCCTGGTGCTGAGGACCGAGTGAGCTGCTCACCCCCCGGCCCGAGGTTGCGGCTGTGAGGCAGGTAGGGGTCCCGGTCGGACGCTCCCCTTTACGTACCACCGACCCCCTTGTCGTGCGGGATCCTCAGACCCGGGTCAAGCGGCTGGAAGAGCACCGGGCCATCCTGCGGGCAATTTCCCGGGGCCACGGCACCGGCGCCGCGGAGGCGATGACCGCTCATCTCGGCGCACTGGCGACTCGCATCTTCGGACCGGAACAGCCTCCACCCCGAGTGACCAGGGCCAGGCGGGGCCGGACAGGCACACCGTTTAACCCGGACAGGCACACCGTTAACGCGGTCTTAACACGGGCGCCGGCCATTACAGGGACGCAGCCACCTGGCGCTCCTATATGGTCGTCGGGGTGCAGCTGAGCCCTCATGAGACAGACAAGCTGCTGGTCTCGATGGCCGCTCTGGTGGCCCGGGAAAGGCTGGGCCGGGGCGTGAAGCTCAATTACCCCGAAGCCGTAGCCGTACTTTCGAGCTTCGTGATGGAGGGCGCCCGCGACGGCAGGACCGTGGGCGAGCTCATGGCCACCGGTCGCACCGTCCTGGGGCGGGAGCAGCTGATGGACGGAATCCCGGAAATGCTCGAGAAAGTCCAGGTGGAGGCTACGTTCCCGGACGGCACCAAGCTGGTCACGCTGCACCACCCGGTGCCATGACCCCGTCATGATCTCCGGCCCCGCATGACCCCAGGCCCGGCATGATCCCCGGTGAGATCGTTTATGGCGAAGGCACGGTCGTCCTGGTGGAGGGCCGCCCGCTGACGGCACTACGGGTGGACAATACCGGCGACCGCCCGGTACAAGTGGGCTCCCATTTCCATTTTGCGGAAGCCAACCCGGCCCTTGTTTTCGACCGGGCCGCGGCCCGCGGCAAAAGACTGGCCGTGCCGGCGGGCACGAGCGTGCGTTTCGAACCCGGCATTGCCCTCGATGTCCAACTCGTCCCGTTCGCCGGGGCCCGCTACATCGCCGGCTTCCGGGGAGAGGTGAGAGGTCCCGTGGATGCCTGAGGTCACCCGCTCCCGCTACGCCGCCCTTTACGGGCCGACGGCGGGCGACCGGGTGCGCCTGGCCGACACCGACCTGTTCATCGAGGTCACCGACGATCTGTGCGGAGGCCCGGGCCGAGCCGGGGACGAGGCCGTGTTCGGGGGCGGCAAGGTGGTCCGCGAATCGATGGGCCAGGGCCGCACGACCTCGCTCCAAGGGGCTCCCGACCTGGTGATAACGGGGGCGATAATCCTGGACCACTGGGGCGTGGTAAAGGCCGACATCGGCATCCGCGACGGCCGTATCACGGCCATTGGCAAGGCGGGCAACCCCGACATCATGGACGGTGTCACCGACGGGCTCGCCATCGGGCCTCCGACCGAGATAATCGCCGGGAACGGCAAGTTGCTCACCGCCGGTGCCATCGACTGCCACGTACACCTGATCTGCCCGCAGGTGCTCGAGGTCTCGCTCGCCTCGGGGGTCACCACCATCATCGGCGGGGGCACGGGGCCGGCCGAGGGGACGCGGGCGACCACGGTCACGCCCGGGCCCTGGAACCTGGCCCGGATGCTCGAAGCGCTCGACGAATGGCCGCTCAACATCGCCTTGTTGGGTAAGGGGAACACAGTTTCCGAAGACGGCCTGTGGGAACAACTGCAGGCCGGGGCGGCCGGTTTCAAGTTGCACGAGGACTGGGGCTCGACCCCGGCGGCCATAGACGCCTGCCTGCGGGTGTGCGACCTGGCCGGGGTGCAGGCCGCCCTGCACACCGACACATTGAACGAAGCCGGTTTCGTCGAGTCGACGATCGCGGCCGTAGGCGGCAGGGGCATCCACGCCTACCACACCGAGGGCGCCGGCGGGGGCCATGCCCCCGACATAATCCGGGTGGCGGGCGAGGCCAACTTCCTGCCCTCGTCGACCAACCCGACCCGGCCCCACACGGTGAACACGATCGACGAGCACCTCGACATGCTCATGGTCTGCCACCATCTGAACCCCGCCGTACCCGAGGATCTCGCTTTTGCGGAAAGCAGGATCCGCCCGTCGACCATCGCCGCCGAGGACGTACTGCACGATATGGGCGCCATCTCCATGATCGGTTCGGACTCCCAGGCCATGGGCCGTGCCGGCGAGGTCGTCCTGCGCACCTGGCAGACGGCCCATGTGGGCAAGCGCCGCCGCGGTCCCCTGCCCGGCGACGGGCCGGCCGACAACCGGCGCGCCCGGCGCTATGTGGCCAAGTACACCATTTGCCCGGCCATAGCCCACGGTCTCGACACCGAGATCGGTTCGGTCGAGGTGGGCAAACTGGCCGACCTGGTGCTGTACGAGCCGGCGTTTTTCGGTGTGCGGCCGTCGTTGGTCATAAAGGGCGGCATGATCGCCTGGGCGCAGATGGGCGACGCCAATGCGTCCGTGCCCACGCCCGAGCCCGTAAGGGCACGACCCATGTTCGGCGCCAGCGCCGCCGTCGCCGCCCGCACGTCTGTCGCCTTCGTCGCCCCCGCCGCCCTGGAAGCCAACCTGCGAGCAAAGACGGGGGCATCGAGGCGTCTCGTGCCCGTGAGAGGTACGCGTCACCTGACGAAGGCCGACATGCCGCTCAACGGCACCCTCCCGGAAATCGAAGTCGACCCCGACAGTTTCGCCGTCCGCATCGACGGCGAGCTCGTCACTGAGGCCCCGGCCGGCGAGCTTCCCATGGCCCAGCGGTACTTCTTATTTTGACCTGCCGAGGGCCCGGGCGATGAGCAGCATCTTGTTGCTCCTGGCGGACGGGCGGTTCCCGGCCGGCGGCCATTCGCACTCGGGCGGCCTGGAGGAGACGGTGGGCGCCCTACGGGTACAAGACGCTGACGATCTTTTCTCCTTCCTGACGGGCCGTCTCGCCACCACCGGACGGGTCGATGCCGCCATAGCCGCGGCGGCCTGGGTGGCCGCGCCGTCCATCGGGGCCTTGACCACGCTCGACGCCGAGGCGGTGGCTCGTTGCCCGTCCCCCGCTCTGCGCCAGGCGAGCAGAGCTCAGGGACGCGGCCTGCTGCGGGCAGCCAGGTCGCTGTGGCCGGCGGACGAAGACCGTGGGGCGCCGCCTTCGACAGGGCAGGTCGACCCGGCCGGACGGGTGGACCCGGCCGGACGGGTGGACTTGGCCGGGCTGGCAGGCCAGTTGCCCGATGGGCCGATGCACCCGGTCGTGCTGGGCGCCGTTGGCCGGCATGTGGGCCTCAGTGCTGAGGAAGCGGCCCTGCTAGCAGCGCAGGCCTCGGTCAGCGGGCCGGCTTGGGCCGCCACCCGCCTGCTCGGCCTCGACCCGTTCGCCGTCGGGCGCTGCCTGGCCCAGCTGAGCCGCCAGGTGGAGGGCATCGCCGCCGGCGCCGCCATGATGGTGGCCGGCGGGGGCTATGTGATCAAGAAATTGCCGGCCCACAGCGCACCGCTCCTGGAGATCGGCGCCGAAAATCACGCTAAATGGGAGGTACAGCTCTTTGCCTCGTGAACGTCCTCTCCGTATCGGCATCGGCGGCCCCGTGGGCAGTGGGAAGACCGCCCTGGTCGCTGCCCTGTGCCGCTCGTTGTCGCCCCACTGGTCGCTGGCCGTGGTGACGAACGACATTTACACCACCGAAGACGCGGCCATACTCCTGCGCGAAGCCGTGCTGCCGCCCGAGCGAATCCTGGCCGTAAGGACGGGGTGTTGTCCCCACACGGCTATCCGGGACGACATTTCCGCCAATCTGGAGGCGGTCGAGGCGCACGAAAAGAGCTTTCCTGACCTTGATCTCGTCCTCATCGAGTCGGGCGGCGACAACCTGACGGCCACGTTTAGCTATGGCCTGGTCGACGCCCAGATTTTCGTGATAGACGTGGCCGGGGGGGACAAGGTCCCCCGCAAAGGCGGACCGGGCATAACCCTTTCCGACCTCCTCGTGATCAATAAGACGGATCTTGCCCCGCTGGTCAACGCTGACCTCGGCGTCATGGACCGGGACGCGCTGAAGGCGAGGGGGCGCCGGCCTTTCACCTTCCTCAGCCTGGCCCGCGACCCCCTGGCCAAGCCCGTCTCCGCCTGGCTCGAGGGCGCCCTGGCGCAGCGGTGCGCGGCAAAGCCGAGCTGACGGCATCGGCTCCCACCCGCCAGGACGGGCTGGTAGAAGGTTGCCGCTTGAGCTGGGTGCGCGACGCCCCCCCGATGGCGTTCAGGGGGGCTCCCGGCGCGGTATACCTTGTCGGCACGGCCGCTTCGCCCGTCGGCGACGACCAGATCTCGTTGCAGGTGACGGTGGAGCGAGGTGCCCGGCTCACGCTGCGGTCGGTGGCCTCCACCATCGCCTGGGCCTCCACCGGGTCGTCTTTTTCCATAGAGGTGAGGGTCGACGAAGGCGGGACGCTCGATTGGCGCCTGCAACCGCTGGTGGCCTCGCGAGGGTGCGATTTCTCCCAGAGGGCACATGTCTCGCTGGCCCCCGGCGCCCGTCTGCGCTGGGCCGAGGAAATCGTGCTCGGCCGCTATGGCGAGGGCCCGGGGCGGCTGGACCTGCGGCTCGACGTGGACGTGGACGGAAGGCCTTTGCTCCGTCACGGCCTGGAAGTGGGGCCGGGTGCCTCGGGCTGGGACGGCCCGGCCGTGCTCGGTGCCGGCCGGGCGGTCGGCCTGGTCCTCACCGCCGGTGACGGTGAGCACGCCAGTGGCGCGGTGGCCGGTACTGGATGGGCCGCCATGCCCCTGGACGGCCCCGGGGCACTCGTACAGGCGGTGGCCCAGGACCTACCCGGCCTGCGGCAGGCTCTCGCCTGGGCTGCCGGCGGGAGAGCGGGCCCCGGCTGAGACGGTGAGGTCAGGCGTTCCCGGAATGGCGGTCCAGGGCCGCCAAGACTTCCTCGGCGGTGCAGCGGGCGGCGGACTGGAGGTAGGCCATGGCGTCCAAGGCGGCGTCGTGACGGGCGCGGGTCGAACCGCCACAGCAGTCCTCGATCACCCGCACGTGGTAGTCGAGCTGATGGGCATCGACGAACGTGTAGTGGACGCACACGTCCGTCAGCTCCCCGGCGAGCACGATGGCCGAAACCCCCAGGCCGCGCAGCACAATGTCGAGATCTGTGCCAAAAAAGCCCGAGTACCTCCTCTTCACTACGTGGGGCTCGCCCGGCGCGGGCGCCAGCGGGCGGACGATCTCGGTCAGCGTGTCGCCCTCCAGGAAATGCGGGCCTTCCGACCCGTCCAGTTCCCGGCCGAAATCGAGCATCGACCGGCGGTGGACCTCCTGGAGGTGGACCACAGGGGCCCCGGTCTGCCGGCAGCGCTCCAGCACGCCGGCCAGGCGCCCCACCCTCTCCCCGAAGCCGGGCATCTGCTGGAGCCCGGCCTCGTCCCGGTCGGCGTACCCGGCCTGCTGCATGTCGACGATGACGAGCGCCCAGCGCCCGGGCGGCGCAATCACGCCCGGCCCGCGGTCATCGTGGGCCCCTCGGTCATTTGCGGCCCTCGGCCGGGGGGTAAAGGGGCCCGCTGAAACCCAGCGTGAGGGCCAGGGCAGCCCAGGCGTCGGGGTCGTGGCCGGGCACCAGCTCGAGGCCGGCATCCCGGGCCAGTTGTTTCAGGCGCCGGAGGGAGGCCAACGCCACCTCCTCAGTGCTCCCGACGAGGGCCCCGGGGGCGATCTCCTGGTCGATGTTGGCTCGCAGGTCGGCGGCGTCGAAGGCGAACGCCAGACCGGCATCCGGCACCAGAAAGCTCTGGTGGCCGGGAGTATGCCCAGGGGTGCTCACGGCGCAGATGCCGGGCAGGAGCTCGGTGTCACCGTCTAGGAGCCACCAGTCAATGCCCGGGTCGTCGAAATCGACCCTGAAGATCCCGTTGCGCTCCGGCTCCGGGTGCGGCGTTTGCAGCCCGTAATCGAGCTCGGCCCGCTGCACCGCCACCCGGGGACCGGAACGGGCGAAGTGGCGCAGGCCGCCGGCGTGGTCATTGTGGAGATGGCTCAGAGCAACCAGGACGATGTCCCCGAGCTCCACGCCTGCCCCCCGGCACGCCTCCTGCAACGGGTCGCCCGCCCCCTGCGGCAGCACCGGCGTGACAGCGCCCCCGTGAAAGCGCCGGCGCAGCGCATCGTCGCGCACCAGCGCCGGGTTGAACCCGGTGTCGATGAGCACCCAACCGTGGTCCGACTCGACGAGCACGGCGGGGACCGGCTCGACCAGGATGTCGTCCTCGGGGGCGCCCCGGACCGAGATGGACCGGGGCAGCACCTCCCAGCCCAGCACCAGGGGGATGGTTCGGCGCGGCATTCAGGCACCGGCGCCGGGCGCGCCGGCGGTGCCACCGGCGCCGGTGGGGACGACAGGGCCCGGGCCGCCCTTGGGCAGGTGACCGTGGTTGACCAGAGTGGCCAGGACGTCGCAGATCACCCGCACCCCGATCAGGGAGGTGATGTCGGCATTATCGTAGGGGGGCGAGCACTCTACTATCTCCATCCCGGCCAGGCCGGGGGCGGAGATGCGCCGCACCAGCTCGAGAGCTTCCCGCGGCAGGAAGCCGCCCGGTTCGGGCCAGCCCGTGCCGGGCACGAAGGCGGCGTCCAGGCAGTCGACATCGAAGGACAGCCAGACCGCCTCGGCCCCGTCCCAAGCCACCTCGACCGCCCTCTCCGCCGCCTGCTCCAGGCCCATGGAAACGCAGTCGTTGACCGTCATGATGGTCGTCTCGCGCTCTCGGCACACCTTGACCCCCGGCCGAGGCGCCTGCCATCCGCCGATGCCGAGCTGGACCAGGTTGCGGGCGGGCACGTTGGGCAGGTCGGTGGCGTGGAACCAGGGGGTCGTGTGCATGCGCTCGTCGAGGTCAGTTTCCTGGGTGTCGACGTGGCGGTCGAAATGGATGATCCCGAGGTTGCCCGACATGTGCTCCGCCACCCCGCGCACGGTGGGGTAACCGATCGAATGGTCCCCACCCAGGACCACCGGGAAGGCGCCCGACGCGAAAACGTGAGCCACGCCCTTGCTGATCTGGTCGAAGGTCTTTTCGATATTGCCGGGGATGGTGAAAATGTCACCTACGTCGGCGATGGTCACCGACTCGCGTAAGTCGACGCCCAGCTCGAACGAGTAGGTGCCGTAGAGCGCCGATATGCGCCTCATCCCCTGCGGACCGAACCGGGCCCCGGGCCGGTAGGTGGTGCCACTGTCATGAGGCGCGCCCATCACGGCTATGTCGTAGTCACCGCATTTGTGGACGTCCTCCACGTATGGGGCCTTCAAGAACGTGTTTATGCCGGCAAAATGAGGCAGCTCCCCGCGGCTGAAGGTGGGGATGGTCCGGTCCACGATCGACTCGGCGCCCTGGAGGCCAAGGGCGAGAGCGCGTTGGCGTTCGCGTTCAAGGCCAGCCGTGGGCAGTTCCGCCTCACGTTCGAGGGCGTGGCGGGCTTCGGGCCCATGGCGGCCATGTACCAGGCTCATTTGTGGTTTCTCCCTTTGGTTAAATACGGACCCGGGGGTCAGCCAGACGTTGGGCCACGTCCACGATGGCATTGACGATCACGTAGCCGACACCGAACACGATGGTGACGCCAGAGATGGCGGGGAAGTCGCCTACGGGCAATCCCTGGGCGATGTAGTTGCCCACGCCGGGCCAGGCGAAAATCTCCTCGACGACGACGTCCCCGGCCAGCAGGAGACCGGCTTGCAGGCCGGTCATGGCCAGGGCCGGGCCCAGCGAATTGCGCAGGGCATGGCGCAGGAGCACGGTTTTCTCCCGCAGGCCTTTGGCCCGGGCGGTGCGCACATAGTCCTCCCGCAGTACAGCGACCAGGCTCCCCCTGAGCACCCTCCCGATCGAGACGGCCGGCACCACGGACAGACAGAACGCCGGCAGCACCAGGTGGCGCCACGCGTCGACGAGGACCCCGAGGTCACCGTGGACAAGGGCGTCGACAGTGAGCAGGCCCGTGGGCCCGGTCGGCGGGTTGGCGTAGGACGTCCGCCCGGTGGCCGGCAGCCACCCGAGGTGAGCATAGAAGAGCAGGATCCCGAGCAATGCCAGCAAAAAAATGGGCGCCGACGCCCCCGAGACCATCACCACTTTGAGGATTCGGTAGCCCCGCCAGCTGGCGGCACTGGCCACCCCGAGGACCAGGCCCATCACGACGGCGAAGCCTAGGGCGTAAGTGGCCAGTTCGATCGTGGCCGGCAGGTACTGGCCCAGATCCTGGCGTACCGGGTCCCGCGTCCGGTAGGAAACGCCGAAGTTGCCGCGGGCGACGCCCGTCAGGTAATGCCAGAACTGGACCGCAACCGGTTCGTCGAGCCCGAGCGCCTTCCTTTCGGTGGCGACGGCCGGCGCCGACGCGCCGGCGCCCAGGTAGGCGTGCGCAGGGTCGATATTCGACATTTTCTCCAGACCGAACATCACCGCCACCAAGATAATGACGATGAGGACGGCGGCACCGACCCGTTTAGCCAGGAAGTTCAACAATTCTCGTCCTCCCTCACGTGTCGCGCATGGCGTCGCGCACGAGGTCGCCGGCCATGTTGGAGCCAAAAGCCAGTACGAAAATCCCGATGGCCGGCATTATCGCCGTCCACCAGTCCTGGAGCAGGTAGGGAAGGCTACGGGCCGCCATGGCGCCGAGCTCGGGCGCCGGTTCGGGGGCACCGAGGCCGAGGAACGAAAGGCTGGCCAGCATTATCACCAAGTTCCCGACGTCGAGACTGGCGGTGACGACGACGGCGGGCAGGGCGCCGGGCAACAGGTGGCGGAGCATGAGCCTCCACCGGCTGGCCCCGGCCAGGCGGGCCGCTTCGACGTGGGGCCGGGCAACCAGGGAGCGCACCTCGCCGCGCACGATGCGGGCGTAAAACGGCCACCAGACAATGGCGACGGCAATGAGGGTATGGGCCAGGGACGGCCCCAGAGCAGCGGCGAAAGCGATGGCGAGAACAGGGCCGGGCAGGGCCAGGAAGGCGTCGGTCACCCTCATCAGCACCTCGTCCACCCACCCGCCCACGGCGCCGGCCACCAGGCCGACGCTGCCGCCCACGACCACGCCCGAGGAGATGACGGCCAGAGCCGACAGCCAGCTGGTGCGTACCCCGAAAAGGACCCGGGACAGCTCGTCGCGGCCGATCGAGTCCGAACCGAGCAGGAAGCCGCCGTGACCGGGAGGCTCGAAGGGCAGGCCGATGGGCAGCAGCGGGTTGTGCGGCGCCAGCACGGGCCCGAGAAGGGCCAGCAGGCACAGCAAGACCAGGATGGCGGCCGCCATCCAGGCCGCCCGGTTGCGCCGGCCCACTCGGGTGACCATGGACGAGCCCAACGCTCTGGCCCCCGGGAACCGCCGGGCGCCCCGAGCGGGCCCGGCGACGACGGGCGGCGTCGCCGCCATCAGGTGCCCCCTCCCGGCTCGGAGAGAGGGTGCCAGCAGGCCACGGCGTGGCCCAGCCGGGGCCCGTCCTGCTCGTTGACCAACAAGGGGTCCTCCGCCCGGCAGTCATCGGCCGCCCGGGGGCAGCGGGGGGCGAAGGTGCAGCCGGCGGGCAGGTCGACCAGGCTGGCGGGCTCGCCCCGGGGACTGGCGAGCTCGGCGCCGGGCTCGGGCACCGAGGCCAAGAGGGCAGCGGTGTAGGGATGTCGGGGCAACATCGTCACCTGCTGCACCGGGCCGATCTCGACCACCCGGCCCAGGTACATGACGGCCACGCGGTCGGCGATCATCCGGGCCACGGCCAGGTCGTGGGTCACGAACAGGACGGCCATGGACAGTTGCCGGCGCAGCTCGCCGATCAGGTTGAGGATGGTGGCGGCCAGGGAGACGTCCAGGGCGCTGGTCGGCTCGTCGCACAGCAGCAGGGGTGGTGGAACGGCTATGGCCCGGGCCAGAGCCACCCTCTGGCGTTGCCCGCCCGACAGCTGGCGGGGCTTGGCCCGGGCCACCTCAGCCCCCAGGCCGACCGATTCCAGCGCCTCGGTCACGCGCGCCCGGCGCTCCTGCGGGCTCACCTTGGCGGCCACGAGCCTCTCAGCCACCAGGGAACCGACGCTCAGCCACGGTGTCAGAGAGGCGCCCGCGTCCTGGAAGACCATCTGCGGCTGGCCGGGCATCCCGAGCTCGACCGAGCCGCCGTCCAGCGCGAGCAGCCCGGCGATGGCCCGCAGGAGGGTCGATTTGCCGCTGCCGCTCTCGCCGACCAGGGCCACCGCCTCCCCTTCGCCGATCTCTAGGTCGATGCCGCGCAGGGCGTGGAGCGCCCGGGTGCGCAGGCCCTTGCGCAGGACGAAGGACTTGGTGGCCTGGTCGACCAGGACAGCCAGGCCCCCGGTGTGCGCGGGCGCCGCCCACGCCTCGCCCACCACTGCCTCCCCGGCCGGCGTCTCGGCCGCGTGCCAGCAGGCGGCCCAGGTCTGGTCGGCCGGGCGCTGGTCGGCCGGGTGCGGGCCAATCGGGCGAAGTGGTGCCGGCTCGGCCCGGCAATGCGGGTCAGCCAGGGCGCAACGCGGCACGAACGGGCATCCCGGCGGCGGGGCGGCCGGGTCCGGAGGCTCCCCCGGGAGGGCGGCGATGCGCCGGGCCCGCTCTGTCCTCAGCGTCAGGCGGGACCTCATGAGCCCCCGCGTGTAGGGGTGGGAGGGGTCGGCCAGCATGGCCCGTGAGGGCCCGACCTCCATCAACTGCCCGGCGTAGAGCACGGCGATCCTGTCGGCGACCTGGCTGGCGACGCCCAGATCGTGAGTTATGAAGAGCATCGCCATGCCCAGCTCGTCGCGCAGCCGGCGGAGCAACGAAAGGATCTGGGCCTGGACAGTCACGTCCAGGGCGGTGGTGGGCTCGTCGGCCACGACCAGCTTGGGCGGCCCGGCCACGGCCATGGCGATCATGACGCGCTGGCGCAAGCCTCCGGAGAGCTGGTGGGGGAAGCTCCGGGCCCGGTGTTCGGCATCGGGCACCCCCACCGCCTTCAGCAGCCGCAACGCCTCTTCGTCCGACCCCGCCGCCTCGGACACCTGCCGGCCGATACGCATAGTGGGGTTCAGCGAAGTCATGGGGTCTTGGAAGATCGCCCCCAGTTGCAACTTGCGCGCCAGCCTCCACGCCTCGGGCGAGGCACCCGCCATCTCGGCGCCGGCTAGCTCCACCGAGCCGGAGATCGTCGTGGTCGCCGCCGGGTGCAGGCCCAGCAATGTCAGCCCGAGCACGCTCTTTCCCGACCCGGACTCGCCGACCAGGCCCAACACCTCCCCGGGGCCGATCTCGAGGTCTACGCCCCGCAAGGCCTGGACCACCCTGCCATCGCGGCGGAACGAGACCCGTAGGTCCCGCACTGCCGCCACCGGGCCCGCGCTCGGGGGGCCAGGGCCCGGTGACGACACTTCGGCGGCGCTGACTGTGGCCGCCTGGGGACCTTGGAGCACAGCCGCCATCACTTATCGGGACGGAGGTCGGCGATGACGATGGTGTGAGGGACGCCGACCTGGTACGAGACCCCGCCCATCCACTTGGGCACCACCATGGTCCCCTCCAGGTTGGCCATGGGGATCCAGCACCCGGACCGGGCAAAAACGTCGCCCGCCTGCTGGTAATCCTTGGCGATGATGGCCGGCACGGTGGCGGACAGGCCGGCGTCGAGCAGAGCGGTCCCGGCCGGGACGTCACAGTTGAGGTAGTTGAGGCCCCCCGTGGGCGTCATGACGATACGGGCCCAGGTGTCGGGGTTATACGCGTCGGGCCAGTTGACCTCGACAAGCAGGTTCGGCAGCGAACGGCTCTTGCTGCCGGGCCAGCTGTAGACCGTCGCCTGAGGCACAGCCACCACGTCCACCTGCAGCCCGGTCACAGCCAGCTCGGCCTGTATGAGGTCGGCCATGGTCTCGGAATTGGGGTCGTCGGCCTGATAGGACAGCTCGACTTTCTTGTCCTTCAGCCCGGGGACGGCTTTGGCGAGGGCGGACGGGTCGTACTTCGGGTTGAAGTCGGCCGTCCCCAACGGCTCGATGCCCACGGGGTAAATCTGGGTGGAGAGGGTGGCCCGGCCAGGGAACACGTCCCCGACGATGAGCTGGCGGTTGATGGCCTCGGCCAGGTCAGTCCGCAGGGCCTGACTGGCGAAGACGCCGTAATTGGGGTTGACCCAGACCATCGGCATCTGCAGCGTCGGTACCTCGTACACCGTGAAGGCGCTCATCTTGCGCAGGGAGGAAATAGCCGGGGCGGGCAGGAAGACGTTCAAAATGGCCGTCAATTGGCCCGATTCCAGCTCCAGTTGCTGGGTGCTCGTGTCGGGGATGATGAAGATGTTGACCGTCGTGTACCACGGCTTTGGCCCCCAGTAACCGTTGAAGGCGCTGAGGACGTACTTCTGGCCCGGTGCCGCCGACG
>CAYZVQ010000100.1:0-14835 GCA_964481925.1 uncultured Acidimicrobiaceae bacterium
CGCCGGAGGCGGTACTCGCTGCGCCGGCGCACGACGTCGACCTGGTGGGCTACGTACGCCTCGAGGGCGGACTTCAGTGTGAGCGTGCGAGGGACCCCATGCACCAGGGCCACCATGTTGACGCCGAAGCTCGTCTGCAGCGGTGTCAGCTTGAACAAGTTGTTCAGTACGACGTTGGCGTTGGCGTCCCGTTTGAGCGGGATGACGATCTTTGTGTCGTTGCCCGCCGACAAGTCCTGGATGTCCCGGATGCCCTCCAGTTCCCGGCTGTTGACCAGTTCGGCGATGCGTTCCTGGATAGCCCGTGAGCTCGACTGGTAGGGCAGCTCGGTCACAACGATCTGCTCACCGCCGCGGGTCTCCTCGATGGTCGCTCGGGCCCGCATCCGGACCGAACCGCGCCCGGTACGATAAGCGTCGATTATTCCCTGTCGGCCCAAGATCAGTGCGCCGGTAGGGAAATCAGGCCCCTTGACAAACCTCATCAGGTCCTCGGTGCTGGCTTCAGGGTGGTCGATGAGATAGGTCGTGGCGTCGATAACCTCGCCCAGGTTGTGGGGCGGGATGTTGGTCGCCATACCGACGGCGATGCCCTGGCTCCCGTTGACGAGAAGGTTGGGGAAACGGGCGGGCAGGACGGTGGGCTCGTCTTCCTCGTTGAGGTAGTTGCGCCCCATGTCAACGGTCTCTTCGTCGATGCTTTCGAGCATCTGCATAGCCAGCGGCGCTAACCGGCACTCCGTATAACGGGCCGCAGCAGCTGGGAAATCGGGAGATCCGTAGTTGCCGTGAAAATCTATTAGGGGTTCGCGCAGGCTGAAGGGCTGGGCCATCCGCACGAGTGCGTCGTAGATGGCCATGTCCCCGTGAGGATGGAACCGGGCCATGGTCTCGCCCACGACCTTGGCGCACTTCACGTGCGGCCGGTCGCCCCGGTAGTTCTGCACGTGCATCGTGTACAGGATCCGGCGGTGCACCGGCTTCAGGCCGTCACGGGCGTCAGGCAGCGCCCGTGACACTATTACGGACATGGCGTACTCCAAGAAGGAGCGCTCCATCTCCACATTGATCTCGACAGGCTCGACACCCGTTACGGTGCCGTCACCTCCGTCGCCGTCACTCCCATCAGTGCCGCCGGCTCCCGGTAGAGGCATGTCCGTCATCAGATGTCCAGGAACCGCACGTCGCCGGCGTTGTCGGCGATGAACTTCTTACGCTGTTCGACGTCGTCGCCCATCAGGACGCTGCACCGGTCGTCAGCGATAGCGGCCTGCTCGATCTCGACCTGCAGGAGAGTCCTGTGCGCGGCGGCCATGGTGGTGCCGCCGAGCTCGTGCCAGTCCATTTCGCCCAGGCCCTTCAGGCGGTTGAACTCAGCCTTGTGGTTGGGCCGCTCAGTCAGGAACCGCTGTCGCGCCCCCTCGTCTTTCAGGTAGACCTTCTCCTTGCCTACAGTGGTCGAGAACAGGGGCGGTTGCGCGCAGTACACGTGCCCCTCTTCGACCAGCGGTGTCATCTGCCGGAAGAAGAACGTCAGGAGGAGCGTGCGGATATGGCTGCCGTCGACGTCGGCGTCAGCCAGGATGACCACCTTGTGGTACCTGATCTTCGAAACGTCGAAGTCTTCGCCCACACCGGCCCCGATGGCCGCCACCAGGGCCTGGATCTCGTTGTTCTTCAGCATCTTGTCGACCCGGGCGCGCTCGACGTTGAGGATTTTGCCTCGTATCGGCAGGATGGCCTGGTTCTCCGGGTTACGGGCCCGTACCGCCGACCCGCCGGCCGAGTCTCCTTCAACAATGAACAGCTCGGCCGCGCCCGGGTCCCGGGTACGGCAGTCGGTGAGCTTGCCGGGCATGCCGGCGCCCTCCAGAGGCGACTTGCGGCGCGTCGCTTCGCGCGCGTCGCGCGCCGCCACTCTCGCCCGGGAAGCCTGGATGGCCTTGGCCACGATGAGGCGGGCCTCGGGCGGGTTCTCCTCGAACCACTCGGCAAGTTTCTCGTTGGTGGCCCGCTCCACCAAGGAGCGGATCGAGGTATTGCCGAGCTTGGCCTTGGTCTGGCCTTCGAACTGCGGGTCACGCAACTTGACCGAAACAATGGCGCACATCCCTTCCCGGATGTCCTCGCCCAGAAGGTTCTCTTCCTTCTCCTTGAGCAGGCCGCGTGCGCGGGCGTACTTGTTGATGACGTTGGTTAGGCCCTTCTTCAGGCCCTCAACATGGGTACCGCCCTCGATGGTGGCTATCCCGTTAGCAAAGCCGTGCAAGCCTTCGTTGTAGCCCGTGTTCCACTGTAGGGCGACTTCGACCTCACCATCGTTCTCACCGACCTTGAAATAAGCCACCCGCTTGAAAAGTGGGTCCTTGGTCGAGTTGAGGTACTTGACAAAGTCGATTATCCCGCCTTTGTAGCAATAGGAAACGGGGGCCATGCCGCCCTCGCGTTCGTCCCGGAAATTGATCTCGAGACCGGCGTTCAGGAACGCGTACATCTGGAGGCGCTCGACCACAGTCTGGCCCCTAAAGGTCACCTCTTCGAAAATGGTCGAGTCCGGCCAGAAAGTGATGATGGTCCCGTTGTGGTTGCGGGGAGATGGGCCTACCACCTCCAGATTCCCGACGGGCGTGCCCCCGTTGGCGAACTCCATCCGGTGGTGCTTGCCGTCGCGGTCGACCTCGACGATGAGGCGCCGCGACAGGGCGTTGACGACCGACACGCCGACACCGTGCAGACCGCCTGAGACCTTGTAGCCGGTGCCGCCGAACTTGCCCCCGCCATGGAGTTTGGTGAGCGCTATCTCGACGCCGGACAGGTTGTACTGCGCGTTCACATCCGTGGGTATGCCGCGTCCGTTATCAGTGACGCGGCAACCGCCGTCCGCCAGCAGTGCCACATCGATCTGGGTGCAGTACCCGGCCATGGCCTCATCGACTGAGTTGTCCACGACCTCCCACACCAGGTGGTGCAACCCGGTGGGGCCCGTCGAGCCGATATACATGCCCGGACGTTTGCGGACGGGCTCGAGACCCTCGAGCACGGCCATGTCCTTGGCGGAGTACCCGTCGTCCAAGGTGTTCAGCTCCTCTTCAACCTTGGTCATTATCGGCCTTCGGTTCTCCTGGTGGTGTACGGTCGGGACACGACGTCGCGGTGGGTGCGTCGCAAGGTGGTTGCAGGTCTTTGACCCGAGGGTTGCAGGCGGGTCACCCGCGCCAACAACCAGGCAACCAGTCTACCAGCCCCGACCTTCCCACGGGCTGACCTGGACCGTCAGAGAAGCGATGTCAATGCCGGCGGCCCGCAGGCGGGCGACAAGGTCCCCGGAAAGGAGCCGCAGCTCGCTGGCCCAGGCATGGTGGTCGGTACCCAGGGCAAGGGCCCCGTTCTTCAAAGACACCGGCCACGAGTGGGCGGCTACGTCGTCCCCCACCAGCGTGGCCCATCGACGTGCCAGCTCCGCCAGCTCCAAGGCACCATCGGCACCCATGATGGAGGCAGCGCTGGCCAGCGAGGCACTGACCTTTTTGGGCTCGCCCGCGCTCCGAGCGGTGCGGCCCTGAGCGGGTTGCCGCCGGCCCCTACCCTCCACTGTCCACCGCTGCCAACCCTACGCCGTTCACGGGTCGCTCAGGCCGCTCACCCGTCGCCTCGTCCCTCGCCTCGAGCCGTTCCCCGCTCGATCGGCCCACCATCGCTCAGCGCCGGGCCCAGGTGTACGGTACCGGCGCAGACTTGTACCCGCTCGACGACCGGCAATACGTCCGGGACCGGGCCAGCGGCGGTCAAGAGGGTCTGGCCATCCGGCAGGCAGGACGCCAAGGCGGCGCAGCGGCCCGGGTCCAGTTCCGAGAACACGTCGTCAAGCAGGAGGACCGGGCTCGTGCCTTGGCGATCGGTGACCAGGGCGTGCCCGCCGAGCCTGAGCGCCAGGGCAACGCTCCTCTGCTCGCCCTGTGAAGCCTGGGTACGTGCCGCCAGACCGTGCACCCCGATCACCAGGTCGTCGCGCTGGGGACCTACGGAGGTGACCGCCCGCCTCACGTCTTCAGCTCGGCTGGCGTGCAATGCATCGAGGAGGCGCCCGTCCCAGCTGCGCTCGTAAGAAAGGTCGACGGTCCCCGCTAGTGCCGTTGCCCTGGTGCTTAGCCGGGAGTACGCCTGGTCAACCTCCGGCTGGATACTCAAGACCAACGCCTCGCGCTCGCGCGCCACCGTTTCTCCGATACCGGCCAATTTGGCGTCCCAGACGTCGAGCACGCCCTCCATGTTCGGCCTCAAGGTGCCATTGGCAGAGCGAAGAAGAGCATTGCGCTGCTTCAGGACACGTTCGAGCTCGGCACGCGCCGCGTGGTGTTTTGGGTGAAGCGAGACAAGCAAGTCATCGAGGTAGTCCCGCCTGAGCTGAGGGCCGCCCTTGACCACTTCGATGTCGTCAGGAGAAAAGACGGTGACGAGGACGGACCCCAAGACGTCGTCGTTGCGGCGCAAGGGCTGGCGGTTGAGCCGGAACCTGTCCCGGCCGACCAGGTTGAGCTCCGCCTCTACCAAGAGGCTGCGGCCGGCTCGGTCGGCGCGAGCCCGGAGCACGGCCTGTTGTTGAGCGCTCCTTACCAGCAGCGCCGCCGGCGCACCCCTGAAACTACGAAGAGTGGCGAGATAGGCGACCGCTTCAAGTAGGTTCGTCTTTCCGGCGCCGTTTTCTCCCTGCAGCAAGGTCACGCCCTCGCGCGCCGGCTGCAACTCCGCCGAGATGTAATTGCGGAAATCAGCGAGCGTTATTTGCTCTACGAACACGGCCGGGGATGGCTGGGAGGACGGATGGGGAACGGGCCCCGTTCAGGCCACTCGCACGGGCATGAGCAAGTAAACGTAATCGCTCTTGTCGGTGGGTTTGAGAGTGGCAGGTTTCAGAGCATCGATGGTCTCGAGGACCACTTCCTCCCCCATGATGGCCTCCACCCCTTCTGCCAGGTACTGCGGGTTGAAGGCGATCGTCATCTCCGTGCCCTCGTACTTGGCGTCGACTTCCTCGACGGCCTGGCCCCAGTCGTTGGTTATGACGCTGAGCTGCACTGTCCCTGAGCGCAGGGAGATCCGGGCCGGCGTCGTAGCGTCGCGAGCAACCAAGCGGACGCGGCGGATGGCATCAACGAACGCCTCCCGACCGATGACCAGTCGGTTTGGATAGTTGAACGGTATGAGCTGGCGGTAGGGAGGGAACTCACCTTCGATGAGCCTCGTTGTCAGCTTCACTTGGCCGACGGCAAACTTGGCATCGTGCGTACCCAAGTGCATCTCTACCGCCTCGGCACCGGTACCCAGGAGCCTTTGTAGTTCGCTCAGGGCACGGGAGGGCACAAGGACCTTCTGGCCCTCGGACAAGACCCCTTTGGCACCCGGGAGGTCCTTCACGGCCAGGCGGTAGGAGTCCGTGGCCACCAATCTGATCCCTTCGGCTTCGGCGGCCATGAGCACGCCGGTGAGCACTGGACGGGTGTCCTCCGACGAAGCCGCCCTCACGACCTGGCGGAGCGCTTCAGCCAGGCCCGCGGTCGAGAGTGACACGGTCTCCCCGCTTGACGACGGCGGCTGGGGGAAGTCCCCTAAACGGTAGGGCCGCAGCATGAACTGGGACCGACCAGCCGACACCTGGATCTCCTCCTCGTCGCCTTGGACGAGAACAGCACCCGGCTCGAGTGCCCGGACGATGTCGGTCAACAGCCGGCCTGGGGCTACGACCACGCCGTCGGCCTGTCCGGCCACCGCCACCTCCGTCGAGATGGTGAGGTCCTGGTCGGTCCCGGTCACCTCCAACCGGTCTCCCGTCAAGGCCAACCGGGTGCCCGGCAGGACGCCCGGCCCCCCCGATCGGCCCGATCCGGCCCGGCCGGCCGTGGCCAGGGCATCGAGGAGGTTGTCACGCTCACATCGCAACTTCACTGGGTACCCGCTCCTCTACTAAAAGAGTTAAAAGTTAAAGGTTGTAGCTGTAGTGCTGTGGATTGTGAAGTAACCGACATCCGGGCTGCTCGCGGTGGATGTCGGACAAGAGGGCCATGTGGACGGCCGATTGGGGACTCGGCGGCCCAAGAGCCACGCTTGTGGACACCTGGCCCGTCGTCCCCCGAATTACAACGGCCCGGCACAAGATCTTCATGTGAGCCCGGCGCAGTCAGTCGCTGGCCTTGATCTTGTGGATCAGGTCGGTCACTTGCTCGTACACCTGTCGCTTCTCGCCCATGAGCCGCGCCACCTTCTTTTGTGCGTGCATCACTGTCGTGTGGTCCCGGTCGCCGAACTCACGGGCGATGGCCGGGTAGCTATAATCGGTGAGTTCCCGGAACAGGTACATAGCTGTTTGCCGGGCCGCCACCAGAGGCCGGCGTCGGCTCGGGCCGCACATTTCTTCGATAGTGAGGTCGAAGGCTTTCGCCGTAGCCTCCAGGATCCGCCGTGCCGTCACCTGGCGCGGGGCACTGGCCGCAATGACATCAGAGAGGACCTCAGAAGCTAGTTGGACATTCACGGGCACTTGGTGAATGCTGGCGAAGGCGGAAAGCCGGATCAGCGCCCCTTCGAGTTCCCTTATGTTGTCCTTGACATGGATGGCAATGAGCTCGAGGACGTCCTCGGGCACCATCGCTCTTTCGCCCTCGGCCTTTTTGCGAAGAATGGCCAGGCGGGTCTCGAGCTCCGGCGGTTGGACATCGGTTATTAGTCCTGACTCGAAACGGCTCCGTAACCGGTCCTCCAGCGTGGCGATGGCTCGCGGATGGCGGTCCGACGATATGACTATCTGTTTATCCGTCTCGTAAAAGGAGTTGAAGGTGTAGAAAAACTCCTCCTGCGTCTCCTTTTTGCCTTCCAACAGCTGGATATCGTCTACCAACAAGATGTCGTAAGCACGGTACCGACGCTTGAAGGCAGTTTGTCCCCGGGTACGGATTGAGTCGATGAACTCGTTGAGGAAAGTTTCCGTCGACACGTAACAGACGTTCAGGCTGGTGAAGTTCTGGTAGACGTAATGCCCGATGGCGTGGAGCATGTGGGTCTTGCCCAGCCCCGAGGCCCCGTAGATGAACAGAGGGTTGTAGGCCTTGGCAGGCTCTTCTGCAACGCGTTGGGCGGCCGCATGAGCGAAACGGTTGGACGCGCCGATGACGAACGCCTCAAAGGTGTAACGCGGGTTGAGGGCTATCTGCGGGCGGCGGTCGTTCCGGGGCAGAGCGCCCGTCGCGGTTGTCCCCGGTGTCGTGGTCCTCACAGCGCCGTTCGTGGTCAGAGGGTGGCCGGGGCGGGGCTCGGCAGCGACTGCCAGAGCGTCTTCCTCGTCGACCTGCTCGTCGCTCACCACGGGAGCCTGGACCACCAGTTCCACATCGGGCGAGGCGGTACCGGTGACTTCGGCCAGCACCTCCTGTATCAACGTGTAAAAACGTGTCATCACAAGCTCGAGGACTACAGAGTTGGGCGCCGACACCACGAACTTGGGGGGGCGTGCGTCTACCAGCGCCAGCGGGGCGATCCATGCGTTGAAGGTCGGCTCCGGCACCTGGCGACGCAGGTGGGCCGAGCACGTGGACCAGAGCTGTTCTGCGGTGTCGGTCATCGTCCAGTCACGGCCGGGTAGTATCATAATTGCCCGCAATCCTGTTGACAAACTTGTGGAGATTGGATTCAATGCCGCTGCTACCAGCGGTTTTTCCCCGGGGCCGGGGGGAAGGGGCCGACCTCTTAGAGTTGCTTACTGTCTGAACCGTCCACACCCACCGAAGCGGGTTGTAGGGAGTCGACGCTAGCACCTCAGCAGGTGAGGGCAAGATGGCCGTCCTATCGAACATAAGTTCGGTAGGATGGAAGGTCATGACACGTGGTCTGCCAGCTGTTCCCCAGGACGGTGTCCATAATCCACGGGAAATCAACACCTTTGCCCCTAGTGAAGCACAGGCCGGAGCTGGGAGGCTAGATAGCCGTGGCCCAATCGATCGCTGACATCCGGGAGCGTGCCCAGACTGGCCGGGCACGAGCCGACCGGGTGCCGCCCCATGACCTCCAGGCAGAGGAATCCCTGTTGGGGGCGATGCTGCTTTCGCGTGACGCCATAGCTGCGGCTGTCGAGTGTTGCAAGGCGGCAGATTTCTACCGACCATCGCACGGCCACATTTTCGAAGCGGTCTGTTCGTTGTACGCCCAGGGCGAGCCGGCCGACCCCGTGACCGTCGCCGATGAGCTGAAGCGGGCCGACCTCCTAGAGGGCTCGGGGGGCGTAGGCAACCTAGTAGCGCTTCAGGCCAATACGCCGGCCATTGCCAATGCCGCCCGCTACGCCCGTATCGTCGAAGAGCACGCTCTGCTGCGCCGGCTGATCGGTGTCGCCGGGGAAATAGCGGAGATGGGCTACTCGCTCCCCGAGGACGTCGTGAGCACTCTGGACAGGGCCGAGGCGATGGTGTTCGACATCGTCGAACGACGGGTTACCGACTCGCTCAAGCCACTGCGGGAACTGCTGGCTGCGAGCCTCGACCATCTCGAGGCCCTGTACAACCGGGGGGACGCCATCACCGGAGTGCCTACGGGCTATACCGACCTGGACGAACGTCTGTCCGGTCTTCAGCCCAGCGCTTTGATCATAGTCGGGGCCCGGCCGTCGATGGGCAAGACGTCTTTTGCCCTGGGGGCGGCTGCATATGCCGCCATCGAGAAAAGACTGCCTGTTTTGTTCTTTTCTTTGGAAATGAGCCATCTCGAGCTCACCCAGAGGCTGCTGTGCTCTGAAGCACGGGTGGACTCCTCGCGCATGAGGAACGGGAAGTTGCACGAGTCGGACTGGCCCAAGGTAGTCAATGCCATCGGCAAGCTGGGAGAAGCCCCGCTGTTCATCGACGACAACCCGAACCTGACGGTGATGGAGATAAGAGCCAAGGCTCGCCGCTTGAAGAGCCGAGAAGGGCTGGGCCTTATAGTCATCGACTATTTACAGCTCATGTCGAGCCACGGACCTAGTGAAAGCCGCCAGGTGGAGGTATCAGAGATCAGTCGTGGCCTCAAAATCCTGGCCCGCGAGCTGAGTATTCCTGTGGTAGCGCTCTCCCAGCTCTCCCGTAACCTGGAAGCCCGGGGCGACAAGCGCCCGGTCCTGGCGGATCTCAGGGAGTCAGGCAGCCTGGAACAAGACGCCGACGTGGTCTTGTTCATCTACCGTGATGAGGTCTACAACAAAGACTCCGCCGATAAAGGGTCTGCCGAGGTGATCATCGCCAAGCACCGCAATGGTCCGACAGGTATGAGCCAGCTCGCATTCTTGGACCACTTCACCCGTTTTGCCAATATGGCGAGAGTTTGAAGGAACCTGTAGGTTCCGCACGAAGATGGCCAACGTCCGGGATGGTTGGCCATTGTCCGGCCAATTGGCCAACTACGGCGGCGAAAGCCCGAGCTAACGTTGAGTTCCGGGCCCTAGGCGCACTCCGTTCTGGCGCGAAATCGCCAGGCGGCCGGAGCACCCGCGAAGAGGTATCAGGTCACTTTGGCCGCGTCGTGGCCGTCGGCACTAATTATGACGATGGCTGGTGGCGGGAACGGCCTCCCGGAGGGATAGCCGGCGGTGTTGAAGATCTCCAGGGCCACCACGTAGCTGCCCGGGCCCAGGAGAGCCCCGCCCACCTTCAGGTCCCAATGGATGTGGTGGAGACCGGGGGCTAGAGGGCCGAGTCGCACAAGGCCCGGGGGGACCGTAGGCGGGCTATCGACGCCCCGGAACACGACCAGGCCGAAGTCGAGGGGGTAGTGGACCAGGCAGGTCAGCGTGGCCCCGCCCGCCTCGGTGCCAGTGACAGTCAGCGAGTACGTGGCCGGGCCTCCCATTACGGGCACCGCCCCGGCCGGGGCGGTGCCCACAACTGCAGCCGTGACACCCGTCGCCATGGCCAAAAGGGTCGTCCGCAGGGCGCGTCGCATCGGCCCGAGTATATGAGGTCCGTATGGGGGCGGGTGCCCACAGAAGTGACCGCCACCTGCTCTGAGCCCACCGGGTAGCGCAACGGCGACCGCCCGGGCACGTCAGGGCGCGACGACACCAACACCGTGACCGTAATGGCCTAGGGTGCGGGCCGTGCGTGAAGCGGCTCAGCCCAAGGGTCAGCCCGCCTGGTAGCGCTCCGCTTCTGTTGCCTCAAAGCTCAGGCCGAAGGTCCGCGGTCTGCGCAGAGCGCTCTGGAAGTATGGGACATGGGCATCGGGGTCGGGAGCGTGGTCAGGTTCCGTTCCGTGGACGACATCGTCTCCGAGGCTCCCTTGAGAGACGTGCGGACAGAGGCCCTGGCCAGCGCTCTACCGTGGCGGACGTTCCGGTGGCACCGGGGCCAACAGCACTTCTCGGGGTACTGGTGGTCCTCGACGATGGGGGCCCATGTCGTCTACGAGTCGCGTCTGGAACTGGCCCGTTTGGTCCTGGCCGATTTTGACCCGACCGTGGAGGTGATCGTGGCCCAGCCGTTCCTGCTGGAGTCGCAGGTGGAGGGAAAGGTCCGTCGCCACGTGCCCGACTTCCTGCTGTTGGGCGTTGGGCGGGTGGTCGTGGTGAACGTGAAACCTGCCGACCGCCTGGCCAAGCCCGAGGTGCGTGCCACGCTCGGGTGGGCTCATCGTCTGTTGGAGGAGCGGGGATGGAGTACCGAGGTGTGGTCGGGGACCGACCCGGTGGTGCTGGGCAACGTCCGGTTCCTAGCCGGGTTCCGCCGGGCGGTGCTTTTCGACCCCGACTTGTTAGCAGCGGCCGAGGACGCTGCCCCGGGCCGCACCGTGGCTGCCACAGTCAGTGGCCAACTCTGGCGGCCGCCCTGGCGTTCACAGGTGGATTGGCCAGGTTCGGGCGGACCCTACAACGAGCTTGTAGGGTTCCCACAGAGGCGGCGAATGTCACGGGTACATGGCGAGCACTTGGCGAGTGTTCCCAGTATGTGGCGAATCGGGGTTGCTGGCGGGGGACTGCCGACGACGACGATCCGTCGATAAGGGCGACGCGCTGCCCTTCACAGATGGGTCAGGAGGCGTGCTGATCGTGATGGGGGCGAACTGTTCGGCACAGCGCTCGCGTGGCCGGCTCTCGCTTGCAAGAGTCCACGCCGAACGTATGGTCTCGGCAACCGAGGCAACGCAGTGAGCAGTCATGGCTTTAGATGGAGGTCGAGGAAGGTGGGCTGGCCAACGGGATCGAGATCACCATGATCGTCGAGCCAGGCCCGTACGAAGGCGCTCCGCTTCTTACACGAAGCGCTGGACGAAAGCCAACGCGAGGTTCGCCACTTCACGCCAGCCGCTGTCGATCGTGAGGGCGTGGCCCCGGCCGGGGACTTCGACGAATTCGGTGATACCGGGGTTCTTGAGCTGCTTCTTGTAGGCCGCCTGGGAGATGGCCCGGGGGGCGATGTTGTCCTTCTCGCCCGAGACCATCAGCATCGGGCCACGATCAGGATTTTGGGTGTCAACCTTGGCCTCCGACCACGGATTGAGATTGGCCGCGGCCGCCTGGAACAGGGGAACCCCAGAAGCCGGCACGACGAAGGTGTCGTACAGCTCGCGGGCCTCCCCTTCGCTGACAGCGTTAGCGAACGCGAAGCGGAACTGGTCGTAGGTGAGCGGCACGGCGCGATGCCGATTGGCCGGGTTGCCCAACACCGGCTTGGCCGACCGCAACGAAGAGATGGGCAGCGGGAGCACGCCGCGGAAAGGGGCAGCGTCGATCGCCACCGAGGCCGCCGACAGCCCCCGACCGGCCACGATCTCGGTCAGCAGCCCGCCGAAGGAGTGGCCGATCACCGCCGGCTTCTTCTCCAGGCCACCTATGACCTCGGCGTAGTGGTCGGCGACCTGGCCGATGGTCTTGCCGGCGAACACCTCTGGCTGCTCGTTGGCCTCCTCGACCGTGTCGGGGTCATCGGGCCAGCCGGCCAGCACCGGGGCATAGCCAGCCTCGTCGAAGACCACCCCCCACCGGTCCCAGCTGCTGGCCAGTAGCCACAGGCCGTGGATGAACACCACCGGCGTCCGCCCCGAGGCGTTGGCCCGGGCGATCTGCTCGCTGGTGTGCTCATCGATCGTCGACATGATCGGTTCTCCTTTTTTCGTTTTCTTCTTGGGTGGAGCCTGGCAGAAGAGACGGCCGGTGTCACTGTGCGGCGAAGGCCGGTTTCGGGCTCGCTCTTGTGCACGAGCACAATGCCTGGGAGATGGACCCTAGCTAGGTTGGGGGTTATGACTCGATCGGATCGTGACGAAGCACAATTGTCCGAACAGGTGGCGACGATCGCCCGGCGGCTACTGGAACGCCCTGACGAGCTCGCCGACCAGATGACCGCCGCCATCAAGGCGGCCGTCCCGCTCTACCGAAAGGGTGTCGTCGACCACGACACCCTACGGACCACCAGCTTGGTCCACCTCAAAGCGCCCGGTTCATGTGGGAACAAGTGGCCGACATTTCCCGGAGTGTGGGCGCCGATAGCGAAATCGTGCTGCAAGCCGGTTCTGAGATGTGGCAGGTCCTCGACACCTATAGCCATGAGCTGGCCGACGGCTACCGAGAAGAAGCGGCCGCTCAGGCCCTCTCCGCTGAGCAACAACGCTCCGCGCTATTCCAGGCCCTCTTCGAAGGCCATCTCGCGGCGACCAACCCTCCGGCCAATTGGCCAACTACAAGCGAACATGTCATTTGGATCATCCATGACACGGCGTGTGGGCGTACCCTGGGAAAGCCGCCTCAAAGGTCCCCGCGCTCGTCAGGTAATGCTGGCCGCGTTAGGGCCGCAACCGCTCAACACAAGTGAAGCAAGTAGGGCCAGCCACAAACGCAGCCGTCTACCGCCGAAAGGATTTTGGACTAGCTGGCTGCGTCGGACTGGCTCAGGTTCGGCAATTCGAGAGCGTTAGTCAGATCCACCAAAAACGCTACGCAACCGCGGCTGAAGTATCACTGCGAGCTACGTGCAGGTGGACGGCGCGCCGGGTTTTGGTGGTTTGCAAGAAGGCTTGGGCAGCGTGGTCGGCGTCGGCGGCGGAGCGTTGGGGTAATAGACCATCGCGTACATCTGGCCGCTGACGTGGGTGGTGCCTAGGAAGCCGTTGCCGAACGAGTAGCTCCATTGAAAGGCGGCGCTGGCGGGGCCGCCGGGGGGTTCGCTCGCCACGCCGCTACAGGGCCCAAGGACACTCAACCCTGCGCACGACCAGTAGAGGTATGGCTGGATGTCCTGGAAGCCATGCAGGTTTGTGTCCGGTACGGGCACCACGGGCTCTTGGCCAGAGAGCCCAAGCGCCTGGTATAGGCCGGCAAGATCGTTCTGCGTGGGGAACGTCCAGCCTTTCTTTTGCAGCCAACCGTCATTGCCGTTGAGATCCTCGTTCATGGCTGCGACCCAGCTGACCGCGATGGTGTGCGTCATCGAGCCGTCGCTGAGTGTCGTCAAGCCGTCGCGGCCGAAGCTCCCATTGACATTGAACGTCTCCTTCTGCGCGAGGTCCGCGTCAGCCAGCCAGGTGATACCGCTGGTCCCAGGGACTACTTGGAAGACGGCCTGGCCCCCATCTGTAGGGTAGAGGCTGCCGCCGAAGACGGTAGTAACGCCGAACACGTTCCCTGGGATCATCGGCAGGACGTACATCGAGAACAAGTCGGTGTTCGAGCTGGCCCGTCCCGTGTTGAACGAGAAGCTGAAGCAACAGCGCTGGTTCGGGTTCTCCACGTTCGTCCAGTACAGGTACGGCTGGAAATCTTGGAACGGGCCTGTCGTTGCGTCCGGGATCGCCACAGCCGTGTCGGGGGCTTGCAGATGGAACGAGTTGTACAGCGAGGCCAGCGGGCTCTGAGTGCATCCGATCCCGAAGTGCCCGCCGCCCTTTTTGTTCTTGCCCGAACAGTGCTTATCTCTGGACGGGGTCCGTGTGATCGGGAGCGTCCAGTCTCTGTGGCCATCATAATCCGCTTGGTTCATGGCGCCCACCCAGTTGAGCGCCGTGGCGTACCCCATCGACCCGTCGCAACTGATACCGGGCACATCGAACGTGTCAGTCGCCGCCAGGTCGGCGTCGGCCAGCCACGTGACACCCAGTGCCGCATCGTCCACCGTCGCCGCGGCCGGTGCTTGCGGGGCGCCCCCACATGGCGCTACGTCCGGCGCCGCCCTCGGCGCTGCCGAAACACTCGGCGCCGCCGAAACGCACGCCGCCGTGAGTAGACCCGTGACAAGAACGCCGAGACACAGCTTCCCTCCAACCACGACCACAACCGTATCAGCGAGCCGAGACCCGGGGGAGCGCAACGGCGACCGACCGGGCACGTCAGGGCGCGACAAGGCCCGCACCGTGACCGTAATGGCCGACGACGCGGCCGTGCGTGAAGCGGCTCAGCCCAAGGGGTCAGCCCGCCTGGTAGCGCTCCGATTCTGTTGCCTCAAGGCTCGCGGTGCCGGTCACGCCACAGCCCGTCGACCCGCCATCGAGGCTCAAGTGCTACCGGCCACCTGAGAGCACAAAGCGGTGAGCAAACCGAAGCCTGGTGGAGGATTGGCCACGGCAAGACGGACGAAGCACAACCAGTCAAGTGGCCAACTATCACGGACACCCTGGCGTTCACAGGTGGATTGGCCAAGTTCGGGCGGACCCTACAGAACCTTTGGTAAGAACGACAGCAGGGCCAGGTGACCGTGACGGTCACCTGGCCCTGCGTCCATGCCCTTGTCGGTTTTCAGGCCCTGACGACTTCCACCGTCACTGGGAACTCGACCTCGGGGTGTAGCCGCACCGGCACCTCGTGCGTGCCGAGTGTCTTGATCGGCTCGG
>CAYZVQ010000101.1:0-2411 GCA_964481925.1 uncultured Acidimicrobiaceae bacterium
TGTCTACACGAGCGCCGTTCAAGCCGTCCCGACCGGTGCGCCCGCTCAACCGCCCAGGGGTGCCCGCGGCCCGCTCGAAGGCCCGGGCTGGAACCATCGCCCGCCAGCGTCGCGTCCTCAGTGTCATGCTGTTGACCCTGGCTGTGCCCCTAGTGGTTGCGCTGGCCACCGGTTGGGCCGTTGCCTGGTGGGCCGTCGTGGCGTTTGTCCCGCTGATGTGCACGTACGTGGCCATCCTCATGCGTACCCGGCGGGTGATGGCTGAGCGGGAGATCGATGTGGCCTTTTTCGGGCCCGCCGGCAGGGCCGGCTCCGGCCTGGAGGATGTTTTCTCGGGTGGCGGGCAGTACGTCCCCCTCGAGCGGATGGCCGCCGGCGGGGGCTATTCCCGTTAGCCGTTAGGGCTGGGTAGCAGAAGACCAGGAGGCCAGCGCCGGGACGAAAGCGTCTGTGGCGCTCCAGGCCAGCACGCTGAGCAAGAGGCCATTGTCCCCGGACGTTTTCAACCTGCCCTGCATGAAGGCGACGCTGGGCGCGAGCAGGCCTTGCCTGACCATGTCGGCATCGGTGGGGCTCAGGGTAAGGCTCAGGTCCGCGTCGCCCGGGCAGCCCACAGAGACAGGGCCCGGGCCCGCGGCTGACCAGTAGCAGCTCCATTGCCGGGGCGGTCCCGCCGGTGCTGCGGCGGCGGCACCCCTTCGGGCCCCTGAGGTCCGGGACCGGCTCGTGTCGGCCACGGTGAAGCTCACCAGGCTCAAAGCCGGCTCCTTTGCCTGATCCCGGCGAACAGGTCGTCCTCGGGGACCTTCGAGCCGGTTAGATCGTGGGCGAGGTGGTACTCGTCCACCAAGCCGAGCTCGATGGCCACATCTTCGGGCAAGCCGAACCAGAAGGGCGAATTGGGGTCCACCTGAGTGGCGTGCGCCCGCAGAGCGTCGTCGCGGACGTTGCGCCACTCGGCCACGTCCACCTCGGTGGTGACCTCCTCCTGGGGCACTTCGGCCATCATGGCCAGGCGCTCTTCTCCCCACGGGATGGGCAGGCCCAGCTCGGCGAACTTCTCGACCATGGCTATCATGCGCTTTTTCGACCACAGGGTGTAGTACAGCTTCAGAGGCTGCCAGGGCGGGCCTTGTTCGGGGAACGACTCGGGGTCACCGGCGGCGTGGAAGGCGGCCAGGCCGATCTCGTGGGCGCGTATGTGGTCAGGGTGAGGGTACATCGATTGGTGGCCGGGATAGATGGCCATGACCTGGGGCTTGGTCCGGCGGATGACGCCCACCAGGCGGGCCGTCGAATCCTCGATAGGGGTCTGGAAAAATGACTCGGGCCGCTCGTTGGCTGGCGTCCCCGGCATCCCCGAGTCCCGGTAGCCCAGCATGACCACCTCGTCGTAGCCGATGACCTCGGCCGCCCGGGCCAGCTCCTCGGCCCTGACCTCGGGGAGGCGGGCCAGGGTTTCCGGGTTGGCCATGGCCGGGTTCAGGATCTCTCCCTCTTCGCCGCCGGTGCAGCACACCAAAACGCAATTGACGCCCTCGGCGTGGTACTTTGCCACCGACGCGGCGCCCTTGGAGGACTCGTCGTCCGGATGGGCGTGCACGCACAGCAGGCAGAGGCTGTCGTTCATTTGAACAGGATAACGGCCGCCACCCCCGTCCCCGGTGCTCTCAACACCCATGCCCTCCCGGCACCTCTACGATGAGCCGGTGCCCGAGACGATGTTCTTCCGCCAGTTGCTCGCCGGCCAGGAGTTCGCGGTCGGTGACCAGTTCGCCACCACGATGCGCAACCACGTCTATGTCATCGGCGACGCCGCTGCCGCCGAAGCCGTGCTCGTCGACCCGGCCTACGACGTGGGCGCTCTAGTCACATGGCTAGAGGCCCGGGGCCTGCGGTTAGCCGGCGTCCTGGCCACGCACTACCACGCCGACCACGTCGGGGGCGAGATTTTCGGCGAGCACATCGAGGGCCTGGCCGACCTGCTCGAGCTGGCCGACGTCCCTGTCCATGTTCAAAAAGACGAGCTGGCGTGGGTGGCGGAAATGAGCGGCGCCCCCGTGTCGTCACTGGTGGGCCACCACGACGACGACGTCGTCCAGGTCGGCTCGGTGCCGGTGCGGCTCCTGCACACTCCCGGCCACACGCCCGGCAGCCAGTGTTTCATCGTCGGGGACAACCTGGTGTCGGGGGACACATTGTTCCTTGAGGGCTGCGGGCGTACCGATCTCCCGGGCGCCGACCCCGACGACATGTACACGAGCCTCCAGCGCCTGGCCAGCCTGCCCGGCCGCTTAACCCTCTGGCCGGGCCACCACTACTCGCCCGCGGCCTCGGCCCCCCTGGACGGGGTGAAGCGCACCAACCCCGTGCTCGCCCGGCTGGACAGGGACCACTGGTTGCGCCGGTTT
>CAYZVQ010000101.1:2511-14733 GCA_964481925.1 uncultured Acidimicrobiaceae bacterium
GCGCACCAACCCCGTGCTCGCCCGGCTGGACAGGGACCACTGGTTGCGCCGGTTTTCCGGATGAGGTAGACGTCAGGCGTGGCGACCGAACTCGTTATCGAGGCCAAGGGGCTGCGCAAGTCCTACAAGGGCACCGTCGCCCTGGACGGCCTCGACCTGGAAATGGCCCGGGGCGAGGTGCTCTCGCTGCTCGGGCCGAACGGGGCGGGCAAGACCACAACGGTGGAGATCCTGGAGGGCTACCGTCGGCGCGACTCAGGGGCGGCCCTGGTCCTGGGTGAGGACCCGCAGCGCGCCGGGTCGGCGTGGAGGGCCCGGCGCGGGATCGTCCTGCAGTCCAGCGAGGACGTCGCCGACCTGACGGTGGCGGAATGCGTCCGTCATTTCTCCCACTTTTACCCGGCCCCGGCCGACGTCGACGAAGTGATCGACCAGGTCGGCCTGACGCAAAAGGCCGGGTCGCGCATCCGGGCCTTGTCGGGCGGGCAACGCCGGCGGGTGGACGTCGCCCTGGGCATCATCGGCCGGCCCGAGCTCGTCTTCCTCGACGAGCCTACGACCGGCTTCGACCCCGAGGCGCGCCGGCAGTTCTGGGAGGTGGTGCGCAACCTGGCCAAGGTGGGCACGAGCGTGCTGCTCACCACCCATTACCTGGAGGAAGCCGAAGCCCTGGCCGATCGGGTGGCCATCATCAACGCCGGGAAAGTGGTGGCCAGCGGGCCGCCGGGCGAACTGGGCGGGCGCCAGCACGGGGCGGCCCGGGTGTCGTGGTTCGGGCCCGACGGCTGGCGGCACGAGCAGACCCTGCAACCGACGGCGTTGGTGGCCCGCTTGGCGGGCGAGTTCGGCGGCGAGGTGCCCCAGCTCAGGGTGACGCGTCCCAGCCTGGAGGACGTTTACCTTCAGATGATCGGCGCCCATGGCCAGGCCGGGGAGGACGGGGGGCAATGACCGCGCCGGCCGCCGCCGCCCGCCCGCCCGTGGCCCGGGTAGGCGCCCGGCCCGCCCACCCGTCCCGGTCGCCGGCCCGGTCACCCGTCCGGGCCTTCGCCATCGGCTGCCTGGCCCGGGGCCAGGTCGAGATCCTTCAGTTTTTCCGCAGCCGCGACGCCGTTGTTTTTACCCTGGCCCTGCCTGTGGTCCTGCTGGTCATGCTGGCCTCGGTCTTCTCGGGTCGCGTGGCCCACACCACTGTGCGCTACAGCCAGCTCTACACCACCGGGCTACTGGCCGGAGGTCTGGCCGCGACCAGCTTTTTGAACCTGGCCGTCGCCATCGCCGGCGAGCGGGAGAACGGCGCCTTGAAGCGCCTGGCGGGCACGCCCATGCCGAGGAGCTGTTATTTCATCGGCAAGGCGATCCTCGTGCTGGCGACGTGCACGCTGGAAGTGGCCGTGCTGCTCGTCTTCGGTCACTTCCTCTACCACGTGGCCTTCCCGAGCTCGCTCGAGCGGTGGTGGACGTTCATCTGGGTCACGTTCCTCGGTGCCATCTCCCTGGCCCTGGTGGGCGTGGCCATCAGCAGCCTGCCCCGCAATGCCCGGTCTGCCGCCCCCGTGATCAACCTGCCGTTCCTGGTGCTCGAGTTCATCTCGGGGGTTTTTGTCCCCTTCACGTCCCTGTCGAAAGGCATCTATGATTTGGCCGGCTTTTTCCCCTTGCGCTGGATAGCGGCCGGGTACCGCTCGGCTCTACTTCCCTCCTCTTTCGCCCAACTCGAACCCGGGCACGTCTGGGACCACGGAGAAATGGCGCTGGTGCTGGTTATCTGGTGCGCCATCGGGCTTTTGGTGTCGGCGCGGACCTTTAGGTGGACGGGCCGGGGCGAGCGGTGAGACCGGTCTGCGCCTGAGCGCAGCGAGCGTTAAGCCGGAGGTTGGCGCCTCATCGGCCGGTCTCGCCGGTCGGGCAGGTGGCGGCGGACCAGCTCGGCGAAGGCCTGCTCGTCGTCGCCGGACAGGAAGGCCCGCCGGGGCACGACGAGGCCGAACTTCTTGCCTCGCAGGAGCTGGTAGGCCGCCGGCCCCTTTACCATCTGGGTGAAGTAGCTCCACTCGACCCGGGTGGCCCGGCCACCGAACGACAGGTCCAGGCCGTTGTCGTCAAAGCTGTGCCGTTGCCCGCCCTGCACCACCGGGTTGCGCCGCCACGCCGCACCCGGGGCGAAGACGAAGACGAGAGCGATGAGCACGAACCAGAAAAGCCCGATGACGGCGACCGATGTGCTCCCCGTCACCAGCCCGGCGATGACGATGACCAACATCAGGCCGGACAGCCCGGCGATGAGCAGGGACCGCAGCATCATCTGGCGCTGAGCGGCCGCGAACTCTTGGCGCGTCAAGGCGAACTCGACCGTGACCACAAGGTGGCCGCGGGCGCTCATGTCCGGCGTGCCCACCCTGGCCACAATACGACAGGTGGTCTCGGCGCCGCCTCCGGGCCGTGCCGGCGAGCAGCGTTCGATGAGCTCGTACATTTCGTTGGGCCGGCGATAAGTGGGCTTTCACCCACCTCGTCGCCCGGGTTAAGTGACCCGTTTTCGCGGCACGGCGAGGTGTACGGCCGGGTCCGTCAGCACCGAGGCGACGTGCTCGGTGGCGTCCCAAACATCGACGAAACCGGTGTAAAGGGCGACGGGGGCGAGGCGGAGCACATCGGGCGCCCGGAAGTCGGGTACGACCAGCCCCCGCTCGATGAGCAGGCGGGCGGCGTTGTAAGCGTCGGGATGGGAGATGGCCAGATGGCCGCCGCGCCGGCCCGGGTCGGACGGGCTAGCCGTCCGGGCGCCCAGAGGCACCAACAATTGCTCAGTGCGCCGGGCCAGGAGGGCGACCAGCCGGCGGGTCTTGGCCCACAGAGCGGGCATTCCCGCGGCCAGTAGCGGCGCGATCCCGCAGTCAACGGCGACGGTGCCGAGCACGTCGGGCGTGCCGGAGAGGAAGCGGGCGATGTTGGGGACAGGGTCATAGCCGGCGCCCATGGCGAACTGGTCACGCTGGCCCCACCAGCCCCAGACCGGTTGGCGCAGGGACGCCTGCAGCCCGGCCCGCACGTAGGCCCAGGCCGGCGCGCCAGGCCCCCCATTGAGGTACTTGTAGCTGCAGCCGACAGCTAGGTCGACGCCTGACCCGTCGAGGTCGACCGGTACGGCGCCGGCGGCGTGGCTCAGGTCCCAGAGCACCAGGGCACCGGCGCGGTGGGCGGCATCGGTCACCGAGGTCAGGTCCGCCACAGCCCCGGAGCGGTAGTTGACGGCGGACAGGCATACCAGGGCGATGTCCCCGACGGCGTGGTCGGCGTGGTCAGCATGGTCGGCGTGGTCAGCATGGTCGGCACCGTCGGTGTGGTCAGCATGGTCGGCACCGTCGGTGTGGTCGGGCCCATGGGCACCATCGGCATGGTCGGCCCGGCCGATGATGGCCTCGAAGAAATCCTCGGCGCCGGCCGGGGGGACGGGCCCTCGGGCGGGGCCGGTGGCGGGGAGCGGGGAGGCGGTTATGCCTTCGACCGCGTCGGTGGCCACGAGCCGCAAGCGCCGGCCGCGCTCGGCTGCGATCCCCTGGAGGACGTAGCGCACGGTGGGGAAATCCTCGGCGTCGCCCACGATCACGGTCCGGTCGGCCTTGGCGTCGACGGCGGCCATGGCCAGTTTGTAGAGGTTGACGGTCGTCGAGTCGCTCACCACGACCTGGCCCGGTGCGGCCCCGATCAATTGCCCGATGCGGTCGCCCACGGTCACCGGCAGGTCGGCCCACCGGTCCCAGCCACCGACGAGGTCGCGGCCCCACTCGTCGAGCAGGCGAGCGACGGCGGGAGCGGTCGCCCGGGGCCGGCGGCCGAGGGAGTTGCCATCGAGGTAAATAGGCCCAGCGGGGCTGACGACGAACTCGTCGCGATAGGACGCGAGAGGGTCGAGACGATCGGCCTCAATGGCTTCGGTGCGGGTCTGCGGGATCCCTTCCACGGGCAGCTCTTCCACGGGCAGCTCTTCCACGGTCAGACCGTACTGTGCCTTCGCTGCCCCCGCTAAATGGCGCAGCGAGCGCCGTGGCGGCTCTCCCACTGTCAACGAAAATCCCGGGAGCGCAGGTCCTTGGTCCCGGACAGCATCGGGAGAGGTTCGATCCTCGAGGCCAGGACATTGATGGCCCCGTCGGCTTTTTCCAGCTTTCCCCGCACCAAAAGGCCGGGTGCCGATCTCGCCACCTGGCCGAAACGCTCCCACACCGGTAACGGGCAGATGACGTTGACAAGACCGGTCTCGTCCTCCAGGTTGACAAAAACCACTCCCTTGGCCGTCATCGGCCGCTGGCGGTGGGTCACCAGCCCGCCGATGGTCACGGCCGCCCCGTCCGCCAGGCGGTCCAGGTTGACGGCAAGGACCACGCCGAGGGCTTCCAGTTGGGGGCGCAGAAGTTGGGTCGGGTAGCTGTCCGGGGACAGCCCGGTGGCCCACAGGTCGGCCCTATTGAGCTCGGTGGGGCTCATACCCGGGAGAGGGGGCGCTTGCGTACCGGTTACGAGCCCGGCCAAACGGACGGCCTGGTAGCGCCCGCCGGCCTGTCCGCTCGCGGCCTGTCCACTCGCGGCCTGCCCACTCGCAGCCCGATTGCTGGCGGCCCGACCACTGCCGGCCCGGCCGCGTGCGGGCCGAACAGGCTTGTCGGCACCGGCGTGGCCCGGTCCCGCTTGGGCAATGGCGCCCGCTGCCCACAAGGCCTCACGTCTGGCGAGCCCGAAACACTCGAAAGCCCCTGCCGTAGCCAGCGCCTCGGCCTGGGCGGCGTTCAAGCCGCCCCGGCGGACGACGTCTTCCATCCCGTCGTAAGGACGCCTGGCGGCGATGCGTTCGGCCAGTTCGGGACCGATCGTCCGCACATAGGAGATCCCCAGGCGGACCGCCGGGCCCGTCGGCCTGTGGCCGCCCCGGCTGTTCTCAGTCACGTCGCCGTTCTCAGTCACGTCGCCGTTCTCAGTCACGTCGCCGGCTTTTTCCAGTACGGATGTGGCCCCGCTGGCGTTGATGTCCGGCCGGCGCACCTCCACGCCGTGGCGACGAGCGTCCAGGACGAGAGTTTGGGGAGACCAAAAACCCATGGGCTGGTTATCGAGCAGCCCGGCCAGGAAGGCCGCCGGGTAATGCAGTTTTAGCCATGCCGAAGAGTAAACCAGGTAAGCGAAACTTACCGAATGGCTCTCCGGGAAGCCGAAATTGGCAAAAGCAGCCATTTGCGCCCAGATCCGGTCGGCCACTTCGCCGACGGCGCCCCGCTCGGACATACCGGCGTAAAAGCGGGCCCGTAGGCGTTCCATGCGTTGAGCGCTGCGTTTGGAGCCCATGGCTTGGCGCAACTGGTCGGCTTCGGCGGCGCTGAAACCGGCGACGTCGATGGCCATCTGCATGAGCTGTTCCTGGAACAGAGGGATGCCCAAAGTCTTCTTGAGGCTATGTTCGAGCAAGGGGTGCAGATAGGTCACGGCCTCGGTGCCCTTGCGTCGCCGAAGGTAGGGGTGCACGGAGCGGCCCTGGATCGGGCCCGGGCGGATCAGGGCCACTTCGATCACGAGGTCATAAAAGGTGCGTGGGCGCAGGCGGGGGAGCGTTGCCATCTGGGCCCGGCTCTCGACCTGGAAAACCCCGACTGAATCGGCTCCGCACAGCATCTCGTACACCGACGGGTCCTGGGGCAGAGCAGCCAGGTCGATTTCCGTCCCATAAAAGGTCTTCACATGATCGACGGTGGAGTGCAGGGCGGAAAGCATGCCGAGGCCCAACAAGTCGAACTTGACCAGGCCCGCCCGGGCACAGTCGTCTTTGTCCCACTGCAAGACGCTGCGATCAGCCATGCGCGCCCACTCGACGGGGCAAACCTCGGCCACGGGGCGGTCGCATATGACCATGCCTCCGGAATGAATGCCGAGGTGGCGAGGGAAGTCCTGGGTTTCTCGGGCTAGTGCCAGTACCGGCCCGGGTATACCTCCGCCCGTCCTGTCGCCGCCCGTCCTGTCGCCGTCCCCGCTATTTGTGGCGGCAGGCAGCGGGGCCCAGGCGTCTATGCATTTGGACCAGGCGTCCACTTGGCCCTGCGACGCCCCCAGTGCCTTGCCCATGTCGCGCACAGCCGAGCGGGGCCGGTAGGTGATGACGTTCGCCACTTGGGCCGCCTGGGAGCGGCCGTAGCGGTGGTAGACGTACTGGATGACCTCCTCCCGCCTCCCGCTTTCGATATCGACGTCGATATCCGGTGGCCCATCGCGCTCTGGTGACAGGAACCGCTCGAACAAAAGGCCGAGCCCGACCGCGTCCGCCTTGGTGATCCCGAGCGCATAGCAAACGGCAGAATTAGCGGCCGAACCCCGGCCCTGGCAATAAATGCCGGCTTCGTTGCAAAAGCGGACGATGTCCCAGACGACGAGGAAATAACCGGGAAAACCGAGTTGGTTGATCATGTCGAGCTCGTAATCGATCTGGGCGTATGCGCGGGGATGACTGGGCGAGTGCCGGGGCCCGTAGCGGTGCCGGGCACCTTGATGGGCCAGGTGTGTCAACCATGTCATTTCGGTGTGACCGGCCGGGGTGGGGAAGGGGGGCAGATTGGGCGCCACCAGCTTCAGGTCGAACGCACAATCCCGGGCGAGCCGGGCAGCGGCGGGCACGGCACCGGGGTAGCGGGCGAACCGGCGGGCCTGCTCGGCACCGCTGCGCAGGTGAGCGCTGGCCGCGGCCGGCAGCCAACCGTCCATGTCGTCCAAGCTGCGTCGCCCTCGCACGGCCGCCATGGCGGTGGCCAAATGGCTCCGACCGGGATGGTGGTAGTGGACGTTATTGGTCGCGACAACGTCGGCGCCCAATTGACAAGCGAGCTCGGCCAGGGCGTCGTTGCGGGCACCGGCCAGAGGCTCGCCATGGTCCCAGATCTCGACGGCCACATTGGCCCGGCCAAAATGGCGTTGCAGGCGGGCCAGTTGGTCCCGGGCCGCGGCCGGGCCGGAATTGATCAATGCCTTGGTCACCGCACCTTTTCGGCATCCCGTCAGTACCGTCCAGTGATCCGCGCCACCGTGACCGGTCCGGGCCGGCGACGGCAGCGACGGGGGCAGAGAAGGCTCGTCCGACATGGAGACGGTGGAGAGATCGAGGTCGGCGCCGGCTCCGATAGCGGCCAGGAGGGCAAGGTCCAGGACAGGACGGCCCTTCTCCCGGCCTAGTAGGTGGGCAGCCGAAAGAGCCTGGCACAGGCGGGCGTAGCCGGTCGGGCCCCGGGCCAGCACCACCAGATGGGTGCCCTCAGGGTCGGCCATCCCCGTCTGTGCCCGCGTGAGGCCCAGGGTGATCTCGGCCCCGAAGACGGTGGGCAGGCCCGCCGCGCCGGCTGCTTCGGCGAAGCGGACCGCCCCGTACATACCGTCGTGGTCGGTGATGGCCAGCGCCTCGAGCCCGAGGCGTACTGCCTCTTCCACAAGCTCGTCGGGGTGCGAAGCACCGTCGAGGAAGCTGAAATTGGAGTGGCAGTGCAGCTCGGCGTACGGGGCCCCTTCACCCACTCTGTCAGTGTACGAACACATGTTCGATTACGCAAGGCTCGAGGTCAGAGGCTTGAAAGACGGCTCCACCCGCCGTGGCCCGAGCCACCGCCGACGCCAGGTTGATGCCACGGCGGCCCGCCAACAACAGCGCCACTAAACGCGCATGACTTCACGCGCAGATCGCGGCCAAACTGCCACAAAAGAAAGCCTTTACCGTTAGCGCAATGCAAGCTAAGTTTGCAGGAATGAAGTTCGCCAACGCGTACGAGGCCAAGCACCTAAAAGCGCACGAACCTGCTAAGCACCTAAAGGCACATGAGCCCGCGAAGCACCTAAAGGCCCCAGATATATCGAAAACCCCAGCTTGGGCCACAGTTATTGCGGGTACCGGCGTCGCTGTGACCCTGGTGGGAGCGACCACAGGGCAGTTTCATGGGATAATTCACCCAAATCAAAGCGCGGTGGGCCAGAAGCCAGCCACAAATAGTGCAGTGCGGCAACTTCTCAATGCTACGAATATTGCAAATGCATCCTCTGCTATGGCCAAGCACAGTCTGAGCCATGCGGCCGACCAGGCACGAAGTGCTACCCCGAATGCCAAAGGGAACGTTAGCCGGGCCCTGACATCGAAGTCCACTACCACTTTGCGTGTTGGCTCGACCGTGGGTTCGCCAGCTCATCTGCAGGACGAGCACCTGGTGGTGGGGGGTACCACCTTGCTCGCGGCCGAGACGACGACCGCGCCCAGCGCGACCACCCCCGTCCCCACCTCGGCGGCGCAGCCGACGACCACGCAGCCGACGACCACGCAGCCGACGACCACGCAGCCGACGACCACATCGGCTCACGCCGCCCCGCTCGTAGTGAGCAGCCCGTCACCCAGCGCCAGCACGGTGGCAACGACTATCTCATCGCCGACCCAGACGGCGCCGAACACCGTGGCACAGCCTTCTGCCATGGATGCCGGGCACTTGATGATGGTCGACGAGGCGACTTACAGCTCGTCCAGTTACAACTCTGACGAAGCTGCAGGGCACAAGCACCACCGCCGGCATGTCGGTGCTACGACGAACACCACCACCAGCACCACCAGTAGTGTCAGCTCGGCGGGGACGGCGGCCGCAACGCCGCTGGTTACGACGCTGGCTCCGACGGTAGCGACCACGGTGGCGTCCGCTCCTCCGATCGAAGAGGCGCCCGGCACCTCCACCAACCCCTCGATCGCGCCCGTTGGTGCGCCTGTCGTCTTCTCCGGTGACCTCGGTGGTGCGTCGGCGTACCAGCTGGCCGTCTCTCCGCAGAATGCCGGTGACCTCCTGGTCCTGACCGTCATCAACGACTGGTCCAGCTCCGTGACCGACGTTTCGGGGGGCGGGGTCAGCCAGTGGACCGAGGCCTCGGCGCCGTACATGGACGCCGCCGACGGCAAGGCGCTACAAGTCTGGTTCGGGGTCGTCACCGGTGCCGGCCCGGCTCAGGTGGACGTGACCTGGAGCGGCGCCGCCCAAAACGCGGACCTTGCTATCCAGGAGTTCAGCGCTGGGACTGACCCCACGTGGTCCCTGTACGACGCGGGCTTCTCGAGTGAGCCGTTCCCCTCGTTGAGCGGTCCGGCGACCGACGAAGCCTATGTGGGCGCGGCGACGGCCGATGGTGACGCCGCCGCCGGCTCCGACTCGGGAGTGGTTTACACGGTCCCCGACGACGACTTCGTCTTTGCCGTGGCCACGGGCCCCGTTGGGGAGGCGACGGCGACGGGGGCAGGTTCGGTGGCGGCCTTGTTCGGAGCCACCGAGGGCACAGCAGGCCCGAGCGACGCAACAACGACCACCACCGCTACAACCTCTGCGACCCCTACGACCGTGGGCCCGCCGGCGCCAGCCGGGGCCGGGACGTCGACCACCACGACGGTCCAGCCACCCCCGCCCACAACGGCGGCGCCGTCCACCACCACGACGGCGGCACCGGACATCACGACCACGACCGCGGCACCGGACATCACGACCACGACGGCGGCACCGGCAACCACAACTACGGCGGTGCCGGTGGTCCGGGTAGTCACGACAACGACGGCGGCACCCACGACCACGACAACGGTGGCGCCCACGACGACGACTACCCAGCCGCCGCCGCCAACGACCGTGGCCACGACGACCACCACCCAACCCCCGCCGCCGACCACGACTACGCCACCCACAACGGCACCGACGACAACGACCACGGCTCCCACCACGACGACCAGGGCGGCACCCACCCCTCCGCCACCTGCGCCCGCGCCGCCCGCCGCCACCACGGCTACGCCCACCACTGCTACGCCCACCACGGCTACGCCCAGGGCTACGCCCACCACGGCTACGCCCACCACGGCTACGCCCACCACGGCTACGCCCACCACGGCTCCACCGACAACTACGGCGCCGGTCATTACACCTACGACCGCGTCCACGCCGGTCGCCGCCCCGGAGTCGGGGGACCCCACGCCGTCGTCGGACTTCCCCTCCAGCGTCTTCAACAGGAATGTGCAGGACTGGTCTGTCGACCCCAATTCGGCCGAGTTCGTCAACGACTTCGTCACCGACTACAAGGACAACTATGGGACCGTCGGTGTCAACTCGATGCCTATCTACAGCGTCCCGGCCAGCCAGGCCGAAGCCAACATCTCGGTCTCCTCGGGGTGCAACAGCTTCCTGTCGAGCACGGGCAGCGAGATCCCGATACCGCCGTTCACCAGCCTAAATGGCTCCTCGGACAGCCCTCTCATCGTATGGCAGCCCTCGACCCAGACCGACTGGGAACTATGGCAGGCGACCCAACGGTCCGGCGGCGGCTATGCGGCATGCTGGGGCGGCAAGTTGGACATGGCTACGTCCGACGGGGTCTTCCCGCCCACCCTCGGCTTAGCAGCGACCGGCATCTCCTATCTGGCCACCACGGTCACCGAGGCGGACGTGGCGTCCGGCTCTATCAACCATGCCATCGCCATCACCCTGCCGACGTGCAGCGGTTACGTTTACCCGGCCGATCGTGGCGACTGCACAGGCGCCTCCGGCCAGCCCGGCGAGGGCCAATGGTTCCGCCTCCCGGCCGACGTGGCCATGCCGTCGGGCCTCAGCCCGTTCGCGCAGATGGTGTTCCGAGCTCTTCAGAACTATGGAGCCGTCGTCACGGACCGCGGAGGCTCGGTGTCGATCGAGAGCGAGCAGACCAGCGACTGGGCGGCCGAAGGCCGCTCCGGGACCGACCCCATCACGGCCAGCTGGGACGGCCAGCAGGAGTACCAGGTGGTGGCCAATCTTCCGTGGAACGACCTCCAGGTCGTCGACCCGCCCCAGTAGGGCCGTGGCGGCTGGGCGGGCGCTCAGCGCCGCACCTGACCGACCTACGCACCACGCACGGTTAGGGATCTTTGCCACTCTGAGCGCTGAGAGCATCTGCCTGTTCAGGTGGGGTGGGGCAACGCCCTCGGGCGCCCCGGCTTGCTACGACTGGGCCGCTCCCGTGCTCGGAGGCCGGAGGCCGTCGAGCACCATCGTCAGCAGCCGCTCGCCCTGCTCGAAGCTGAGCGTGCTGTTCATGCACATGGGCGACACCAGCTGCATGAGGTCCTGGCCGTCGATATCGGAGCGGGCTTCGCCTGCTTCCTGGGCCCGAGTGAGCACGCGGCTGCAGGCGGCCCAGACGCGGTCGCGCGACGCCGGCTTAAGGTCGGGGTTCTTCTCGAACGCCTCGTGCAACTCGTTGAGGAACGTGCGCTTGGACCGGCCGTAGTCGACGTAGGCCCGCAACCACGCCTCGAGACCAGCCCACGGGCCCAGTTCGGCCAGCCCCCGCTCGACCGAGCCGACCAGCAGGTCCACATCCTGGCGGTAGACGGCTTCAACGACGTCGATCCGCTTGGGGAAGTGCCGGTACAGGGTGCCGGCACCGACGCCGGCCTGTTTGGCAATGGCCTCCATGGACGCCCCCCCGCCCTGGTCGGCGAAGACCTTGCGGGCGGCTTCGACCAGGCGCTCGTAGTTGCGCCGAGCGTCGGCTCGCCTAGGCCGACCGGCCGTCTCCTCGTCCATGTTGTACTCCTGCTGGGCGCTCATGGCCCTCGCACCTCCCCAGCTGTTGCGCAGACCTTTCCCGAAAAAATTCTTGCCAACCGGAGACACCCTCCGTATACTAAGTGGAGGAAGCTTCCGGTTCCCTCCTCAGAATACCAGTGGAAAGGCCGTAGTCAATGGTCGAAGTCTCAAATGTCCGGCGTGTGCCCAGCGGGTGGCGCCGCCATCCCTCCGTAGTCCTCGGTGTGATCCTCACGGCCCAGCTCATGGTGGTCCTCGACGCCACCATCGTGAACGTGGCCCTGCCCCATATCCAACGCAGCCTAGGTTTTTCGAACTCGTCGCTGTCGTGGGTGTTGAACGCCTACGTGCTCACCTTTGGCGGCCTTTTGTTGCTCGGCGCCCGCTCGGGCGACCTGCTCGGCCGGCGCCGGACGTTCCTGGCCGGTATTGCTCTGTTTTCGGTGAGCTCGCTCGCCGGCGGGTTCGCCACCGCCAGCTGGATGCTTTTGGCTGCCCGGGCTCTCCAGGGCGTGGGCGGCGCCCTGGCCGCGCCAGCCGCATTGGCCCTGCTGACAACCATCTTCCCCGACGGAGCGGCCCGGGTGAGGGCTATCGGGCTGTTCACCACTGTCTCCGCCGCCGG
>CAYZVQ010000102.1:0-9525 GCA_964481925.1 uncultured Acidimicrobiaceae bacterium
GGGCCAGAGGCACGCGGGCGACGTCCATCCCGGCGTCGCGCATGGCGGACAGCGTGGAAAGTGCGTCGGAGGCCGGGCCTACGGTGGCCACTACACGCGTGCGCCGGGCCTGCTCGCCGAGGCAGCGCCGGGATGGGCCCGGCAGGGCGTCGGGATGGACGAGGAAGTGATCATCTGGATGGTTGGCGGGCTGGCCAGACGCGGTATCGGGAGCTCGTTCGGCGTGGGTCACACCACCAGCATGGCCGACCGGACGGCTCAGGGACAGGCACCCCAGGCGACGGGTGCGGGGGCCGCCCTCGGGCCCGGCCGGGGGGCTCCCGTCCTCAGGCGATGGGCAGCTCCTCAGTTAGCGCCCGGTGCAGCTCGACACGGGTGGGCAGGTCTAGGAGCTGCTCCGATACGAGCCAGCCGGGCAGCTGGTCGGCTGTGCCCAACCAGAGCCCATCGATCATCAACCACGGCGGCGCCGAGGGCCGGCCCGCCGGGCACCCGCACACGGCCGCCAGCACGGGCACGCCGTCCCAGGGCCCGCCCTCCAGCCACGACCTCAGTGCATAGCAGCGGCGCAGCGTCTCGCGGACCAGGGCCGGCCGGCGGTCCCCGGCCCTCGCCGTCCCTACGGCCAAAGCGATATCGAGGCGGGCGGCCGATCCTCTGGCCTGCCACCCGGGCGCCGGGTGGCTGTAGCCACCGTGCAGGACCTGTCCGAAGCTCGAGCCCACCACCACGAGGCCCCGAGGGGCAACGATTAGGTGCTCGATCACCAGCGGGCGGTTGGGCAAGCTTCGCCCATGCATCACCAGCGTGCCCGGCGGGCACCTCCCGTCCAGGAAGCGCCGCAGCGCCGGCCGCCAATCCGCCGGCCCCGGTGGGCGGTCCGCCGGGAGCTCCCCGAGCGCGGTCAAGAGCAGGCGGAGGCGTACCCGGACGATGTCTTCCCGGCCCGCCACTCCTCCCGAGCCGCCCGACCGGCCGAGGATGCCCGAGCGGCCGGGGACGACGGTCCCGTTGCCCGTGCCCGGCCCGGGCAACGAGAGATCTATGGGCCTCCCCGAAGTCCTGCCCTTTTTATTCCTTTCCACCCGCATTGCAGGGACCTCGGCATGCGGACGCGCCAGCCTGAGAAAAGAAGCCCCGAACTCACCATACGAAGTCGTGATTAAGCACGGGGTACCGGGCTTTCTCTATTTTCCACCACCCTCGCCGGCATAAGCGGCCACCACCGCCGGGTGCACCAAACGGTGGTCGCGGACATTTATCCCCATGGCAAAGCCGGGATCTTTCTCGCATAGTGCGTCAAGGCCCATGCCGGCCAGGCGGAGAAGGTAAGGAAGAGTGGCGTTGGTCAGGGCTCGCGTCGATGTGACAGGGACGGCACCTGGCATGTTGGCCACGCAATAGTGCAGTACGTCGTCGACCACGTAAGTGGGCGCTTCGTGGGTCGTGGGCCGGGAGGTCTCGAAACAACCACCCTGGTCTATGGCAACGTCAACGATCACCGCTCGCGGCCGCATGCTCGAGAGCATGGCCCGGGTGACCAGCCGGGGCGCCACCGCCCCCGGCACCAGGACCGCACCGATCACGGCATCGCTCAGGGACAACTGTTCGAGGACGCTGTGAGCGTCGGACATCAGGCAGTGCACGGAGCCCTCGAAGCGGTCGTCGAGGTAGCGGAGGCGGTCGTCCGAGCGTTCCAGCACTGTCACATCGGCGCCCAGGCCCCGGGCCACGCGGGCGGCATAGATGCCGACGACACCGCCCCCGAGCACGAGCACCCTCGCCGGGGCCACCCCCGGGGCGCCGCCCGCCAGCACCCCCCGGCCGCCTACCGGCGCCGTCAGGTAGTAGGCCACGACCTGGCCGGCCAGCCGGCCGGCGATCTCGCTCATGGGCGCCAGCAGGGGCAGGTGGCCCGAGGAGCCCTCGACCGTCTCATAGCCCACCCCGGTCGTGCCCGCCTTGACAAGTGCCCGGGTCAGCTCAGGCGCCGCCGCCAGGTGCAGGTAGGTGAAGAGGACGAGCCCCTCGCGCAGCCGCCCCAGTTCGGCTCCGACGGGCTCTTTCACCTTTACGAGGACGTCGACGTCCTCCCAGACCTTGTCCGCCTCGTCGACGATGACGGCCCCGGCGTTGACATAGGCGCCGTCGGGGAAGCCCGACCCCTCTCCGGCGCTGCGTTGGACCAGCACGGTGTGGCCCGCGCCCACCAGTTCCTCGGTGCCCGCCGGCGTAAGCGCCACCCTCAGCTCGGCCGGCTTGATCTCTTTTACAACTCCGATACGCATATCAGTTCCCCTCCGGGCCGATGACCATGATCAGGTCACCCCCATCTACCGAGGCCACCTTGGGGACGGCCAGGCGCTGGACCGTCCCGGCCAGCGAGGTCGTGATGGGAGCCTCCATCTTCATGGCCTCGATCGTGGCCACCGTCTGGCCCGCATCGACCTGGTCGCCCACGCCGACGGTCAGTGTCACCGCCCCGGCAAAGGGGGCCGCCACGTGCGCAGGGTTGTCCGGCTGCGCCCGCTCGCCGCGGGCCGCGGTGTCCTTCACGGACCGGTCCCGGACCGTCACCACACGCGGCTGGCCGTTGAGCCGGCAGAAAACGGACCGGAAACCGCTCTCGTCCGCCTCCCCTATGGCGTCGACAGCCAGGTACAAGGAAAGGCCGGCGTCCAGGGTGACCTCGACTTCGTCCCCGGGAGACAGGCCGTAGAAAAAGGTGGAGGTGGGTAGGACGGACAATTCCCCGAACTGGCGGGTGGCTTCTTCGAATTCCTGCGTAGGGCCGGGGAAAAGCAGCGAGTTGAGCAACTGGCGTAGTTCCTGGGGAGAACGGCCCGCGTCGGCGAGAGCCGACCTCGTCTCGGCCGGGAGGTCCAGGACGCGTACGGGCTGCTTTTTGCCGGCCAGGGCCCTGGTCCGGAAGGGCTCCGGCCATCCGCCCGCGGGTACGCCGAGCTCGCCCGAAAGGAACCCTATAACACTGTCCGGCAGGTCGAAACTGGCCGGGTTGCGCTCGAACTCAACGATGTCGGCGTTGGAACCGCACAGGTACAAAGCGAGGTCGCCCACCACTTTGGAGCTCGGCGTAACCTTCACGATGTTGCCGAGGACCCGGTTTGCCTCGGCGTAAAGGTCCTCCACCATTTCGTAGCGCTCCCCCAGGCCCAGGGCGATCGCCTGCTGGCGGAGGTTGGATATCTGGCCACCGGGCATCTCGTGGCGGTAGACGCGCGTCGTCGGCGCGCCCATATTGATGTCGAAGGGCTTGTACAGGCGCCGGACCGCCTCCCAGTAAGGTTCGAACGCCTCGATGGCCTCCAGAGAAAGCCCCGTCGCCTTTTCGGTGTGGTCGGTGGCGGCCACGATGGCCCCCAGCGATGGCTGGCTGGTCGTACCGGCCAACGGGCCGAGGGCGCCGTCTATGGCGTCCACACCAGCCTCCACGGCCGCCAGGTACGTGGCCAACTGGCCCCCGGCGGTGTCGTGGGTATGCAGGTGGACGGGTTCGTCGAACCTTTCCCGCAGGGCGCCGATGAGGATGCGGGCGGCGGGGGCGCGCAACAGTCCCGCCATGTCCTTTATGCACAGGACGTGCACTCCCGCTTGTACGAGCTGTTCGGCTTTGCGCAAGTAATAATCGAGCGTATAGAGCCGCTCGGACGGGCTGGCGAGGTCGCCCGTGTAGCAGACCGCCCCCTCGGCCACCTTTCCGGTCTCGAGCACGGCGCGGATGGCGGGCAGCATTCGGTCGACGTCGTTCAGGGCGTCGAAAACCCTGAAAATATCGACCCCGGTCCGAGCCGCCTCTTTGACGAAGGCTAAGGCCACCTCGTCGGGGTAGGGGGTGTACCCGACGGTGTTGCGGCCCCTGATCAACATCTGCAAGCAGATGTTGGGCACCGCGTCGTGCAGTACCGCCAGGCGCTCCCACGGGTCTTCTTTCAAAAAGCGCAGGGCCACGTCGAAAGTCGCCCCGCCCCAAGCCTCGAGGGACAGCAGCCCGGGCAGCATACGGGCGAAGTACGGTGCCGCCTGGAGCATGTCCTGGGTCCGCAGCCTGGTGGCCAGGAGCGACTGGTGGGCGTCGCGCAGCGTGGTGTCCGTGACCGCCACCGGGCCCAACTGGCGCAGCCAACGGGCGAAACCGTCGGGGCCGAGGCGCTCGAGCAACTGGCGGCTGCCGTCGGGGACCGGGCCGGGCGCCCCCGGCTTGCCCCTGCCTTTGGTCACGGTAAGGACGTAGGCGGGCAGTTTTTCCTTCGGGCTCTGGACCGCCGGGGCCGGCCCGTTGGGCCGGTTGACGGTGACGTCGGCCATGTAATTGAGCAGGCGGGTACCCCGGTCGGCGCCGCTGCCCCGGCTCAACAAGCCTGGGCGTTCCTCGATGAAGGCGGTCGTGAGGTTGCCGGCAACGAAATCCGGCTCGGCCAGCAGCGCCTGCAGGAACGGGATATTTGTGGCCACGCCCCGTACCCTGAACTCGGCCACGGCGCGCCGGGCGCGGGCGACGGCCTCGGAGAAAGTGCGCCCCCGGCACGTCAACTTAACGAGCAGCGAATCGAAATGGGGCGAAACATCGGCCCCCAGGTAGGCGCAGCCGTCGAGGCGCACGCCATGGCCCCCCGGAGAACGGTAGGCCGTGATGCGGCCCGTGTCCGGCCGGAAGCCCTGAGACGGGTCTTCGGTCGTGATCCGGCACTGCAGCGCGGCCCCGGTCATTACGATTTCCCCTTGTGAGATGCCGAGGTCGGCCAGGGTGGCGCCGGCGGCGATCTGCAACTGGGCCTGAACAAGGTCAATGGCCGTGACCTCTTCGGTGACGGTGTGCTCGACCTGGATGCGGGGGTTCATCTCTATGAACACGTAGCGGCCCGACTGGTCCACCAGGAACTCGACGGTGCCGGCGTTGAGGTAGCCGACGGCCCGGGCAAAAGCTATGGCGTCGGCCCAGAGCCGGGGCCCTAGCCCGGCCGGCAGGTTGGGCGCCGGGGCGATCTCCACCACCTTTTGGTGGCGGCGCTGGACCGAGCAGTCCCGCTCGTAGAGGTGGACGACCTCGCCGGTCGCGTCCGCCAGCACCTGGACCTCGATATGCCGGGGACGGGTGACCGCCTCCTCCAGGAACACGGTCGGGTCACCGAAGGCAGTCTCGGCTTCGCGCACCGCCGCCTCGACCGCCCCTCTCAGCTCGTCAGCGGTCTCGACGCGCCGCAAGCCACGGCCGCCACCGCCCGCCGCCGCCTTTACGAACAGGGGGAAGCCGACGTCCCCAGCCGAACGGACGAGGTCGTCGACACTTGAACGGGGCCCGACGCTGCGCAGCACCGGGATCCCGAGGGCGGCGGCTTCCTCCTTCGCCCTCACCTTGCTCCCGGCCAGGGCCAGGACCTCGGCCGGGGGGCCGACGAAGGTGATGCCGGCGTCGTCACAGGCCCGGGCCAGGCCCGGGTTCTCGGACAGGAACCCGTAGCCCGGGTAGATGGCGTCAGCCCCGCAGTCCTGGGCCACCTCGATGAGGCTGGGAATGTCCAGGTAGGCCCGCAGCGGGTGCCCGCGCTCGCCTATCTCGTAGCTCTCGTCCGCCTTCTGGCGATGGAGCGAGTAGCGGTCCTCGTAGGGAAAGACGGCCACCGACGTGAAACCGAGCTCGTTGATGGCTCGAAAGGCCCTGATCGCGATCTCTCCACGGTTGGCGACCAGAACCTTGCGCACGGCACCGAGCGTAGCTTGGCCAGCTGGGCGCTATTAAAGCCCCGGCATCACCTGGTGAAGTGCCTCCACGACCCACTCAACGCCTTGCTTGGAGGCCAGCTCCGGCGGCGTCCGGCATTCGGGCTGGGGCACGTGGCGGCCCTCGGCCACCCGCCCCTCCCAGGTGCCGGCCACCTCGGTCGCCAACCTCACCCAACCGTCCCCTAGGTTGGAGGACAGCCGCCAGGAGCTCAGCAGCGGCCAGCCCACTTCGGCCAGGACGCTCTTTTCCACCGCCTGATGGGGCGGGGGCCCAAGCGTGGCGCAACCCCGGTAGCGGCTCACGACCTCGCTGACCGGCCCTCTGGCCCCGACGACCCGGTCCAGCAGGGCCACGTCGGCCCAGGCCCACAGGGTTGCGGAGGGCAGTACCAACGCCGTGGGGGCAAAGCGGTGGCCTCCGGTGTGACTGGTGCGCCACACCCGGACCTCGGGCGCGGGCCCGTCACCTCCCGAACCTGAAGGCCAGGTGCGGGCGCCGCTGAGAGCGGTCTCGGCCAACGCCCGTACCAGGTCGGTCCCCCGTCCTCCGCAGCAGGCGTCACGCCGGCCGTGCGTGCACACAAGGACGTCCACGACCCCGGAGCCCTCCACCTGGCCGGCTGCCTGACCGGCTGCCTGACCGGCTGCCTGACCGGCTGCCTGACCGGCTGATCGGCTGTCCGACGTGGCGAGCATCTCGGCCACGGCCTCGGCCAGGGGCGCACTTTCGGGACCGGCCAGGCGTTCCCGGCGCCGCAGCGGCCCCGCCCATCCGGGCCGTGCCGTGCTGTAGTAAATGAGCCGACGGGGCTGGTCGACAGCCCCACCGGCGGCGGCCACGGCGCCCGGCGCTATGGCCTGGACGCGCAGGCCGGCCCGGAGCGCGAGTTCGGCCACGCCCGCCAGCTCGGCGATCTCGGAGATTTCAGGCGGCCATGGCAACGGTACTTCGACCAACAGGTAGCCCTGGTAATGGCCGGCCGACCCGATGGGGCTCAAGTCCTGGCTCCTGGCCCAGTCGCTGCAGGCGGGGGCCGCGCTCAGGGATATGCCCATTGACATAACAAAAGACTAGGGGCGACAGGTTATGTCCCGGCCGGGGCCACCGGGCGCCCAGCCCGCGGCGCCAGAGCGCTCAGGGAACGGCGAAGGCGTAGATGGGCAGGCCGTTGGCGAAGTAGGACTGGGAGGGCAGGAAGGGCCCGTTCACCAAGACAGACGTCCAACCGCCAGGGCCGGGGCCGGCATCGCCTTCGACTGTGTCGATCTCCCCATCGGGCCAGACTTGCGCCACCACGCCCAGGTGCGGAGAGGTCCAGACGTTTTGCGGGCCGGAGCCGTAGAGCACGAGGTCGCCGGCGGCCGGCTTGTCCCGGGCGCTCATGACCCGGGTATGGCGCGCCGCCCATCTGTAAACGTCGCCGGCGAAGCCATAGCGAGGGATGCCGATGCCCGCCTTCTCCCACACCCAGGTGGCGAACAGGGAGCACCACTCCTCGCACGGCCCGTACGGGTTGCAGTAGTGGCCGCCGTCCGGGCTCGGGCCGACTTGACTGGCAGCCACGTTGACGATACGGCTGGCCTGGCCGGAGCGTGGGTTGTCCAGCCTGACCCTGAAGGCCTCGGCGTCCAGGAGCCAGTAACCCCGTCCGGCCGGGTCGGCGACGATCCCCGCGATAGGCGGGCGAGGCAATGCCCGGCTGTTGCCGCCGAGATGAGCGGCGTCACCGAAGGCGTCCACCTCGCCGTTCCCACATACCAGCCAGTACCCGCGGCCATCCGGCGTCACCGCGATACCGTCCACCGGTGGGTGGCCTCGCATCCCTCCCAACTTCGGGGCGTCCCCGTAGGCCACGACCTCTCCCCCGCCCTGTACCAGCCAGTAGCCGGACCCGTCGAAGGACGGGGCGATAGCGACCACGGGAATATCGTGCAGATCGGTCGCACCAAGGGAGCCGAAGTAACGGGCGTCGCCAAAGGCGTAAATGGCTCCATGGCTCGAGACCATCCAGTAGCCCCGGCCGTCGGGCGTACTGGCAAACCCCACGATGGGCTCGGGCAACGACAAGGGGCGGACCGGGCCATAGAAGACGGCGTCGCCGTAGGAGTAGATGCTGCCATTGGCACCGACCAGCCAGTACCCCTGACCGTCGGGCGCGGCCGCCATGGCCACTATCGGGGCAGCCAGGCGCCGGGCACCGGTCCCGCCGAAGTACCTGGCGTCGCCGTAGGCCAGCACGCCTCCGTCCGCGCCGACCAGCCAGTAGCCCCCTCCGTCCGGCGTGGCCGCCATGGCCACGACCGGCGCCGCCAGGACCAGATTGGCCGGGCTGCCGAGGAATGGCGCGGCGCCGCGGGCTATCACGCCCCCGTCCTTGAAGGTCCCGGCGTGCTCCTCGGCCCGCAACCCCGCCCTACCAACGGTGCCCGGGACGGAAAACGCCAAGGCCGGCGGCGAGACCGTCAACAGCCAGGTCATCATCAATATCAGGACTGAAAAAACCGCCCCCACCGCGCCCGGCCACCCGTACTTGACCGGACGGCCCGCCGCGCCGCGCATCGTCACCTGTCTAGCACCGCCCGTCCTCCGGGCCGCAGCACGGGTACCTCGCGAAGGCACTGTCGCCGAGCCAATGCCGGGTATCGTTTCTGGCAATGCCGGACGACCGCCGCCGTAGGCACCCCAGGCGAGGATGAGACAGCACGAGGTCCGCTCCTACACCAGCGCCGAAGGACTGCCGCGCCCGCAGCAACTGGCCTGGAAGCTGGCCGAGCTGGCGACCGACCCGGTACCCGTCGAAGCCGCCGTGGCTGAAATGGTGGTCAACCGCCTGATCGACGACGCCGGCGTGGCCGCCGCCGCCCTGTTCCGGCCGCCGGTGGCCAACGCCCGCGCTCAAGCGGTCCGCCACGAGCTCTTCCCCGGGGCCGCGGTCTGGGGGTACCCGGCTGCGTCGGTGGGGCGCCAGGTGGCCCCGGAATGGGCGGCGTGGGCCAACGGCGTGGCCGTGCGCGAACTGGACTTCCACGACACGTTCTTGGCCGCCGAGTACTCCCACCCCGGCGACAACATCCCGCCCCTGCTGGCCGTCGCCCAACACGTCGGCTGCCCCGGCCGCGACCTGGTGAGGGCCGTGGCCACCGCCTACGAGGTCCAGGTCGACCTGTCCCGGGGGATCTCCCTGCACGCGCACAAGATCGACCACGTCGCCCACCTGGGGCCGTCCGTGGCCGCCGGTCTGGGGACACTGCTGCACCTGCCCACGGAGGTCGTTTACCAGGCCATAGGCCAGGCCCTGCACACCACCACGGCCACCCGCCAGTCGCGAAAGGGCGACATCTCGTCCTGGAAGGCATACGCTCCCGCCTTTGCCGCCAAGGTGGCCATCGAGGCGGTCGACCGGGCCATGCGGGGCGAGACCTCGCCGGCGCCCATCTACGAGGGCGAGGACGGCGTGATCGCCTGGCTGCTCGACGGCCCCGACGCTGTGTACCGGGTCCCCCTGCCCGAGCCGGGCGAACCGAAACGCGCCATCCTCGACACCTACACCAAGGAGCATTCGGCCGAGTACCAGGCCCAGGCGTTCATCGACCTGGCCCGGCGCCTACGGGTGAGGCTCCCTGACTTGGCCCGGGTGCGCTCGGTAACGATCCTCACGAGCCACCACACCCACTACGTCATCGGCACGGGGTCGGGCGACCCTCAGAAATTTGACCCTGACGCATCGCGCGAGACGCTCGACCATTCGCTGCCCTACATCTTCGCCGTCGCCCTGGAGGACG
>CAYZVQ010000102.1:9625-14712 GCA_964481925.1 uncultured Acidimicrobiaceae bacterium
CGCGAGACGCTCGACCATTCGCTGCCCTACATCTTCGCCGTCGCCCTGGAGGACGGCACATGGGACCACAGCTTGTCCTACCTGGCGGAAAGGGCTCACCGCCCCGAGACCGTGGCTCTATGGGGCAAGGTCAACACGGCCGAGGACCACACCTGGACGGAGCGCTACCTGGCCGGCGAGGCCTTCGGGGGCCGGGTCGTGGTCGAACTGGCGGACGGCACCACGGTGGAGGACGAGATAGCCGTAGCCGACGCCCATCCTCAGGGTGCCCGGCCCTTCGGGCACGCCGCCTACGTGGACAAGTTCCGCCGGTTGGCGCAGGGCACGATCGCTGCGGACGAACAACAGCGCTTCTTGGACCTTGTCGAGCGGCTCCCGGCGCTGACGCCGGACGAGGTCCGGGAATGCACCTTTGCCTGCCCGGACCTCGACGCGAAGACGCCAAGAGGGGGCTTGTTCTAATGTTCCACTCCCCCGTCCCGGCGACCGAGAAACGCTTGGCCCTGCGGGCCGGGTTGGCCTCCGGGCGGCTCCTGCGCTTCCCGGGCGCTTTCAACCCACTGTCCGCGCTGCTGATCGAGCACCTGGGCTTCGAAGGGGTGTACGTCTCGGGCGCCGTCGTGGCGGCATCGCTGGCCCTGCCCGACATCGGCCTGACGACCTTGAGCGAGGTGGCGGCGCGCAGTCACGAGGTCGCCCGCACCACCGGGCTGCCCACGCTCGTCGACGCGGACACAGGTTTCGGCGAGCCTTTGAGCGCCGCCCGCACCGTGCACGTCCTGGAGGACCTGGGCGTTTCGGGCTGCCACATCGAGGACCAGGTCAACCCGAAGCGCTGCGGCCACCTGGACGGCAAAGAGATCGTGGCCGTCTCGGACATGCGCCGGCGCGTCAAGGCGGCGGCGGAGGCGCGACGCGACACGGCCTTTGTCATATGTGCCCGCACCGACGCCCGGGCCGTCGAGGGCCTCGACGCCGCCGTGGAGCGGGCGAAGTCCTACCTGGACGCCGGGGCGGACATGATATTCGCCGAGGCCCTGGCCGACGCGGCAGAGATCGGGCGCTTCCGCCAACTCGTCGACGCCCCGTTGCTGGTCAATATGACCGAGTTCGGCAAGACCCAACTATTGGACCAGACGACGCTGGCCGACCTTGGCGTGAACGTCGTCATATACCCGGTTACGCTGTTACGCCTGGCCATGGGGGCTGTGGGACGCGGGCTGTCCGTGCTCGCTTCCGATGGGACGCAAAAGGAGCTGTTGGACCAAATGCAAACTCGCGCCCAGCTGTACGACCTGCTCGGTTACGACGACTACAGCGCGCTCGACGCCCGGCTGGGCCAGGTATGAGCGCGGGCACGCCCGAGGCCCATCGGGGCCTGGCCGGGGTCGTCGCCGACACGACGGCGGTCTCGGTTATAGACCAGGAGACCGGCGTCCTTTTGTACCGCGGCTACCCGGTGCCCGAGCTGGCCGCGTCCTGCAGCTTCGAAGAGGTTGCCTACCTCATCTGGTACGGCGAGCTCCCGAGCACCGAGCAGCTCGAGGCGTTCATGGCGGCCGAGAGATCCGGGCGCCACGTGCCCGGGGACCTGACCGACGCGCTGGCCAAGCTCCCCCTCACCTGCCATCCCATGGACATCCTGCGCACCGCCGTCAGCTACCTGGGCGCCCTCGAGCCAGTCGACGAGCCAGTCGACGAGCAGGCCGAGGAGCCGGTCGACGAGCCGGTCGACGAACAGGCCGAGGAGCACGGTCGACCTGCCGACGCCGACGAGGCGGCGGACCTGCGCCGGTCCATCAGGCTGTGGGCGCAACTGCCCACCATCGTCGCCGCCGAGCAGCGGCGCCGCCGGGGCCAGGCTCCCATCGCGCCCGATCCCGCTCTTTCTTTTGTCGAGAACTTCTTGCATATGTGCTTCGGGTCGGTGCCGGCCCTGGATGTGGCCCGCAGTTTTGAAATATCGCTGGTCCTTTATGCCGAGCACGGCTTCAACGCCTCGACCTTCACCGCCCGCGTCATAACCTCGACTCTCTCCGACCTTTATTCCGCCGTCACCGGTGCCATCGGAGCGTTGAAGGGACCGCTGCACGGAGGGGCCAATGAGGCGGTAATGGCCATATTCGCCGCCCTTCCCGGTCCTGAGGCGGTGCCGGGCTGGCTGGAGGCCACGCTGGCCGAGGGGGGCAAGGTCATGGGCTTCGGCCATCGTGTCTACAAGCACGGCGACAGCCGGGTACCCACGATGCACACCGCCTTGGCCGAGCTCGCCGCCCGCAGCGACGAAGGGCGCCGTTTGATGGCCATTTACGACCGCCTGGAGCAGGCCATGCTCGACTCGAAGGGCCTCTACCCAAACCTCGACTACGCCACTGGGCCCGTTTACCACCTGACAGGGTTCGACACGCCCACCTTCACCCCCATCTTCGTCATGAGCCGCGTCACCGGATGGACGGCGCACATAATCGAACAAAAAGCCCACAATGCCCTTATCCGGCCCTTGTCGGCTTACGTGGGCGTGGGCCGGCGCCCGGTGCCGGAGAGGCCTCCTCGAGGCGAGTGAGCCCACAGCTGCCTGTCCCGGCGAGCCCCGCTCGCGGGCCGCGCCACAGCCGGCGGCGCCGCTCCCGCCTTTTCCCTCCCCCGGGGGACCACAGCTTCGCGGCGACCACGGCAGGGGTGGAGCGGGGGCCCATGGGCCCCGCTGCCGGAGGGCCGGCTGGCGATGGGCTTGCTGGCGGTGAGCCAAGTTCGCAGGACGCCGACATCGAGCTGGAGGCGTCGGCACCGCCCCTACCACCGGGATCGGTCCGGACAGCGGTCGCGCCCAATTTGGTAGTACTGGCGCCGACGCGGCATACGAGCACGAAGACCGGCCCGCCTTCAGACGCGGCGTCGGCTGGCGCGGAGCTGGCACCAGCCCCGCGCCGGCCCTCCCGGGGTAAAGCGCCGGCGCGGGAACTCGCCGTGGTCTTCGTCATCACCCTGGCCCTGGCCGTGGTCTGGTGGCATCTGGCGTGGGAGTTCCCACGGGGTAACCAGGTCGGCGGTGCCGGCGACGCCGACGAGTATTCCTGGTTCTTTTCCTGGATGCCCTTCGCACTCGGGCACGGCCTCAACCCGCTCGTGAGCACTTACGTCAATTTCCCGAGCGGGATAAACCTGATGTGGAACACTTCGGTGCTACTGCCGAGCTTCCTAATGGCACCGGTGACGGTCATTTGGGGGGCCGCGTTTTCTTACAACGTCGTGCTCACGCTCGCCCCCGCCCTGGCCTGCACCTTTTCCTACCTGGCCTTTCGGCGTTGGACGGGAAGGCTACCCTCCCTGGCCGGCTGCCTTGTGGTCGGCTTTTCGCCTTACGTTACCTCCCAGGCCGTCGGTCACTTGGCGCAGGTGCTCATGGCCAGTGCCCCTCTCTTCCTTATCCTGTTCGACCGCCTGCTGGTGGTCCAGTCGGCCCAGCCGTGGCGAGAAGGGATGGCCCTGGGCCTGTTGGCCTGGGCCCAGCTGCTCGCCGGCGAAGAGGTCCTCGCTATGGAGGCCGTGACGGCCGCCATAGCCGTGGCCTTGCTATGCCTGCTCAACCGGGCCGCGTTGGCCGCCCACTTCGGCTACGCCTGGAAGAGCCTGAAAGTGGCGGGCGGCCTTTTCATAGTTCTGGCGGCACCTTTTCTGGCGTTCCAGTACTTCGGACCTGACCGCGTCCAGAACGTGCACCCTCCCGACGTATACGTAAGCGATCTGTTGAACTTCGTCATCCCCACCAACATCACACGCCTGGCACCCTCCTCAGTCCTGGCCGTGAGCCGGAATTTCACCGGGAACGGTTCTGAGCAGGGCGCCTACATAGGCATCCCCCTTCTCGTCTTTGTCGGCATCACGCTATATCTGGCCCGCCGGCGCCGGGTCACGTGGGTGGCCCTCGCCATAGCCCTGGGCGCGGGCGTGCTGTCCATGGGCTCCACGCTCCATGTGGACGGGCACCGGGAGCTCTCCTCGTTCCTTCGTCTACCCGATTACCTTCTGCAGAAATTGCCCCTGTTCCACAACCTTCTACCTGATCGGTTCGCGTCGATGATGTTCCTCGGCGTGGGGCTGCTGCTGGCGCTGGGCCTGGAGGAACTCAAACGCCTCCAATTGCCCCTGCGCGTCGGCGGGGCCGCCTTAGCCGTGGTCGGCCTGGCTTTTTTCTGCCCCATCATCAACTACCCGGCGTCTTCCAGCCCTCTTTACAGTGCCTTCAAGGCCGGCTTGGCGTGCCCGGAGGCCACTTCAGGGCCCCGGGGTGCTGGCCGCCCCCCGGTGGTGCTCATGTTGCCAGCGGCCAATGAACTGGACCTTCTCTGGCAGGCCGAATCGGGGTTTTGCTACGCGATGCCGAGCGACACGGGCATGACGGGGACCAACGGTGGGGATGTGAGCCGGATGCGCTTCCTGCTGAAGCTGGGGATACCTGGCGCGCCCGTGCCGGCCATAACCCCAACGGTCCGAGCCGAGGCGGCCGCAGACATCCAGGCGTTGAACATCAAAGAGATCGTGGTGGGCCCGGAAGCACCGGCCGTCCCGCCGTGGACGCCCCAGGGCCAGGCCGAAGTGGTGGTCTGGGTACAACAACTATTGGGCCAGGACCCTCAGCAGAGCCTGGACACCAACATCACCTACATATGGAAGCACCTTCCACCCGTCAGCGATATCGCTTCTGGCCACGTGCCGAAGATCGTGCTCGGCACCAAGCCCCCTCCGGGCCGGAAGTAGCCCGGGGGACCGTCAGAACTCGCGTACGCGTGCCTCAGCCCTTGGCGTCCGCCCAGCTCCGCCCCCACGACAGGTTGACCTCCAGGGGGACGCTGAGATCGGCCGCCCCTCGCATGGCTTCGACCACGGCCTTCGCCGCCGCTTCTTCCTCGTCCGGGGGGACCTCCAGGATGACTTCGTCGTGGACCTGCAGCACGAGCCGGCTGCGCAGCCCCTCCTCGTCGAGGCGGGCGTCCAGGCGGACCAGGGCCACCTTGAAGATGTCGGCCGCCAAGCCCTGGATACCGGCGTTCATGGCCTGGCGCTCGCCCGCCGTGCGGACCTGGTAG
>CAYZVQ010000103.1:0-14710 GCA_964481925.1 uncultured Acidimicrobiaceae bacterium
GGGCGTGGGCAAGACGGTGCTGCTCAACGAGTTCAACAGCTGGCCGAGGGCCGGGGGTACTTTCACGAGCACATCGAGGTCAACGAGCACGGTGACCTGCCGGTGCGCCTGGCGTCGGCGTTCCGCCGGGTACTGCTGGCCATGGACGCCCGCCGGCGCATCGGTGAACGGGCACGGCGCTCGCTCGGCATCCTGAAGGCCTTCAGCCTGCGGCTTCCCGGGGGGCCGGAGATGAGCATCGACGTGGACGCCGTGTACGGGCCGGCCGACTCGGGGGACCTGGCCACCGACCTGGCCGGGCTGTTCGTCGAGCTGGGCGAGGTGGCCCGCGACCACGCCACGGGGGTCCTGGTGACCATCGACGAGCTCCACTACGTCAGCTCGGCCACCCTGGAGGCCCTCGTCATGGGCCTGCACCGGGCCTCTCAGCTGCACCTGCCCATGACCATCGCCGCCGCCGGCCTGCCCAACCTGGCCACTCTGGCCGGCGAGGCCAAGTCCTACGCCGAGCGCATGTTCGTCTTCCCCGCCGTCGGCTCTTTGGACGCCGACCAGGCCCGGGAGGCGCTGGTGGTGCCGGCCACCGACGAGGGCGTGCACTGGTCCGACGACGCCCTGGACCGGGTGGGGGAGCTGACCATGGGTTTTCCCTACTTCCTGCAGGAGTTCGGCAAGCAGGCCTGGGACGCGGCCGACGGCCCCGAGCTCATCACCCTGGACGATGTGGAGCGCAGTGTCCCCGTGGCCATGGCCGAGCTCGACGACAGCTTCTTCCGGGTCCGCACCGGCCGCACCACCAACCCCGAGCGGGCCTACCTGCGCGCCATGGCCGAGCTGGGCCAGGGACCGGTCCGCTCGGCCGAGGTGGCCGCCCTGCTGGGCAAGAAGGTGACGGCCCTCGGCCCCACCCGGGACGGCCTGATCAAAAAGGCCCTGTGCTACTCACCGCGCTGGGGCGAGATCGACTTCACCGTGCCCATGTTCGGCGCCTATATGAAGCGGTGCTTCCCCGACTTGACTTCGATTGTCGGCGTCACCGGCTTGTAAGTGTTCTTGGCAGTTTTAGCGCTGCTTCTATAGATATTCACCGGGACCCATGGGGGAGGTCGCCAACAATCTCGACCGAGGCACACGTCCGACAATACCGAGGGCCGGGCCAGTCGCCCACCGCACACCTCTTTACTCGGGTAACCGTGGCTTCGAACGTCGTGCCACCGTGCTCCCGGGGGAGGCGCACAATCCGTAACCGCCAGCAGAGCCAACCACACTGTTGCTGTCCATCACGGACGGTCGGAGAACCTGGGGAGGCTACTGGTGGGCCGGCCGGCCTCTCAGCTTCCAGGACATCCATGAGGCGAACCTCTACACGACGGCTCGCGGCGCAGATCGGCGCGTGGCGTCGTTGCGGAGCGGTGTCGGGATGCTTCTCGGATTCGAGACGATCGGATTGGAGATGTTGGCTGAGCCTGGCCGCGGACGCGCTTGCCGGCGCCTGGGTTGGCCGCGGGCTTGGTGCGGACCACGCGGAGACGCTGTCCGCGTGGGTGTCAGGTATTTTGGGAGCGCGAAAATTCCGACTGGCAGGGTGTTGCGTTGCAGTAGGTGCGGAGTCGATTGCCGAGAAGGCGAGGACCTGGATAGCTACTCGACGGGGATGAGGGCGGTTATGAAAAGTCGGTTGGCGGCTCGCGCGATGGGTCCACGGGTGAGAGGACCAGAGCCTCCTGGTCATCGGCTCGATCGGCTGCGGAAGAGCTATTTGGGCGGCGTACCGGGAAACGCGGGGCGGCCTTTTACGTACGCACGCCGAGTCTTTTAGAGATCCCGCCGTCGGCTGGGGGGGGACGGCCGCTGTAGCCGCACCTGGCCCAACTTGCAGGGTGAGATTGTGTTCGATGATCTTTTTGCTCAGCCCCGGCGGGGTCGAGGCCTGCCGGGGACGTGCTCGAGGTCATACAGGAAAGCGTCGGGGCTACGTTGGTGCTTAGCCAGCCCGCGGTCGACGATTGGCACCAGCCCGTGGCGGACCCCACGGAACTGGGAGGAGTTGAAGGGAATTGAGAGCGAAGAGCGCCAAACCCCTCCGACCGATCCTGGCAGTTGTCGCCGAGGATCAGAATTGCGGCACCGAGCGCAGCTGCTGGTCGCTAAACGTTAATGTCGTCCGGGTCTTTGGGTACCGACGATGAGCGCGCTTGACCGTGCCCGGTCGTAACCGATCTGGCGTGCGACGCGGGTGCAGGTACCAATGCAAGAGGTGTTGGCTAGGACCCACGGGAGTGCCACGGAAAAATAGCAGGGCTCATACGCTCAGTTGGCGTGCCATAGGCCTAAGCCGAATGATAATGGCCGTATACTGAAGTGGCGTACAGCCGCCCAGGGGCCGACGCCGAACTGCAAGATCCATGCCTTCCTCACGTCCGCCCCATTATTTGCCGCGGAGGAATGCAACGTACGAGGGCCGTGGATTGAAAAGCCGCCTAAGGGTAGAGCCTTCGTAATACCAACGATTGCCGTTTCGGGTCGAACAGCTTTTGTCTTCACACCGTTGGACCGCTCCGCGAGCTCGTGGGGCAAAACCTCAGAAACTTGCGAAAGAGGTACAAACATCATTCCCCCCCTGTCGGGAGCGACGTCGTGGAGTGGGATCCAGAAATGGACAGCCCGTTCAAGTAGACCCGTGGGGGAGAGCGCCCTGTCTTGGTGCCATCCGACCGCCTCAGAGCCAGGAGATTTGTAAATAGCGTGATCGAAGTGGCACCACACTCGCTTGAGCGCGAGGAGTTCACTTGCGACGGCCCGGCAATCAGCCACTAACCCAATTCGGGCAAGCTCTGGCGCGAGGGCCATGGGCCACTTGATCTCGGAGACGGTGGGGTGTGTCGCGTTAAGTGGGTCAGCGCCTGGGGCGAATCTTCTCGGGAGCTGCAGCCAAGTTTCGAAGAGCGCGTCGAGGACTTGGCGAGCCCCCAAAACATCTGCCACAGACAGGACCGGATGGTCTACGAAGAGGAAGCCCTGGTTGTGGAACTCGTCAACCTCTGAGACGGTTAGCATATGGTCAGATCCTGCGGGTAGAGCTCAATCTTCAGTTCGGGTGCCGGAGCTACGGGTTGTCGCAAGAAGCGCCGCGCCTCAGCGCCTTGGGAATACATTCAACGGTAGATCCCCGACTCGCGGCTGTCAAAAGATGTCGGGGCGCGGCCCCGCGAACGTTGGATGGCTTCGTCCTCTGCGGCGAGGCGATTTCCGTTCGTGCACATCCTGGTTCACCATATATCAAGCGTACCAGGCCTGAGCCCCCGGCAGCCCGTTCTTAAGCGTGCGGCCTCATCCCAAGTTGTGCTTAACCGGGTGGGCGACGGCCCGGCTCTTGTCTTGTTCGCCGAGCATTACCCCGAGCGTGACGCGGTGGTCCTTGAACGTCTCGGCCTGTCCTCCCGAGAAGCAGAGGTGCTGTGGAGGATAGCCAAGGGAGCTTCGGCAGCTGAGATCGAACAGGGATATGCGATCTCGGTCAGCAGTGTCGGGCACCACGTCCAGCGCGTGTACATCAAGCTCGGCGTCTCGACGCGTACGGCCGCTATCGCCCTGGCTTGCGAGGCGCTTATGCTCCGTGAGCCGAGAGGCGGCCCTTAAGCCTCACCTGCAACCGAGGCCCGTGCCCGGTCTTGCGGTGGGTGCCGGGCGGGCCGATACTGCCCTAGGTCCCGGGGGCGTGGCTCCTATCGGTCCCGGCCCGCCCCTTCCCTCGGAGGTCCCCCCTCTTTGTCGACGCCGCTGCCCCCCCGTTCCTTCTCTCCCTCGTAGTTTTGGTGAGGACCGAAGGATTCGAAGGTCGAAGTCGCAGCTGCTCGGGGCCATGCTCGGTTCTCGGACCTGGTGCCCGGCGCGCCTCTTGCGTGGAACTCGACGGCGTGAGCCCTTAGGTCGCTGGCGCCTTGGTCCTCAGTATTTCCATAAAGGCGTGCATCCAGGATGGGTGGTCGGGCCATGCCCGGGCCGAGACCATGAGCCCGTCCACGACGGCGGCACCGTCCACGTACTCGGCACCGGCCTGGGTGACGTCGGAGGCGAGCGCGGGGTAGGCGGCGCTGCGGCGACCTTTCAGCACGCCGGCGGTAGCCAGGGCCAGAGGGGCATGGCAGATCTGGGCCACCGGTTTGTCGTTATCGAAAAAGTGGCGCACGATGCGCTGGAAATCTTTGTCGTTACGGATGTACTCGGGGGCCCGGCCGCCGGGGATGACGACGGCCACGTAATTGGCGGGGTCGACGTCGGCGAACGCTATATCTGCTGGCCAGCTGTAGCCGGGCTTCTCGGTGTAGGTGTCGAAACCGTCCTCGAAGTCGTGCACCACGAAGCGCAACCTCTTTTTGGTCGGCGCCGCGATGTGGACCTCGTAGCCTTCTTCGAGAAGCCGCTGGTACGGGTACATCACCTCGAGCGACTCGGCCGCATCGCCGGCCAGGACCAGGACTCGTGCCATGCTCCAACCTCCATGCTCAGCCCGATCAACCGGCACCACGCTACTGCGTCTACCCATGAAGGGACCTTTCCTGGTCACGCGCAGGACCATATCGATCAAGAAGGACGGCGCCGCGCCGATACAGAGGGTACGGACAGCCAGGGAAGCCGGACCGGGCAGGACGAGGCCCGGCATGGAAGGACCGGATGAGCCAGTTCATGGTCGGCCGCCAACCGATCTTCGATGCCAAGCTGGGCGTGCGCGGCTATGAACTGCTGTTCCGGGACCCGTCGTTCCCGGGGCTAAACGGCGACGCCATGACGGCTGACGTCCTGGTGCGTTCGGCCCTCGACGTCGGCTTGACCAGCCTCGTTGGCGGCAAACTGGCCTTCGTCAACGCCACCCGCGCCTTCCTGGTCGGCGAGCACGAAGTTCCCTTCCCAGCCCGCCAGACCGTGGTCGAGGTCCTGGAAGACGTGGCCCACGATGACCCCGAGGTGGTCGCCGGCTGCCGGCGGCTGGTCCGCAGCGGCTACACCCTCGCCCTGGACGACTACATCTGGGAAGGCGACGACGACCCCTTACTGGAACTGGTGTCGATCGTCAAGCTCGACGTCCTGGCCCTGACGCCCGCCCAACTGGCGCACGCCGTGGAGCGCCGCTGCGCCTTTGCCGTCGAGCTGGTGGCCGAAAAGGTCGAGACGCGCCAGCAACTGGACTCCTGCCGAGAGCTCGGCTTCGATCTTTACCAGGGCTACCTGCTCAGCCGTCCCGAGATCGTGGAGGGCCAGGCGCTGAGCCCGAGAAAGCTCACCTGTCTACGCATAATCGAGAAGCTGTGCGACCCCGGTACCTCGGCCGGCGAGATCGAAACGATCGTCCAGAGCGACGTCGCCCTCAGCTACCGCTTCTTACGTGTTGCCGGCACCGGTGCGGCCCGGGGCCTGTTCCGGCGCCTCAGCTCGGTCCGCGACGCCGTCGTCCTGCTCGGCCAACGCCGGTTGCGGGCCTGGGTCACCCTCATGCTGCTCGACGGTGCCCAGGAAGGCTCGAACGAACGGCTCAGCATCGCCATGACCCGGGCCCGGATGGCCGAACTGATGGCGGGACCTCTGGGCCCGCACCTGGCTGACTCGGCCTACACCGTGGGCCTGGTCTCGGCGCTCGACCTGCTACTGCACGCCCCGCTCACCGACATCGTCGGGGGCCTGTCGCTCAGGGCAGAGCTGGAAGACGCTCTGTTCGGCCGTACCGGCCCGCTCGGTGACGTACTGGCGGATGTGCTGGCCCGGGAGGTCGGAGGGGAAAGCTTTGCGGCGCGTTCGGGTACCCCGCCCGCCGACGTCGAGTGGTGCTACGTGCAGGCGCTGGCCTGGGCCAACGAGGTCTGCGGTGTCCTGAGCCTCGCCCCGGCGCCGTTACAGGGCGTGGCCGGCTGACGCGCTTAGCTGTTGCCGGTCTTGAAGTAGCAGCCCTCCTCCGATGAGGGACCTGAGGAGGTCCGTTCTTTCACCTGAGAGCTGCAGGCTGGCCCAGGGCACAATGGTGAGCCCCGGCACGCCCATGAGCGTCATGTCGGCGCAACCGCTAGTCGGCTCCATCCCCCACGGCTCGGCGCGCCGTCTCGCTCTTGAGGGCACGGTCCGGACAGCAGCTGGCAGGCGTGGTCGCCGTGGGCTGCGACGCTTATGGACCAACCGGCACAAGGCCGGTTCCTCCGGCCGCAGAGCCGGCCAGCGCAAGCCCGCCGGCGTGGTGAAAGCGCGCTGTGTAGTGCAGAAGAACTACGTTGCGGTACAATGGTTCTCGGAGAGCACATGGAGGTTCTGCCGTGGCAGCGAGCACATCGTTCCGGATCAGTGACGCCGCTAAGGTCCGCCTGGCAGCACGTGCCGCCTGCGAGGGCCGCACCGTCACAGCCTTGTTGGACCAGCTGATTGTTGAGGGGGTCGACCAACGCGATTACCCGGGGATCGTCTTTCGTGGCCCTGCGCACGACAGGCGGGCCGCCCTTGCCGCGGGCCCGGACGTCTGGGAGGTCATCGCTCGGCTCCAGGAACTCGACGGCCCCGAAGAACAGCGGGTAAGCCTTCTGGCTGCCGAGTCAGACCTTCATCCGCGGCTCGTCCGCCTCGCCTTGGACTACGCCGCCGAGCACCCCGACGACGTCCGAGGGCGCATCGAACGCAACCGCGCCATGGCCGAGCGAAGCCGCACCGCGTCGCAGCAGCGCGAGGCGCTGTTGGCGTGACCGCCTTCTTGGTGGACGAGATGTTCCCGATGGCCACAGCGGTGGCCCTGCGTGACGTCTACGGCCACGACGCGGTTCACGTGACTGAGGCAGGCTTACGGGGCGCGGACGACGTTCAGGTGGCGGCGACTGCCCGGGCAGAGGGCTGGGCCCTTATCACCGAGAACGTGGCGGACTTCTCCGCCGAGCGCGGCGTGGTGCTCGTGTTCGTCCTAAACAAGAACCTCCCCGTGGGGGGAGGGCAGGCCGCCGCCCTGGCGAGGGTCCTCGACCGCTGGGCCCGAGACAACCCGATCCCCTACATCGGTCCCCACTGGCCGACAACAAACTGATGCGGCGACTTCGGCGTCTATATGAAGCGGTGCTCCCCCGACTTCGGTTCGGTCGCCGTCCTCGACTTCTAATGATTTTTGCTAATTCTAGCACCATCGCTATAAATCTCTTCTCGCCCGCCGCCAGCTCACCGGGCTCGTTTCACCCGTTGCCCTTGGGGCCGAGCATCGCCCCGGCCCGGCGGGGCCAGGTCCGCTCCAAACGGGAGCTCGAGGCTCGTGGCCGTCTCACCGTGGGCCAGCGCCCACGCCCGCTGTGCCGCGTCGGCCGCCAGTTGCAGCAACGATCCCGCAGTGAGGCCCGAGCCTGGCGGCGGGTCGACGGCCAGCACCGTCGGCCTCCCGGGCTTCGACTGCGGTAAGGGGATGGCGGGGACGGGCGGTGCGCCGTGAGCCGTCACCGTCGCCCAGCGCGCCCACGCCTCACGGGCGGCCACACCGGTGTCGGGGGCCCAGGATGTGGCCTGCTCGCCATCGGCACCGCCGGCGCCGCCCGCGCCGCGCCGCGCCCGCCCTCCAGGCTGGCCGCCACCGGTCGGCGCCCCCGCGGCTGCCCGCCGGGCCCGCAAGCCCGCCAACAGGGTGTCGCGGCCCCGTCCCCGCATGAGGAACAGCAGGAACGGGTCGGCGTCCAGCGTGTCGGCCACGAGGTAGCACACGGCCGCGGAGTGTTTGCAGGGGTTGGCCCAGTCCGGGCACGAGCAGCGCGGCTGCAGTTCGCCGGCCACGGGCAACAGGTCGATGTTGGCGGCGGCCAGGTCGTCGGCCACTCCCGGCGGCATTTCCCCGTCGAGCAGAGCGGCCATGTGGCCCACGCGGCTGGCCAGCGCCGCCAGCGTGATGTCCCACTCCTGGTCCGAGTACGTACGGACCTTGACCGTCACCTTGTACGGCTTGGCCCGCGACCCCTGCACAGAGGCCATGATCGCCCCCGCTCGCACCCCGATCTCGCCCACCGCCCCCGTGCGGGCGTAGGTCCGGCCCCGGGGCAGGCGGTTACGGTCGAGCTCCGCCCGCTGCTCGAGGGCGTCCACCCACGCCTTGCCCCACCACGTGGCCCCGAAGGGCCGCCTGCCTGCCCGGCGCGGGCCGGGGCCGGGAAGGCGTTTGGACGGCGGTGGCCACCAGCTCACTTGTCGCCTCCGGACGGGCCCAGGCTCACCAACGACCTGGCCACGACATCCTGGAGGAGCCTCTCAAACCTTTCTGCGTGGACCTGGATGGAAAGATGGCCGACAGAGCCGGGTGCGTCATTGGCCATCCGGGCCAGGGCGCCCTCGTCCGTCAACAGCGCCAGCATGGCCGCCGTGAGTTGGGCGACGTCCCCTGGTCCTACGAGGAGGCCGTTCTTTCCGGGCTTAAGCCATTCTCTGACGCCGCCGCTGTCCGAAGCGATGACGGGGCGGCCGGAGCTGAGCGCTTCGGGCCCAACCTTGCCAAAGGCCTCGACAAACACAGACGGCATCACGACGATAGTGGAGCCAGCGTAAACGTCTGGGAGCTGGTCGCGGCTGACGTGGCCGAGGAACTTCACCGGCGGCTGAAGCCCGCTGGCCTCGGCCATGAGCCGATCGCGGTCCTTACCGTTACCCGCGAACACCAGGCGAGCCGAAGGAAGGGCGGACAGAAGGTCTTTGTATGCAGAAAGGAGAGTAAAGACGCCTTTTTCGGCCTCCAGGCGCCCGACGAAGAGTACCACAGGTGGACCGGGGGGGAGAGGCTGAGGTTGAAATAGCTGGACGCCAAGGGGGATATACGAAGCAGGAAGGCCTTCACCTCGGAGCAGGTCTTGCATGTACGCGCTGTAGGCGACGACCTCGTCGACGTTGTGGAAGCCGGCCCGGTACACGGGTCGGCATACGAGCCGGTAGAAGGCATAGTGGACGAGGCCGCCGGGCGTGAGGTCGAGCATACGGCGGCGTTGAGGAAGGCGGTAATCAGACGCGAGCAGAGACCAATTGAGAAGGCTCTTCGTGTAGATCTCCGGTCCGTGCACCAGTAATACAGTCGGTACTCGCTTGAGCTCGAAAAGAGGGGCCGGTGTCACTTGTTGCAGGGTATGTAAGAGGACGACGTCTGGCCGGAACGTGGCCAGGGCGCTTCGTAATTGCCGCCGGGCGTCGGTGTTGTACAGGGTGGACCCGATTTTTCTCAGTCCGTGAGCGGGGAGCTGGCGGAACGAGAGGTCGGCGAAGCGTTCCTGTGCAGGCCCTTCGTCGCTGGCCAGTGTTGTTACGATATGGCCGCGTTCGCGCAGGACAATGCTCAGGTCGCGGACGTGGGTCTCGGCACCGCCCGCTGGATAGCCCAGGCTTACGACATTTAGTACCCTCACGGCGAGTGGTACGAAGGCAATGGCGAGTTATGGTCCTTGGACATGCTCCGTACCTATTGCCCTAAGGTATGCTTTTGCGGTTTGCGCTCCGGCCTCTTCCCATCGATATTGCGCTAAGAGGGGAGCAGCGTACGCCCGGACGTCCATCGGCGTGCTCAGCCCTTTGGCGATCGCGTCCGCCAGCGACGTTGCCGTCGGGTCGCACACCCAGCCCGTCTCTCCCTCGACGACGAGGCGTTGTGCGTAGTTGTCGGCGTGGTTGACAGTTATTGTCGGGACTCCCGCTGCTAACGCCTCGATGACGGCAAGACCAAAGCCTTCGCGTATGCTCGGGAGCACGAACAGGCGCGAGCCTTTCATCAGGGAGAAGAGAGCCACTTCGTCTTCTAAGTACCCGAGGAACGCCACCTGTCCCCCCAACCCGAGCGCCTCAGACTGTTGCTTTAGCCGGTCGGTTTCCGGGCCTACGCCGACAATCCCGAAGGTGCACGATATCCCTTGTTCTTTCAGGAGGTGGACGGCCTCGAGCGCCATAGCTACGCCTTTGTGGGCGATGAGCCGGCCGGCAAAGAGCAGGTCGTAACCCGCAGAGGGTGGAGACGCGGCGATCGTGTCGAGGTCGACCCCCGGAGCCACGGTAATGACCTTGTCAGCGGGGACACCGCCGCGGATAAGGCGGTCGCGTGTCTCGGGAGAATCGGTGATGATCAACCGGGGGAGCACGGTGGCCAGGCGCTCGATGGCGGCGGCGATGACGCCCAGGTGGCCGAGGTACTTTCTCCAATATTCTGGTCCCCAGAGCTCGTGCCAGGTGACGACTAGAGGGACGCCGCGCACCGCGGCTACGAGGCGGAGCGGTACGAGCTGGAGGTAAGGCATATGGTCAGCTTCGATGACGTCGTAGCGGTACCTAACTAGCTGGAAGCAAGCGAGAGCGAAACGCACAGCCTCGGAAATGCTGCGCCGGCTGCCCTTGTAGAGGGGGGAGCGGCCCATAATTGCCCGGTACTCGACCCCGTCGGTGGTCTTGGTCTTTGCGCCCGGCCACCAGTGCATGGTGTAGACGGTCACCTGATGGCCTTGGTCGGACAACTGGGCGACGATATGGCGGTAGCGCGTTTCCTTGCCGCCGGTGTGGTAAGGGAAGACGGCGTCAGATACGACGGCTACGCGCATAGGCCGCAGGCGGGCACCAGCACATGTGGACGGCTGGAGATGGAGCTGCCCTGGGTGCGGCCTGATGGGTTGGTTGCCATCGGTGCCGAGTGTAGCCGAGCCGTTGGGCCGGACCGGCTAGGCGGCCCTCTGTCGCCGGCGGGTGTCCTGCCCTGGCCCTATCGACGGTGCCCGGAGGGGTAACCTAGCGCCGTGGCTCCCGCCCGAGCGCGCCTAAAGGCCGGTCCACGTCGCGTCGATGGCTACGCCATGTTGCGCGCGAGGCTCAGCGCCCGCGCCCTGCGCAGCGCCAGCTTTAGGCTCGTTCGAGGCCGGCCTCAAGGGCTTCGAGCCACTGCCGCGGTGGTCCTGGTGTGCGCCGTCAGCGCTGGCCCCCTCGAGGGTGGCCCTGGACCGCCGGCACCGGCCCCGGGGACGCCCGGGGTCAACTTCGGCGGCGGCGAAGCCAGCGTGTGGCGCTCTACGTACGCCCGGCAACTGGCGACGTTTGCTCAGGTGAAGGCGGCTGGAGCGCAATGGGTGCGCTGGACTGTCCCGATGGATGACCAGGAGCCGCGGCCGGGTTGGTTCAACTGGTACGCGGCACAGGAGTTGCGGGCGGCCGTGGTGAGGGGGCTGAACGTCGACGCCCTCTTGACCAATTCGCCGTCATGGGCGGCGACGGCGGACGGCTCTCCGTCACCCGCCGCCTTTGCCGCTTTCGCCAAGGCTGCAGTGGAGGAGTACTGGCCCTTGGGAGTGAGGACCTACGAGATCTGGAACGAGGAGAACGATACCCAGGCCTGGGGCAAGGCGTTCACGCCACTCGAGTACACGGCTTTGCTGAAGGCGACTTACACCGCCATCAAGAGCGTTCATCCCGGTGCCACCGTCGTCGCCGGTGGCTTTGCCCCCGCTCCGGGCACCACCGACGGCACCTCCTACGAGCCGGTCACGTTCCTCACCGAGATGTACGCCGACGGGGCAAAAGGCTCGTTCGATGCCATTGCCGACCACCCGTACAGCTTCCCTGACCTTCCCGACCAGCGCGATAGCTGGAACCCGTTCACCTATCTGCCAACGCTGCACCGCGTTATGGCCGCCAACGGGGACGGCGGCAAGGGGATCTGGCTGACAGAGTACGGGGCGCCCACGTCGGGCACCTCGAGCGCGGTGACACCCCAGTTCCAGGCCGAAAGCATCACTGAGGCGTTCCGGTGGGCACATGACCACCCTTGGGTGGGCCCGCTGTTCATCTTCGATTGGCAGCCGAGCCCGTACGACACCGAGGGCGACTACGCCATAAACAACGCCGACGGGACGCCCACCTTAGGCGGGCTTGCTTTCTCCGGTGCCGCTTCCGCCTATCCCGGCTGAGCCGACCGCTCCTCCAGACGCTCGGCCAGGAGCCGGTAAGTGGAATGGTGAAGGGCGAGGAACGCCTCCATGTGGCCGGTGCCGCCGCTGCCGTGGACCGAACGCCACCGGTTGAGCGCCAGGTGACCGGCTGTCCCGAAAACTGCTGCCGGTGTGCGGTGTTCCGCCATGGCTCGTTCCTTGACGTCCCAGACCTTTTCCACGTCGACGAGCCGGTTTACCGGGACCGCCGCCCAAACCTCGTAGCCCCAGACTTCGGTCTCGGCCGGTACGGCCGCGTGGGCCACGGCCGCGGCCAGAGCCTGATGGTCGGGGTGGGCGTCGAACAGCCACGGCCCGAATATGGCATCAGGCCGGAAGTCCTCCACATGGTCACTGATGGCCGCGCTGAGCGCAGGGAGGGAGCCCGCCAGGCTCCCGTCTTCGAAGCCGAGAAAGACCGGAGAAGGCGTCCCCAGTACTGAAGCGGCTCGCTGGGCGTCGTTGTGCCGGGCTGTGGCCACTTCGGCCGGGGCCAGGTCGGGAACGGCGAGGTTCTGACCAGAGGTGGCGATGACCGTGCGCAGGGCGACCTCCCGTCTTGCCAGCAAAGCGGTCGTGCCGCCGCACCCGATGACCTCGTCGTCGGGGTGCGGCGACAGCACCAGGACGCGGCGGTGAGGGGGCAGGGCTACCAGTGGGCCACCTCTGGAATACGACTGCATGCTCTGGAGGACTTCCCACCCGACGGGAGGCACCAGGGGACGAAGGTAATGCAGTGCCCGGTTGAACGTCCGCTGCATTACGTGGACAGGTCGCCCCCGGGATGCCAAGTGTGGCTCCACAACCACAATGGTAGTATATAAACGTGGCACTGAGGGCGCTGCAATAGGATGCAAACATAAAGAGCGAACTGAAAGTCAAGCGCCTCGAGCTGGGAGCCGTCGAGCAGTGGTGGCGCGAAGCATTTCTTTCTAATACCAGCCTTTCGCCCCAACAATCCTTCGAATGGGTGAGCACCTGGTGCCGCCACTTCGGGCGTTCTTCGGTGCGGCTAAATGGTATTGTTCAGGGGGGCGAACTACTTTCGGTACTTCCGACCAATGACGACGGTCGGTGGCCCTCAATGCCGCGGAGCGCGCCCACGTTGGCCAACGACTCCTTTGCCGCCATCTCTGCCCATGCTGAGCGCTCTTTACCGGCCAGTGCCCAAGCCGTGGCCGCCGTCCTGGACGACCGTGGCGGTCGTCCACTCCTGCTGGAGTCTGTCAGCCCCGTCCTCGTCCCTGCATTACGCAGGACCGACCCCAGGTGCAACGCCTTGGTGGTCAACTGGGACACCAACCCGCGTCTCGAGCCTACGGGGGACTGGGACGAGTACCTCGGTCGGCTTACGGGGAGCCAGCGCGCCGATGTCCGACGGCTGGCTCGTCGTGGAGCAGAGATGCAACTCCGGTCCGTTTACCAGGCCGATGAGGTGGCGGCGTCCACCCGGCTCAGCCTCGAGCAGCGTCGGCGGGTGTGGTCCGAAAGCGGCTTGGCCGACAAGATGTCCCCGTTCCAGAGGGGACCGGCCTGGGACGAGTTCCTGGTCGACGCCGCCGGTGCGTTGGCCGGCGCCGGTCTGGCGTTGGTCGATGAGCTCGTATGGGAGGGCCACGTGGTCGCCTCTACGCTTTGGCTGCAACGCGGGGATTGGCTTCTCGGTTATCACCGCACCGCCGAGCGCAGCCAGATGAAGTTCGGCCAGATCTTCGACGTTCTTCTGCTCCAGGACGCCATTGGCCGAGGGGTGCGGACCATAGAGATGGGCCGGGGCTCGGAGGCCTGGAAGTACCACCTGGGAGCCACGGACGTTGCCGTCTGCGACGTCGTTGTCGGCCACGCCACGCTGGCCACGCTGGCCACCATGGCCGCCCGGGTCACGCCTTTTCTGGCCCGCCGTCTGGTGGGCCGGAGCGCGAGCCGGTCAAGTACCGCCGGGCCGCCGCCGAGCCCGCGCCCAACAACACCGACAACGCCCGCAGGGCCCCCTCCGTCGGCCATCGGGCAAAATGGGTAGCGGGAAGGCCGAGCGTCCAGGGATGAGTGACGGCGTTCGTCGACAAGTAGACGAACAGGCCCGTGGCGAAGACGATGCCGGTGTTGCTGGTCGCCAGTGCCAGTGAACGGCGCACATCGTTGTCCCGCGGCGCCGGCCGGGTACCGCGCCGTGCCCGAAGGTACTCGCTGGTGGCAAGGCTGGTCGCTGCGACGAAAAAGGCAAGCACCCCGCAGGTGTCGGTGCGCAACCATGGGAGGGCGTCCCAGTACGGGTACGACAACCATCCGGGCTGGAAGCTGGCCACAACAAAGGCGCTGGCGGCGCACAACCCGGCACCGTAGGCTAACCCCGCCGCCGCGGCTTCGAGGGCCAGCTTTTCGAGGCGGGCCGCGCCCCGGTCAGCTGAGCTGGTCACCGGTTTGGGCTCTGAAGCGTTGCCCTCAACGTCCCATCGCCAGTGCCCGTACCCGGTCCGGGGCCGCTCTCGCCCCGGTGGCGGACCGAGACTTCGCCGGCCTCAGCAGGCTGGCCACGGCGATCAGCCCGGCCACCAGGTTGCCGAGCGCCCACGCCACGGCGATGAGCGTGAGCCCCGATGACGACCAGATCTCGGCCAGGGCCACAATGGTGACGAACGAGGCGAGGTTGAGTAGGACCAACGACGTCAGCTGCCCACGCAATTTAAGCAGGATCTGCCCAAAATTGTTGAGCCCGACGATCGGCAGGGCGGCGGCTAGGACGATGAGCGGGGTCGTGGCGTTGGCACTGT
>CAYZVQ010000104.1:0-14706 GCA_964481925.1 uncultured Acidimicrobiaceae bacterium
ATGGTGGCCGCCTACGTCTCCGCCGGCTACGAGAAGATCCACCTCGACACCAGCATGGGCTGCCAGGGGGAACCCGTGCACCTGGCGGACGCGGTGACAGCGGAGCGTGCCGCCCGCCTGGCGGTGGTCGCACAAGCCGCCGCCGGCGTTACCGCCACGTCGCTTCGCTACGTCATCGGCACCGAGGTGCCGGTCCCGGGCGGCTCGGTGGAGGAGATCGAGCGCCTCGAGGTGACCCGCCCCGAGGCCGTGGCCGCCACCCTCGAAGCGCACCGGAAGGCCTTCGCCGCCGCCGGTGCCGAGGCGGCCTTTGATGCCGTGATCGCGGTCGTGGCACAGCCCGGGGTGGAGTTCGATGACCGCAACGTCGTCGTCTACCAGCCCGAGCTCGCCGCTGAACTGAGCCACGCCCTTACTGGGATGCCCGGGCTCGTGTTCGAGGCCCACTCCACGGACTACCAGCCGGCAGGGAGCCTGGTCCGCCTGGTGGCCGACGGCTTCGCCATCCTGAAAGTGGGGCCGGGCCTCACCTTCGCTCTGCGCGAAGCGCTCTACGCCCTCGACGAGATGGCGACGGCACTGACCCCCGACTGGTCGGAGCGCTCATTGGTGAAGGTGATGGAGAAGGAGATGCTCGACCACCCCGGTTACTGGCAGCCCTATTACCGGGGCACGCCGGACCAACAGCGCCTGCTCCGCCACTTCAGTTATAGCGACCGCATCCGCTACTACTGGGCGTCGCAAGGGCCGCAAGAAGCCGTCCGCGACCTCCTAGCCCACCTGAGCGGGACCAGGATCCCGGCGCCGTTGATCAGTCAGTTCCTGCCGACGCTCTATTCGCGTGTCACCAGCGGGGAACTGGATCCCACACCCAAGGAGCTGGTGCTCGCAGCCGTGGGCGATGTACTGAGCGTGTACGCAGACGCGTGCCGTCCGGGCCTACCTAAAAAGCCGGCGAAAAGCGCCGGGCCGACATTGGAGATGCCATGAGCAATGAACACAGCCGTAGACGTGTCCTGGTAAGTGCCCCCGACGTCGTCGAGGTGGTGACCGAGGGCGTGCCGCCTCTCAATCCCGGCGAAGCGCTGGTCAGGATGTCCGTGTCGGGGGTGTGCGGGTCCGACAAGGCCGGCGTCCACGGTGAGCACGCCTTCATGAAGCCCCCCTACTACCCAGGGCACGAGGTGGTCGGCGCAGTGGTTGGCGTCGCCGATGGCGTGGAGGAGGTAACGGTCGGTGACCGGGTCACGGTCGAGCCGACCCTGGTGTGCGGCCACTGTAAGCCTTGTCGGAACGGCGCCGAGAACCTTTGTGAAAACCTGCAGTTCTTCGGCTGCGGTTACCGGGAAGGCGGGATGGCGGACATCTTCTCGGTGCCGGCCCGGCGGCTGCACAAAATCCCCGCCGGGTTCACTGACTTCCAGGCCGCGCTTATCGAGCCTTTGGCCACGCCCGTGCACGGCGTGCGCCTGGCCGGGGACCTGACCGGGAGGACGGTGGCCATTCTCGGCTCCGGCACTATCGGGCTTCTCGCTCTGACGGCGGTCCGTCATGCCGGGGCGAGAAGGATCGTGAGCACCGACACCTTGGCCTCCAAGCGGGAACTGGCCCTGGTCTTGGGCGCTGATGCCGTCGTGGACGCCGGTGCCCCCGACCTGGCCCGGGCGGTCCGGGGCGAGCTGGGAGAAAGTGCCGACGTGGTCTTCGACTGCGTAGCCCACGAGGACACCCTGGCTGAGGCGGTCAAAATGGCCATCAAGGGAGGCACCGTGGTCGTCATGGGGGGGGCACGGGTGCCCGTCACCGTGGACCTACCGGTCATCCAGGAGTACCAGATCCGCCTCCAGGGGACGACGACGTACCGCTGGGAGGACTTCGAGGCCGCCGCCGGCATCATCGGTAGCGGGACCTTCGATGCCGACCGGTTTATCACCGCCACCTTTCCCCTTCCTGAGGCGGCTGCTGCCTTCGCCGCCATCGGTTCAGGCCGCGAGGTCAAGATCCTCGTGGTGGCCGACTGAGGTGACGGCCGGGCGCGGAGCAGGTCCATGAAGCTGATCTCGGTCGACCTCGGTGCTCAAAGCGGCAGGGTCGCCGTCGGTTCCTTTGACGGGCGCCGTCTAAGTGTCAGCGAGGTCCACCGCTTCTCGAACGTCCCCGTAAAAATCCATGAAAGGCTTCATTGGGATCCTCTTCGTCTGTATGACGGCGTCCTCGAGGGCATGCGGGCCGCGGCGCGCCAGGGGGGTGGCTTTGCCTCGATAGCAGTGGACGGCTGGGGAGTCGACTTCGCCCTGCTCGACCGGGCCGGTCGCCTTTTGCAAAACCCCGTGCACTACCGCGACAGGCGCACCGAAAGTGCCTTCGAGGAGGTCCGCCAGCTTGTCCCGCCCCGGGAGATCTTTCAGAGGACGGGGAACCAGCTGCTGCCTATCAATACCGTCTACCAGCTGTGGGCCATGGTGGCGGGCAAGGACCCGGTCTTGGACGTGGCCGAGAGGCTGCTCCTCATGCCCGACCTTTTTCATTATTGGCTCTCGGGCGTTGCTCGCTGTGAGCTGACGGAGGCGAGCACGACCCAATGCTATGACCCGGTGGCCGGCGACTGGGCTTGGGACCTGGTGGGACGCCTGGGCCTACCCGGGCACCTCCTCGGTGAGGTGGTCGTGCCCGGCACGGTCCTGGGGGACCTGCGAGCAGACGTGGCCGAAGAGACCGGGCTTGTTGGTGTGTCGGTGATCACGCCGGCGTCGCACGACACCGCCTGCGCGGTGGCGGCCGTACCCTTTCACCAGCCCGGCTCGGCCTTCATCAGCTCCGGTACCTGGTCGTTGGTCGGTATAGAAGTGCCGGCGCCGGTGATCGACGATCGTGCTTTCGCCGCCGGGCTCACCAACGAAGGGGGTGCCGGCGGGACCTTCCTGCTCCTGAGCAACGGCACCGGGTTGTGGCTGCTCCACGAGTGCCGACGTACCTGGGAGCTTCACGGACAGGGATGGCAGTTCACCGATTTGGTGAACCTGGCCGAGTCGGCACCCCCCTTGGGCTCACTGGTTGACCCCAACGACCCGGTGTTCCTTGCCCCTGGTGACATGCCCCGGCGGATTGCCGACTGGTGCCGCCAGACCGGGCAGAGCCCCCCCGACGGTCCGGCGGCCATGGTGCGCTGCGTACTGGAAAGCCTGGCGTTGTCATACCGCCAGACAATCGAGCTACTTACCTCGGCATGCGGCATCTCTCCCCCGGCGGTCCATATCGTCGGAGGCGGCGGGCGCAACGAACTGCTGTGCCGCTTGACGGCCGATGCGACCGGTCTCCCGGTGTGGGCGGGCCCGACAGAGGCCAGCGAGGTCGGGAACCTGTTGGTACAAGCGATGGCCCTCGGTGAGCTGAGCTCGCTCGAAGATGCCAGGGCAGTGGTGGCCGAGTCCTTTTCCCCGGTCCTGTACGAGCCGCGGCCGGGAGGCTTGTGGGACGACGCGTACCAGCGCTTCAGGCGGCTCAGCCAGGCGGGGATCCGGGACTAGGCGTCGGGGGGTATGGCTCCCTTTCTGATCAGTACGTTGCCGTAGTAGCGACGTTCGCCCGTCAGTACCACGGCGTAGGCGTGACGGGCGGCCTCATAGAAGTCGAAACGCTCCACTATGCCGGTCGGCCAAGGCCGCCCGGCCGCCTTGTCGATGACGACCTGAACTTCCCGTTGTACTTCGGGAAGGTTATCGGGGGCGCTGTTGTCGCTGGCCATCCGGCGCACGGGCGTATCGACGAAGTCGTCCAGCGGCAGCAAGGTTAGGACCGCACGCACCGCCTCGGGCATCGAGACGCCGACGAGTGGTACTACTCGGCCGTGGCCGGTCCGAAGGGCCACGCTGGCGGCGGGGAAGTTGGCGTCGACGACCGCCAACTCGTCGCCGTGGCCCATGGTGGCCATCACCAGGAGCAGTTCTGGCGTCAACAGGGGGTCGATGGTCTTTAGCATTGTTAGCTTCCTCTCATTGGTGGCACCGCGAACCGCGCTGCCAACGGTGGGCCACTTCAGCCGCGCCGGGCGGCAAGGCGCCGTTTCGGCGCTGAGCTGCCTCTCACCTGCAATGACGGCGAGAGAGTGACCATTCTCGCCGCGCCCGAATAGCCTCCGAGCCGGCTGAGGAGCAGTCGTGCGCTCTCGACCCCGAGGTCGTAAGCGGGCTGAGCCACCGCCGTGAGCGTCGGGCGAAGCAGAGTGGACCAGGGCATGTCGTCGAAACTGACCACCCCGATGCCGGTGGGAATGGTCAATTTCGCGTCGACGATAGCTTGGAGGGCGCCGATGGTCATGAGGTGGTTGGTCACGAAGACGGCGTCTGGCCGTCCCGCATTGTCCAGCAGTTCTTGCATTGCCAGCCGACCGCCCCGTTCGCGGAAGTCGGCCACCCGCACCAAAGAGCCGTCGACCACCAGACCGTAACCCTCGATGGCCTTGGAGTAGCCCAAGTAGCGGTGCGAGCCCGTCGTCGTGGTCAACGGGCCGGTGATGCACGCGATGCGACGGTACCCTCCTGTCAGGAGGTGGTTCACCGCCTCGTAAGCCCCAGAGACGTTGTCGACGAGAACGCTATCGGCCACCTGGTCCGGGATCGTCCTGTCTGCCAGTACGACGGGCACTTCGGAGTTCAGCAGCGGGGTCAGGTCTGTTCGCGGCCCCGACGGGGTCAGGATGACGCCCCCGACGTTCTCGGCCACGGCGAGCTCTATATATGTCGCCTCCTTGACGGGATCCTCATCGGTATTGCAGAGGAACAAGGAGTACCCCGCTTCGTAAGCGACGTCCTCCACGCCCCGCACGACGTCGGCGAAGAAGGGCCCCGTGCGCACATCCGAGATGATCAGTGCCCAGACCCGGTTATGGCGGGTCCGCAGGGTCCGTGCGACGCGGCTTGGGCGGTACCCCAGGTCCCTGATGACCTCCAGCACTGTTGCGACCAACCGGGGGTCGACCTGGGGGTTGTTGTTGAGCACCCGCGACACCGTGGCGGTGGAAACCCCCGCGGCGCGGGCCACGTCTACGATGGTGGTCATGGTAGCCCGATGGTAGCCGTGGTGCCTTTCCTCCCGCGCCGGACGGTTGCTCGACTGCTCCCACGGTCTTGAGAAGACGCCATCGCACTGCTAGTGTAGTAAACGATTACTGGGGAGGTGGATGGAAAGGCCTACTCCGGCTCTTGGAGCTAAGGAATAGCAGTGACAAACGGCTCCGTGCTCGGGGCTAGAGTTAGGGCCCGGCGTCGGCAGTAGAGAAGGCGGCCGGTTAATCGTTTTCTGAGGACGAGGCCCGCTCGTCCTGGACGTCGCCGGTGGGTGCCAACAACCTTGCAATGCTTCGTTGTCATGCCGGCAGCTATCGGCGCTTATCGAAAGAACTGGACTGGAAAATATGAGCGTTGACCCCGCAGTCGTCCCTCAGCGGCGGCTGAGCAGTGGTGCCCTGGTCCCCGCCATAGGGCTCGGGACCTTCGGCTCGGACCGGGTCTCGGCCGAAGAAGTGGCTCAAGCGGTGAGCGGTGCCCTGGAAGTCGGCTACCGCCATTTTGACTGTGCCGCCGTCTACGGTAACGAAGACCGTATCGGACAGGTCCTGCAGGGGTTCCCTCGTGAGCAACTTTGGCTCACCTCCAAGCTTTGGAACGACAAGCATGCCCGAGAGGACATCGTCCCCACCTGCCAGAAATCTCTGGCCGACCTTCGCACCGACTACCTCGACCTTTACCTAGTCCACTGGCCGTTCCCCAACGTGCACGCGCCCGGCGCCCACGTCGACTCTCGGAGCCCGGATGCTCGCCCCTATGTCCACGAAGAGTTCATGGAGACGTGGCGCCAGATGGAGGACCTGGTCGACAGGGGCTTGGTCCGTCATATCGGCACTTCCAACACGACCATCCCCAAACTGCAACTTCTCCTGCGCGACGCTCGTATTGCGCCCGCCGCGAATGAGATGGAGCTTCACCCGCACTTTCAGCAACCCGAGCTCTTCGATTATGTCCTGGCCCAGGGTATTCAACCAATTGGGTTCTGCCCCATCGGCTCGCCGACCCGGCCCGACCGTGACCGGACGCCCGATGACACCGTCGACATAGAAGACCCCGTTATGGTGGCCATCGCTCGTGACCACGGGGTGCACCCGGCGGTGATATGCGTGAAATGGGCGGCCCAGCGGGGCCAGATCCCCATCCCGTTCTCAAACCGGCGAAATGAGTACGAGGCCAACCTTGAGGCCGTGGTCAGCGACCCGCTGACAGAGGCCGAAATGCGCGCCATCGCGGGGATAGACAGGGACAACCGTCTGATAAAGGGCCAGGTCTTTCTCTGGAGGGCCGGGCAGTCCTGGGAGGACCTGTGGGACATCGACGGGACCATCGCGTCATAGGCGGGACATCCGGGGAAGTGAACGGCTGATGACACCAAAGGTGACTATGCGTGGGGTCAGGCTCCCGGGTGATGGCACGACCGAGACCAGGGTCTACGACGTCCCCGAGCCGTCCGATGGCGAAGTCCTGGTCAAAGTGCGGGCCTCGGGCATTTGTGGGAGCGACATCGGCTACATCTACCGTGGGTACAAGGGCTACGTGGGTGTCGACGGGCCGGCGTACCGGGGTGTCATTGCCGGCCACGAGCCCGCCGGCGACATTGTCTCGGTGGGCCCAGGATGTCGGCGGTTCGGCGTCGGGGACCGCGTCCTGTTGTACCACATTGTCGGCTGCGGGCGCTGCCCCAACTGCCGCTCTGGTTACTTCATCAACTGCTCCTCGGCCGGACGCTCCTCGTACGGGTGGCAGCGTGACGGTGGGCACGCCGAGTACCTCTTGGCGGCCGAGCGGACCTGCATAGCTTTGCCCGACGAACTGTCCTACGTGGACGGGGCTCTCATCAGTTGTGGCTTCGGCACCGCACACCAAGGCCTTCTGCGCATTCAGGTCAACGGTGGCGACGACCTGCTGGTGGTCGGTCTCGGACCGGTGGGCCTCGCCGCCGCCATGGTGGCCCGGGGCCTAGGTGCTCGGCACGTGTACGGTGTGGAGGTCAGCCCGTTGCGCCAAAAGTGGGCCATGGGCCTGGGCTTTTTCGACGCCGTTCTGGCGGCCGATGAAGATGTTCAGTCGCGGTTACGGGACCTGACGGGTGGCCGCGGCTGTTCGCGCGTCATCGAATGCTCGGGCAGTACCCCGGGGCGCTCCACCGCCATGGCCGGCGCCGCTGAATGGGGGCGGGTCTCCTTGGTGGGGGAGGGCGGTCGTCTGGAAACCGAAGTGTCGGACCTCCTCCTGCACAAACAGCTCACCATTTTTGCCTCGTGGGTGACATCACTGCAGGACATGGAGCGCCTCGCCGTTGACCTGGTCCGCTGGCAGCTTCGCCCCGAGAGCATTGTCAGCGACCGGTTCGGGCTTGATCACGCCGATGAGGCGTACCTACTAGCCGCCGGCGCCAGCGCCGGGAAGGTCGTGATTATCCCGACCGGCGGCCTCAATGATTGAGACTCCCTCTCCTGGGGAAGGGCCCCGTGTCGACGCAGACGACAGCGGGGGACGCCGGACTTTGTGGCTCTCGACCAAGGACGTGAGGGTGGGTGTGGTGCCTTCGTTGGGAGGTCGGGTGTTATCGCTGGTCACACCGGCGGGCGAGCACTTGTTCCGCAATGCTGACCTGCTTGACGAGGCCCTCCATCCGGTCGGGAAGGTCACCGAGGGCGCCGATGACCCGGCCCGGACGCTCGGGAGCTGGACCAATTGGGGTGGCGACAAGACTTGGCCTGCACCCCAGGGCTGGTCCGGTCCTGGCGAGTGGCCGGGGCCGCCCGACCGGGTGCTGGACGGGGGCCCCTACACGGCCCGGTGGGCTTCGGAAAGCACCCGCGCGTGGACCGAGATGCGCAGCGCTGATGACGCTCGGACAGGACTTAGCGTCGAGCGCAAGGTGGAGGTCACGGCGGGTAAATCTGGGTACCGGTTGACCAGCACGTTTACCAATGTCAGCGAGCGGGTGGTCCGCTGGGCTATCTGGCACGTGGTGCAGTTACCGGGCATCCGCCCGCCTCTCATGGGGCTGGACGCCAGGCACGGCGTTTGGGTGGGCACCGAGCCGGTCCTGGGCACGGCGGTCCGCGATCTCATTGCCGGGACCGGCCGCCTACATGTCGACCAGGGCGCCGTTCATGCGGCCTGGGTGCCACCCCAGGACGTCGTGGGCAAGCTGGGGTTCGCCGGCGCGACAGGCTGGGTAGCCCACGCCGGAGCGGGACGGGTAACGGCCCTGCGGTTTGCCCCCGAGCCGGGCGCGCCTTACCCCGACGGTGGGTCGAAGGTGGAAGTGTGGCTCGAGTACCCTCTCGACGAGCCGTTGGGCCAGTTGGGCGGCCTGTGGCCTCGCCATCGTGTTGTCGAATGTGAAGTGCTCGGGCCCCTTCGGACTATGCCGCCCGGGTCGTCCACGCAGCTGGTAACAGACGTGCTCGGCTGCTCCGGCGAAGGGCCGGTGACCGACGTCCAAGAGGCGGCCTGCGTGCTCGAACCGTTGGTTGCCGTACCGGGACCGTCCGGCGTGAGCCTGACCGGCAAGATCGGAGCCTTTTTGTCTCGTCCCGTCACCGTCGGGTTCGTGGACCGCGGGGGGGCTCCTTTGGGGGAGGTGCACCTGGGCTCGGCTGCTACCGGGACCTCCTTTTCTATCCGCGCTACGGCGGCCGTCCCCGGGGCAACGGCGTCGGTGGTCCTGCGTCTCGGGACATCCGTGGTCGCGCGCGCTCCGGTAGGCCGTCGCGTCGAGTGCGGAGGAGAAGCGTGATCGAGCTCCCGGAGCGCCCAGGACCTGCGGTTGGCTGTCCCGTGGCCGCTTGGGCCGCGCCGGTCGTCATCCCGACCTACCCGACGCCGCCCGCGGACCGCAACCCGATGTTCCTGGAAAAGCGCGTTTACCAGGGTTCGTCTGGGCGCGTCTATCCCAACCCGGTAGTGGACAGCGTCTCGGACGAGCGAATTGACAAGGCCTGGGCGGCCGTGCACCTGGAGAACGAGTACGTGCGCCTCATGGTCCTGCCCGAGCTCGGTGGGCGCATCCACGTGGGGCTGGACCGCACCAACGGCTACGATTTCTTTTACAGGCAGAACGTGATCAAGCCCGCTCTGGTCGGGTTGCTGGGCCCCTGGATATCGGGAGGGGTGGAGTTCAACTGGCCGCAGCACCACCGCCCGTCGAGTTTCATGCCCGTTGACTGGGTGATCGAGGAGCTGGCTGACGGGGGACGGACCGTCTGGTGCTCGGAGCACGAGCCCATGGGCCGAATGAAGGGCATGCATGGCGTGACCTTGCGGCCGGGCTCGTCGCTGGTCGAGCTCCGGGCCCGCTTGTTCAACCGGACGCCGGAGGTCCGCACGTTCCTGTGGTGGGCCAACGTGTGCGCACGGGCCCACGGACGCTACCAGTCGTTTTTCCCCCCCGACGTCAAGTACGTGTTCGACCACGCCAAGCGGGCCGTTTCCGCGTTCCCCGTGGCCCGTGGGCCGTACTACGGCGTCGATTACGGCGCCCGTCCCCCCGACGAGGCCGACCTGTCCTGGTACCGCAACATCCCGGTCCCGACCTCGTACATGGCTACGGGTACACGGGGCGACTTTTTCGGGGGGTACGACCACGCTGCCGACGCAGGATTTGTGCACTGGGCCGACCACCGCATCTCGCCTGGCAAGAAGCAGTGGACATGGGGTAACGCTGAGTTCGGCTACGCCTGGGACCGTGAGCTTACCGACACCGACGGGCCCTATGTGGAGCTGATGGCAGGCGTCTACACCGATAACCAGCCGGATTTCAGCTTCCTCATGCCCTACGAGACCAAGACCTTCAGCCAGTTCTGGTACCCGGTCCAGCGGATTGGTCCGGCCCAAGCCGCCAGCCTCGATGGCGCACTGAGCCTGACCGTGCGCGCTGGGTCGGCTCGCGTCGGGGCGGCGGTCACGAGGGAGCAGCCCGCAACGACATTGCAGTTGATGGCTGGAAAGGAGATCCTCTGGCAACAAACGGCCGACCTGGCCCCGGGGCGACCGCTGCTGGTCGACGACATCGCGCTCCCGGCCGGGACTGAAGCGACCGACCTGAGCCTGTCGGCGTGGGCCGATGGGCGCCAGCTCGTTGCCTACAGGGCCGAGGCGGTGGGGCCGGGCGAGCCTCCCGAGCCGGCGCATGAGCCACCTCCGCCCACCGACATCTCCTCGACCGAGGAGCTGTACCTGACCGGCTTGCACCTCGCTCAGTACCACCACGCCACCCGCCGGCCCGAAGACTACTGGCGCGAGGCGCTCCGGCGGCAGCCGGGAGATGTCCGGTCCAACACCGCCCTGGGTTGGTGGCACCGTCATCGGGGCGAGCACCAGCTCGCTATCGACTGCTTCAGCGCGGCGATCGCTACGCTTACCCGGCTCAATCCCAACCCCTACGATGGCGAGCCCCTCTACGGGTTGGGCTTGGCCCTGCGTGCGGCGGGCCGGTCCGACGAGGCCGACGAGGCGCTGAGCAAGGCGGCCTGGTCGGGCGTGTGGCGCGGCCCGGCCCAGTTTGCCCGCGCCCAGTTGGCTGCTCGACGAGGGAGCCTGGGAGTAGCGCTCGAGCTTCTAGACGGTGCCGTCGACGCCGACCGTGACCAGACGGCGGCGCGCAGCCTCCGAGCCGCCATCCGCCGCCGCTTGGGCCGCCGGGCCGGAGCGGTCGAGGACATCCGGGCCGTACTGGCCGTCGACCCTCTCGACGCCATGGCCTTGGACCAGCGCCGATGGTTGGCCATAGACGACGAGCGCCTCAGCCCTTCCGACGGCGGCAGTGAGGTCCCGGCGGGCCCCGCGGTTGACGACGCCCTGCCTGGTGGTGCGCAGACCGCACTTGACGTCGCCCACGATTACGCTGCCGCCGGGCTGCTGGAAGAGGCGATCGACGTGCTGCGCCGGAACTTGACGGCCGGCTCTGCCGTGCCCCATCCCATGGTCGGGTACACGCTGGCCTGGCTGCTGAGCCTGGCCGGCGACCCCGGGGCGGTGGCGGAGCTGAGCCGGGCCGAGGAAATGCCCCCGGACTATTGCTTCCCGGCTCGCCTGGAAGAGATCGACGTCCTGGAGAGCGCCATGGCACGAAGGCCGCAGGATGCCCGTGCCCCGTACTACTACGGCAATCTTCTTTATGACAGACGACGTTACGAGGACGCCATCGGCGCCTGGCGCCGGGCGGCCCGGCTCGACCCCACCTTCCCGACGTCGCACCGCAACCTCGGCCTGGCCGAGTTCAACGTGCTAGGGCGGCGCGAGGAGGCGCTGGCCTGTTACGGGCGAGCGTTCGCCGCCGCTCCCACCGACGCACGCGTCCTCTACGAGCTGGACCAATTGCGCCACCGGTGCGGCGTCGCCCCCGTCGAGCGCACCACCCTCCTCGAGGAGTGCCGCCCTCTCGTCGACAAGCGCGACGACCTCACCATTGAGTACGTCACCCTCCTAAACATCCTGGGCCGTTACGATGAGGCCCTGACAGCGATCAGCTCCCGGCGCTTCCATCCCTGGGAGGGCGGAGAGGGGCTGGTCTCGGCCCAGTGGGTGTCGGCCAACCTGCGCCTCGGCACGCTTGCCCTTGACGCGGGCCACCCGGGCACGGCCATCGGGCTCATGGAGGCCGCGCTCACCCGCCCGGCGAACCTCGGAGAAGCCAAGCACCTTCTGGCACCTGAAAACGAAGTCCAGTGCCACTTGGGCCTGGCCCTGCGCGCCGCCGGCCGGGAGAGCGAGGCGCTCCGTTGGCTGAACTTGGCGGCGACCGTTCAAGGGGCGCCGCAGGCCGCAGGGGGAGAGCCCACCTACTGGCAGGCTCAGGCCCGGCGCGCCCTCGGTGATGAGGACGCCGCCACCGACCTCCTGGAACACTTGCTCCGCTCCGCCCGACAGCGTGGCGCCGAGCCCCAAAAAATCGACTATTTCGCCACATCCCTGCCCACATTTCTGGTCTTCGAGGACGACCTCGGTCACCGCAACCGGGCTGAGTGCCATTACCTCGAAGCTCTTGGCCTGGTCGGGCTCGGGCGCCGTTCTGCTGCCAAGCAACACTTCCTGCGGGTGCTCGATCTGGACGTCGCTCATGCCGGCGCCGGCTGGCACCTTCGGCGTCTTGGATTTGACCAAGGCCGGGACTAGGCACAGTCATGTCAAACGTCACGACCAAAAGGGCCAAAGGTCTCTGTTCCGGGAAGCCGGTACTTACTGGGATTGGTTGGTACCAGTGGCGGTTCGGGGCCCGGGCCGGCTACAGGCTGGAAAGGAGACGCTGATGAACTCGAGAGATCGTGTTTTGGCAGCATTCAACCACGAAGAGACGGCGCGCGTGCCGATTGACTTCTCCGGTCACCGCTCGTCGGGCATCGCCGCCATTGCCTATGCCAAGCTGCGAAAATACCTCGTGCTCGAGCCCAGGCCCATACGCGTATATGACATTCAACAGCAGCTCGCCATTGTGGACGACGACGTTCTGGACCGCTTCGAAGTGGACACCATCGAGCTTGGGCGGGCGTTCGCCCTTGATGATGGCGACTGGGCGGATTGGGTGCTCCCAGACGGCACGCCCTGCCAGGTACCCGCCTGGACATTGCCGGAGCGGGTCGACAAGGCGTGGGTCGTCCGTTCTCATACCGGGCGCGTTGTCGGCAGGATGCCAGACGGCGCCTTGTACTTCGAGTGGGCTTACTTCCCCTGGGCCGACCACGAGCCTGATCACGAGGCCCTCGAAGAGGCCATGGCAGAGGTTATGTGGAACATTCCTTCGCCTCCGGGGCCGTTGGTCGAGGGGCCCGACGGTGACCGCCTCCTGGTCGAGGGCGCCCGGCGCCTGCGCTCCCAAAGCGACCGGGCGATAGTGGGCCTGTACGCCTGCAATCTCATGGAATGGGGGCAGTACCTTTATCGGAACGACAATTTTCTGGCGTTGCTGGCGGCCGAGCCGGACCGCGCCCACGACATCCTGGAGCGCCTCACGGAACACCACCTCAAGGGATTAGAGAAGTTCCTCCGGTTGGTCGGGCCATACGTCGACGTCATCAATTTCAGTGACGACCTCGGGGTCCAGACCGGCCCCATGATCTCGCCTCGGATGTACAGAGAGTTCTTCAAACCTCGTCACGGGCGCCTGTGGCAGCGGGCCAAGGAGTTGGCCGACGTGAAAGTCCTGCTCCATTCCTGTGGTGATATCCGGCGTCTTTTGCCGGACATCATCGAAGCCGGCGCCGACGCCGTCAACCCGGTGCAGATCAGTTGTAGAGGGATGGAGCCCGAGGGTTTGAAGCGAGACTTCGGCAAGGACATCACCTTTTGGGGTGGTGGCTGCGACACTCAACGGCTGCTTTCCCAGGGCACGCCGGAGGAGATCAGGGAGCACGTCACCCGGCAGGTCGAGATCATGAGGCAGGGAGGCGGTTTCGTCTTCCAACAGGTCCACAATATTCTGGCTGACGTACCTCCCCAAAATGTCGTAGCGATGCTCGACACGGCTCGGGAGCTAGTCCACGCGTCGTGACCGGGTTGGGATGGGCCAAAGTGCAACAGAGTGACAGGTTTGTATTTTGCAAAAGACTTGAAGGGCTATTGGCAGTCAAGTGCGCCTAGGGAACAAAGAACGGAGCGGTGACTAGATGACGACGATCGATGAGCTGCGTGAGGCAGTGGTGGACGGCCAGGCCAAAGTGGCCGTGGCCAAGGTGGGCGAGGGCCTGGCCGAAGGCACCGAGGCGGGCACCCTGTTACGCGACGGCCTGATCGCGGGCATGGGCCAGGTGGGCCAGCTCTACGAGGAGGGCGAGATCTTCGTGCCCGAGATGCTCGTGGCGGCCCGGGCCATGGCGGCGGCGCTCAAGGTCTTGAAGCCCTACCTTGTCGAACAGGGGGTGAAGTCCAACGGCAAGGTGGCGATAGGCACCACGCAGGGCGACTTGCACGACATCGGCAAGAACTTGGTGGCCATGATGCTCGAGGGTTCGGGCTATGAGATCGTCGACCTCGGGGTGGACGTACCGGCCGACAAGTTCGTCCAGGCGGTGCGTGAGGGCGCCAACGTGGTGGCCATGTCCGCCCTGCTCACCACCACCATGACCAACATGCAGGCCACCATCGAGGCCCTACGGGACGCCGGCCTGCGCGACCAGGTGCGCATCATCGTGGGCGGGGCGCCCATAACCAAGACTTACGCCGACGAAATCGGGGCCGACGGCTACGCCGAAGACGCCTCGAGTGCCGTACGGTTGGTCAAAGAAGTGCTGGCCGCCTGAATGGAAAAGTACACCGGCCTGGCCATCACCAGTCTGGACGAGTTCGTGTTCGGGCGCTGCCCGCGCCCGCTGAAGGTGGGCCGGGGGCTGGTACTGGGCGACGGTACGGTCTACCCCGAGCTCAACTTCACCCTGCCGCCCATGCACATAGACGCCGGCACCATGGTCGACGTGCGCCGGGAGTACACCGAGATGATCGACCAGGCGTGCGCCCGGGCCGTGGCCCTGCAGGTGCCCGGCCTGGTGGTGGAGTTCGAGCTGCTGCCCGACCTCACCCTCCAGCCCGGATGGGGGGCCGAGGTGACCGCGCTGCTGCGCCAGGCCTTGGACCGCTACGCCGCCAGTGACGGGCTGGCCAACGCCCTGCGGGTGACGCCCAACGACATCCGCGA
>CAYZVQ010000105.1:0-14686 GCA_964481925.1 uncultured Acidimicrobiaceae bacterium
AACCACAAGGCCGGGCGTATGCGAAGGCGCCTGCCGATCACGACCGAGACCGCCGAGCACGTGATCAGCTGGGAGCGGCATCGGGTCGTCATCCCAGGGCCGCCGGTCACGAGTGAGTGGCTTTTCCCGACGTCACTTCTGAGGGCACACCAGTCGATCGGCCACGTCACGCCGTCCTGCTTCACACGGATCTTCAAGGAGTGGGTGAGGGGGCTCGAAGCCATATCGGGGGACGTGCTCGGGCCGGACGGGTACCCGCTCCCGTTCGACCGCCGCCTCATCTTCCCTTACACTTTGCGGCATTCCTACGCCCAGCGCCACGCCGACGCCGGGGTGCCGGTCGACGTTCTCAGGGACTTGATGGACCATGTCTCGGTCCAGACCACGATGGGCTACTACCACGTGAGCCTGAAACGGAAGCAGGAGGCGATCCGCTCCGTCGGCTCGTTCGCCACCGATTCCGGCGGGAACCCGTCGCCTTTCACAAGCCCGCTGGCGTGGGAGAAGGCGTCAGTTTCGGTGCCCTTCGGCAACTGCACCGAGCCTTCGAACGTGCGTGCCGGTGGCGGTTCGTGCCCGATCCGCTTTCAGTGCGCCGGCTGTGGGTTCTACCGCCCCGATCCCTCTTATCTGGCCGCCATTGAGGAGCACGTCGCCAGCCTGCGGGCCGATCGTGAGACGGCGCTCGCCATCGGGGCGGCCGGCTATGTCGTCGCCAACCTAACGTCCCAGATGGAGGCATTCAATCGGGTCGCCGGCTCGATCAAGGAGCGCCTGGCCGCCCTCGGCACAGACGAGCGGGCCGAAGTCGAGGAAGCCAGCCGTCTGTTGCGCCGCGCCCGGGCGGCCCGCCTCATCCCGGTCAGAGCCAGCTGATGACGTCGAGCCCGGGCAGCGCCTTGGCAGCCGCCCGGGCTCGCGACAGCCGCGACAAGCGCCACCGGGCCCTCGTCGCCCTCGAGTCGCTCGAGGCCACCGGCGCGCCGATCACGTTCCCGGCGGTCGCCAAGGCCGCAGGGGTATCAACCTGGCTCGTTTACGCAGGCGGAGTTCGCGAGCATGTGGAGACGGCCCGTCAGCGACAGGCCAACAGCATCAAGACTGCTGAATGTGGCACCGCACCGGCAGGCCTCCGAGTGGATCTCGCTATAGCCCAGGCGGAGATCAAACGGCTCCGAGGCGAGCACGACAACCTGCGAAAGCGACTGCGCCTCCAGCTCGGTGCCGACATCGACGGTCCCCAGCGCAGCGAGCTCATCAACCGGGTCGCTGACCTCGAAGTGGTCAACCGGCGCCTTGTAGCTGAACGAGAGGCACGCGATTGCGAACAACGCTCCTCCGAGCGTCGCGTGCGAGAGCTCGAGGACGACTTGACGGCGGCCCGCGAGAGCCTTCGGCGCATGATCCGCACAGAGAACGCCGGCCGATGACCGCAGCTGCGTCCCGTTCGACCGCGCTCTAAGAGCCGATGTGCCTAATGTGCCTCACACGAGAAACCTGCCCTGACCTGGCAACTTCCCCGAGAACTACAGATAACGCTCGCCACCGCCTTGCTGCGCGCCGGGGTGGACGTCAAAGTCGTGGCCGTCAGGCTGGGCCACTCCAGCACGGCGGTCACTCAGAACGTCTACCAGCACCGGGTCGAACAGCTGGACCGCGCTGCGGCCGAGAAGGTGGCGGGCATGCTCTTCGGGGCCCGGAAGAAGCTGACGGCGGACTAGGGCTCGGTCCTCAGGCCGGACAGGAGGGCACCCATCACGTCGGCCGCCATCCGGCTTTCTTCTTTGGTCACCGGGTAGTCGAGGTCGACGTGCCACTGCCCGAGCCAGAGGTAGGTGCGGGCCCGGTGCCCCATGCGGTGCGCCGCCATAACCGCGGCCCGACGCCAGCGTACGGAGTCATCCACCCCACCTTCGTCGACGGCCAGTGCCTTGCCTCCGGCCCGACGCAAGTCGCGCTCGATCGCCCGAGAAAGACGCCGAGTGCGCTCCCGCTCCATGTCCACGACCTGAGGCAACCGGCCCTCCGTGACAATTCTGTGACAATTCCTGGCCCCAGCGGCGCTAAATTCCCAGCGGTACCGCCTCTGACCTGCCCATATCTAGTGCGCTCGGCGGGATTTGAACCCACAACCTTCTGATCCGTAGTCAGATGCTCTAATCCGTTGAGCTACGAGCGCAACATGTGTTGACCTGCGCTTTTACACTACCAGCGGGAGCTTCGGGTCCTCCAACGGGCACTTTGCAAACCGTTTGCAAACATACCCTCCACCGAGGTTTGCCGTGCCCTCCGATGAGGGCTCCAGATCCCGAAACGGTGCTGGTCATATAACAACGCACCCAGGGAGTCTAGGTGATACCCGGCCGGCGTAACCGGCCGACCGCCGGGGGGAGGACAAGGCCGGCCGTCAGCTCCGCGGCATCCCGGTCGGGTCCCTCGACCACGTGGCTCTCGATGTCCCCGGTCACCTGCACGGAGCTTATGCCCCAGTCGCCGTGACATCACCAGAAGGGGGACGCCGGCGCGCAGTGGCTCACAACATCGACGGGCCCGTCCGGCGTGGGTTGTGCCAACATGAGCTGCGTGGCGAGGCGACGGCACCTGGACAAGGACATCGAAGGTGTGCTGCTCGAGGCAGAGGCACGTGGCTGGGTCGTGGTCCCAGGCGCCAACTACTCGAAGCTCCGCTGTAGGTGTCCGGCGAAGCACCAGAGAGGGTGCACCTGACGCCCTCGAACGCCAACTACGGGAAGAACTGGCAAGCTGGTTGAAGCGTCAGTCATGCCGGTGACGATGGAGGCATCATGAAGTCGCGGATCCGACTTGAGGTCAGGCTCCATGGACAGCCCGACGGCGTCGAGGCGGAAGCCCTAGAGGACGCCCATCAGCGGGCCGCGCTGACGGGCAAGGACCTTGGGAAAGGTCGTCCTTTGTCGCACGTTTATCTCTTGGCGTGGCAACGTAAGAGCTCCGCTATGGGGGCATTCGCCGCCTGATCCGCCAGTCGTCCCCCACCCTTCAAGGTATAGGAGAATTGATCTGTGAAGCTTGATAAGGTCAAGATCGGTGTTGTTGGGCTCGGGCTAGTCTCTTCCGCTCACATCAAGGGGTACGTGTCCCACCCCGGTGCGGAAGTACTCGCCGTGTGCGACTTGTATGAGACGCAGGCACAGAGGGTCGCAAAGCAGTTCCGCATCCCCAAGTATTACACGTCGTATGCCGAGATGCTCACGGACCCAGCAATCAACACTATCGACATTATGACGCCGACATATTTGCACAGGCCAATGGCGGTCGCTGCCGCCAGGGCCGGGAAGAATATCCATTGCGAGAAGCCTCTCGCCCTCACGCTGGAAGAGGGGGAGGACATCTGCGACCAGGCTGACCACCACGGCGTCGCGCTAGCAGTCGATGAGACTTACGTCTTTATGGCAACAATCGTCAAGGCACACGAGCTCATCGAAGCCGGCGAGATCGGCAAGCCGCAACAGATCCGACAGCGTTTTGGTGCGTGGCTTGACCGCCCGGGAGTTCTCGGTACAGTTCACGGTGACGCCACCAATATTGAGAGGTGGCGAGAGGACTCCAGCAAGGCTGGCGGAAACGGGTTCCCCTGGCAATTTGACCACAATATTCACTTTTTTGCCATGGCACAATACCTGATGAACGGCTCCCCAATCAAGAAGGTGTATTCTGTTAAGGCGGACAACTCCTGGCTGCGCGATAGAGTGGTGCCGCGAACCGGGGATGACGAGAAAGACTCCGAAGACCTCTACGAGGTCAATACGGAATATGATTTCCCACTCATGACTTGGGCACATGAAGACCCGGCTTGTCTGGGGGTCTGGATGCGAGCGGAGCGCCTCAACGGGAAATACGACTTCATGACTGGCTTGTCGGCGACGGTAATCGGGGAGAAAGGCCTCATCGAGTTCCTCGGCGAAGGTGGCGGAGGCCTGCAGAGGAATGGCAAGCCCGTGCATCTCGTGCTGCACCGCCGCGGCAAGGAGCCGGAGACGTTCCGCTTCGACGAGGGTGAAGACGACATCTGGGAGTCTGAGGTCTCGTATTACAGCCGTGCGCATGTCCACCGCATGCACGAATTCGTAGATTCCTTGACAAGTGGCCGACCATCGAGGTACACCGGCCGGGACGCTCTGCGCGACTTGCGCGTTGCGATCGCGTCCATTTGCTCGGCAAGGGAGGGTGTCCCTATTGAGGTGTCTGAGGTTACGGATGAACGCTTCTATGCGGACGGCATGAAGTAAAGCTATCGCGCGCTATGGGCGCATGTTCACAACCCTCCAGGCAAGGGTGCCGTGCATAGCGAACGCCTCGTCCGCCGGGCACTGGCGTCCTGGGCCGGCGACCAGGACGCCATCTGATCGCCACCAAGGGTGGTAGGTACTAGGACGCGGCGGGGGACTGAGGGGGTCGGGGCGGGAAGAACTGCTGTGAGCGCCGGGTTAGAACCTGGTATGACCGCAGAAGGAACGGCGTAGTTGGTCTCACCAGGGTCCTTACGCACGTACTTGGGGATCGCCCCCGGTGTCGGCAAGACATACACCATGCTGGCCGAGGGCCGGCGCCGTCGGGACGGCGGTGAGCGGGTTGTCGTCGGTTGGGTCGAACGCCACGGGCGAGCCGAGACTCGCTCTCAGCTTGGCGACCTGGAAGTGATAGCCCCACGAACGGCGTTGTACCGAGGCGTTGCGTTCGCCGAGCTCGACGTCGACGCCGTTGTCGCCAGCGGCGCCGACCTAGTGCTGGTGGACGAGCTGGCCCACACGGTACCCGATAGGGGCCGAGGGCGCTGGGAGGACGTGGTCGACGTCCTTGCCTCCGGGCTCGATGTCCTGACGACCGTCAACGTGGCCAACTTGCAGTCGGTGCGCGACTACGCCGCCCGTATCACCGGGGTGGGTGCTGTCGAGTTAGTGCCGGACGAATTCGTGCGTTCCGGCGAGGTCGTCCTGGTCGACATGGGGGCCGAGGCACTGCGCCGGCGCATCGCCTCCGGGAAGGTTTACTCGGCCGACCAGGTTGGCGGGGCACTCGCCGACTACTTCCGGACATCCAACCTCGACGCCCTGACCCAGCTGGGCCGGGCCTGGATGGCCGGAGACGTCAACGTCGCTGGGACCGAGCTTCTCGTGCGCCAAGGGCTCAGCACGCCGGCCACGCGCCCGTTGGTGGTCGCGGGCGTCTCTGGGTCGGGACGCGGTGAGCACGTGGTCCGTAACGCCGCTCGACTGGCCCGAGAACACGACGCTGACCTCGTCGTCGTCCATGTGGAGCTCGAAGACTCTCTCGCCCCTAGGCTCCGGCACGGGCTCGACCAGGACAGGGAGCTGACACTGGAACTGGGGGGGACATTCCAGGAAATGCCGGGGACGTCCGCCGCCCCCGCCCTCGCTGCCTTTGTGCGGGCCCGGGGCGCCGCTTGGGTGGTCGTCGCCCTTCGTCGCTCTCGCTTGGGCAAGCCGGCCCGTTGGTCGGTCGGGTCGCGTCTGCGCCGTCTGCTCCCCGAAGTGACCGTTGACGAGGTTGACGAAGCCGACCTCGTGCTGCAATCAGGCCAATGACCTCCAAGAAGCCGACGCGGCCGACCAATCGTGGGAGCGCGGTACAGATCCGCCGGTCCGTATTCTGACTTTCATGCTCAGCGTCTTTTGTTCGCCCAGCCGCTACGTGCAAGGACGTGATGCCACCGAGCAGCTCGGCCCGGAGATGGTCGCCATGGGTTTCACAGGACCAGCTTTGATCGTGGCCAGCCCGTCGCCTCGGCGGCTCCTCGAGGCGGTGTGGGAAAGGAGCCTCGGCGGGGCCGGTGTCGAACTCGGTGTGCACGAGTTCGGAGGCGAGTGCACGCGGAGCGAGGTGGTGGCGGTCGCGAGCGCGGGCAAGGCGCTCAAGGCCCAAGTCATCGTGGGCGCCGGGGGAGGCAAAGTCCTCGATACGGCCCGTGCGGCGGCGGCAGAGCTCGACCTCCCGGTGGTCAACTGCCCGACCACGGCATCGAGCGACGCACCTTGCAGCGCCCTTTCGGTCCTTTATACAGACGACGGGGCGTTCGACAGGTACCTCTTCTACCGGCGCAATCCCGACCTGGTCCTCGTGGACACCGCGGTCATAGCGCGGGCGCCGGTGAGACTGCTGGTCGCCGGCATGGGCGACGCGCTGGCCACCTGGTTCGAGGCGCGGACGGTGATCGAGGCGCACCGGCCGAACCAGCTCCACGGGGCGACCACGAACACCGCAGGCGCTTTAGCTCGTCTCTGCTTCGACACCCTGTTGGCCGATGGACCGGCGGCGTGCGAGGCCGTGCGCCGGGAGGCCGTCACACCGGCACTCGAGCGATTGGTGGAAGCCAACACCCTGCTGTCAGGGCTCGGCTTCGAGTCAGGAGGTCTGGCGGTGGCGCATTCGGTGCACAATGGGCTGACCGTCGCACCGGGCACGCACCGGTACCTCCACGGCGAGAAGGTGGCATTCGGCCTGCTGGTCCAGTTGGTCTTGGAGGGCAGACCTTCCGAAGAGCTGCGAACGGTCATAGGTTTCGCCCGAGAGGTCGGGCTGCCTACCACGTTGTCCCAGCTCGGGCTGGACGCACCAGACGAGGGGGTGCTGCTGCGCATCGCCGAACGCAGCTTGGCCGAAGGCGAGACCGCGCATAACGAGCCGTTCGAGGTGTCCCCGGCCATGTTGGTCGACGCCATTGTGGCAGCCGACGCCAGCGCCCAGGCCGGGGGTTGCCCGTAGGCCGTTGCTCTAGTCCATTTAGCTACGAGCAGCCAACTTTGCTCCCAGTTTGAACGCCTCTTCGTTGAGCGCTACTAAAGCACATTTCGTCTGCAACGCGGCACGGATGGAGGTGAGGAAGGTCTCCTCCGGAAAGACCTTCGTCGTTACCTGCAGGGCCCCCAGGGCGACGACGTTCTTGACCAACGGTGCCCCGAGGTCTTTGGCGGCGCCTGCGAACGGTACTCCCACCGTCCTGACCCCGGTAGCGAGGTCACCCGGTAGGGCGCTGATGACGGAGTTGTCGTAGATGATCGTCCCGCCGGCCCGGACGCTCGGACCGAACCTCATGAGGCTGGGAGCATTGAACGCCACGAGGACGTGGGGCCTCGGCGCCGCTGGCGAGAGCACCTCGTGCCGGGCGACGTGGACGTCGGCGTAGGAAGTGCCGCCACGGGACTCGGGACCGTAGCTCGGGATGAGCGTCGAGTCGTAACCCTCGTTGATGGCGCCGCGGGCGATCACCATCGCCGCTGTCTGAGCACCGTCGCCTCCCGACCCGGCGAGCTTGAAGCCGATGTCCTCAGGATCGAGGTGGGCCGGGAAACCATCGGCGAAGCGAGCCTCGCGCTCGCTCTTCGCGCCGAGCGCAGCCAGGGTCTTGACGGGGTCGTAGGTCGGGGACGGGATGGCCGGGAAAGCGGGGCCGTCGGTGATGTCCTTTTTCACCCCGAGGGGGAAGACCGGCACCATGTTGTCCCGCACCCAGTCTTCGGCCGCCTCGGGCTCGAGGCCGAAGTGGACGGGGCACTCGGAGAGGACCTCGATGAACGCGAAGCCCGTGCCGGTGACTTGTAGTTCGAGCGCTTTCTTAATAGCCCGCTTGGCGTGGGTGCGTCGCCTGTTGTCATATAAAGCGACCCGTTCCACGTACACAGGCCCGTCGAGGCCGGCGATCAGCTCTGCCATCCTCAGGGGTTGTCCGGTGCGGGGCGCCCGGCCCTCGAGGGTGGTCGTCGTCCGCTGGCCCATCAGCGTCGTGGGCGCCATTTGCCCTCCCGTCATCCCGTACACGGAATTGTTGATGAATATCACCGTGATGGGGATCCCGAGCTGTGCCGTGCTTATGATCTCGGCCAGCCCGATGGACGCCAGGTCTCCGTCTCCCTGGTAAGCGATCACGATCGACCCCGGGTTGGCGGTCTTGTGACCGATCGCCACGGCCGGGGCTCGTCCATGCGCGGCCTGCGAATTGCCGACGTCGAAGTAGTAGTACATGAACACCGAGCAACCGACAGGCGAGACGAGAACAGTCCGGTCTTGGGCCCCGAGGTCATCGATGGCTTCAGCGAGGTACTTGTGAGCCAACCCGTGGCCACAGCCGGGGCAGTAGGTCGTCGAATGGGCGTTGACCCCTTCGCCGTGGGCATGGCGCTCGAAGGTGCTGTAGAAGACCGCAGTAGGCATCAGGACAGCTCCTTCACGCCGAGCACGTGCTCTACGATCTCGCCCTGGGACGGCAGGATACCCCCCATGCGGCGCACGTGGCTTATAGGGGGCGGCGCGTGGACGTCGGCGTGGCTGAGCGCCAGCCTCATCTCGTCCTCCAGTTGGCCGCTGCTAGCTTCCACGACGACGAGACGCTTGACCTGGTCGAGCACGTTGCACAAGCCGTCTATGGGAAATGGCCAGACGGTGATGGGGCGCAGGAGGCCCACTCTCAGGCCCTTGTCGCGCAGGTCCCTAATGGCGCCCTTGGCCAGTTGTGCGGGCGTGTTGCACGCCACGAGAAGTACCTCGGCGTCATCACAACGGTGGAACTCGACGCGCTGCTCGTTGGCTACGATCCGGGCGTACTTCTCGTCGAGGTCTATATTGTGCTGCTCGAGCTCTTCGGGCTCCAGTCGGATCGAACAGATCAGGTTGCCGCGATGAGAGCGGTCCCCGTAGACGGCCCACTCGGGGATCCCGGGCCGCACCATTCGGCTCGGCAGTTGTACCTTCCCGGTCATCTGGCCGAGATAGCCGTCGCCTAGCACCACCACCGGGTTCCGGTACTTGAAGGCGAGCTCGAACGAGAGCATGGTGAGGTCGAGCATCTCCTGGGGAGAGGCCGGGGCGAGCGCAATGGCGTGAGTGTTGCCGTGGCCGAGGCCTCGGCAAGCGAGTTTGATGTCCGCCTGCTCGGGCCCGACGTTGCCCAGCCCGGGGCCGCCCCGCATGATGTTTACGAAAACGGCAGGTACCTCTGCCCCGATCATGTAAGAGATCCCCTCTAGCATCAGGCTGAAGCCGGGGGAGCTCGTGAAAGTCAGGCAGCGTTTCCCGGCGCCGCCGGCGCCGTACATCATGTTCACCGTCGCCACCTCGCTGACGGCTTGGAGGAAAACCCCGTCAAGCTCGGGCAGTACCCTCGCCATCAGCTCAGCGCCTTCGGTCGACGGCGTGATGGGGTACCCGAAGACGTGGCGGCAGCCGGCCAGAATGGCGCCTAGCGCCGCGGCGTAGGTCCCCTTGACGATGAGGGGCTCCCGCTCGGGCAGGTCCACCAGTGCGTCCGGCCACGGTTCAGGGCGAGGCGCCGTAAAGGGCCGGGCCCCCTGGGGCGCGCCCGGCCTGGCGACATCGAAGGTTTCCTCGAAGAGGTGGAGACCGTGGGGTTCAGGGCAGGCATCGACACAGAGGCTGCAGCCATTGCAGTCCGTAAGGTCCAGCACCATCGGCACCAGCCCCGTCTCGGGGTTGATCTCGGTGCCCGGCGCCAAGCAGTTCTTGACACAGGCTCTGATGCACCTCCCACAACCCTTGCAATACGCGGGTACGACGAAAGGCTTGGGTCGTCCGGCCATTGTGGTCATGGCACGACCTCCTACGATGCCGTTGTCAACGCTACTTCGACGTGCCGCGCCCCTGAGGCGTGCCCCCTAGGTCCGTCAGTCTGTTCTTGGGGGTGCCGAAAGGCCTTTTGGCCCGCCGGCGGCAACCAGTGACCTTGGCCCTTACAACCCTGGGAGCAGTTGCAGGAGACTGAGGCCGTGGACGACCAGAACGGGCCGGGGGCTGCCGACGTCGGGACCGAGCGTCTCGACGGGGACCTGAGGGACCGCGCGAGAGCCGTCGCTCCGGCGCTGGACGCGTTCCTGCACCCCCAGGCGATCGCCGTGGTCGGCGCCAGCAGCGACCCCGCCACCCTTTCGGGGTTGCTGTTCGCCAACCTGGTCGACAGCCAATTTGACGGTCCCATCCTCCCTGTCAACCGGAGCCATTCCCTGGTGCAGGGGGTCACCGCTTATCCCGATCTCGCATCCTGCCCGGTCGTCCCCGATCTTGTCATCGTCTGCCTGCCGGCCCCCGCTGTGGCCGGGGTGGTCGCTCAGGCCGGTGACCTCGGCATCAAGGCCGTGTGTGTCATCTCGGCTGGTTTCGCGGAGGTAGGCACCGCCGGGGCCGCTCTCCAGGCGAGCCTGGTCGAGACAGCCCTCGAGCGCGGCGTCAACCTGGTCGGCCCGAACTGCACCGGGGTGTTGAGCGGTGCCGGCAGCTCTCGCTTCAACGCCACCCTCGGCCGCACCGTCCCCCGTTCCGGGGGCACGTGCATGCTCAGTCAATCGGGGGCCTTCGGGTTGGCCGTCGTCGAGGCTATGGAGGCTCGGGGCCTGGGCCTCGGAGGTTTCGTCTCAGTCGGTAACACCGCCGACATCGGTGTGACCGACCTCCTGCTGTACTGGGGCCAGGACCCCGGTACCGACCTAGTCCTGGCCTACCTCGAGTCCGTCCCCGATCCCCGTTCCTTCATCCGGGTGGCCCGCCACGTCGGCGAAAGAGTGCCTCTGGTCGTCTTGAAAGCCGGTCGCACTCCCGCCGGTCGCCGCGGGGCAGCGTCGCACACCGCGGCACTATCCGCGGGCGACGTGGCCGTCGACGCTTTCCTCCACCAGGCGGGCGTCATACGGGCCGGGTCCATCGAGGAAGTGCTCGACCTGGCCACGGTGTTGGGCTCGCAAAAACACTTCCGGGGACGCCGGGTGGCCATCGTCACGAACGGGGGTGGCTCCGGGGTCGTCGCCGCCGACGCGTGCGAGGACAACGGGCTTGTGGTCCCCGAGCTCGGCGAGGTCGTTACTGGGGCCCTGAAGTCGCTCCTCCCGGCCGAGGCCAGCGCGGGCAACCCCGTCGACATGATCGCCAGTGCCACCGCCCGCCATTATGGCGACGTAGTTCGAGCCCTCGGGTCTTCAGCGGACGTCGACGCACTGATCGTCGTGTTCAACACTCCCGTGGTCGCCACCGCCGCGGACGTAGCCGCCGAGCTTGTTTCCGCCCGCGGCGACCTTGGCCCCGACGTCCCCCTGGTGGCGGTGTTCTTGAACCGCGAGGGACCGCCGGCGTCGCTGCGCGAGGCGGGCATCCCGGCTTTTATGTTCCCCGAGAACGCGGCGCGCGCCCTCGGTCGAAGCGTCGCATGGCACGAAAGAAGGGACAGGTGGTCTCATCCGGCCCCGATGGGCGACGCCTCGAGCTATGTGGGAACGCCGCAAGCCCATGGTCGAGCGATCGAGTGGTCCCTGGGCCTAGCGCGCCAGCGCGCCCATGACGGCTGGCTGGCCCCCGCCGACGCCGAGGCCCTGTTGAGTGCCTACGGCATCGCCGTGCCCCGGTCCATTCCTGTGCGCACTCCGGACGAAGCCGCGGCGGCTCAAGTCGAGCTCGGCTGCCCGGTCGTCGTCAAGGTCGCCGCCGCTATCCACAAGAGCGATGTGGGAGGCGTACGGCTAGGAGTGACGACACCGGCCGGTGCAGCGCAGGCCGCCCGTTCGGTCCGGGCGGGCCTGCAGGCGGCCGGGATGGCCGAACTGGCCGAGGAGCTCTTGGTCCAGGAGCAGATCGGGACAGGCCAGGAGATGATCGTCGGGACCAATCGCGACCCTTTGCTCGGACCGCTGGTCGTCGTCGGGCTCGGCGGCCGGCTGGTCGAAGTGCTCGGCGATGTCGCTGTGCGGGTCGCCCCGCTCCGCGACGAGGACGTGACCGAGATGGTGCAGACGTTGGTCTCGTACCCGTTGCTGACCGGGTACCGCGGCGGGCCGGTGCTGGACGTGGAGGCGCTCCATGACGTGCTACGGGGCGTCTCAGCCATGGCGCAGGACTGGCCGGAGATTGTCGAGCTGGACCTCAATCCCCTGTTCGTACTGGAAAAGGGCGCCGTGGCCGCAGACGTCCGGGTGCGCCTGGCTCCGGACCGGTGACCCAGCGCCGGCGATAAACAGCAGGCCACTCGCGACAACCAGGCTCCGCGGCGGGCGTCCCCGGCGAGGCCGCCCAGGTCGATGGCCTCGTCGCCTAGGTCGTTGGCCCCCACGGAGAAAATGGGGAAAGCCGCCACCACAGCGAGTGCCGGGAACAGGCCTCCAGCTGATTACGCCGCGGCGGTGGCGAGGCCGAAAAGCCGAAAACAGCGAAGCCGAGGACGTAAAACGTCACTGCCACCAGCCCGCCATTGACAGCGGGCCTGGCCCTGTCCCATAGGCAGGCTATCGGCGAAGACGGAGAAAGCTAATGGGCGCTTTGAGTGGTGAGGTCTTCACCACCGAACGCTTTTGCATTTCTCCAAATTCCGAGCGATGCCTTATATCCCGCCTAAGGCGCACCTTTCGTAATTAGAGGGATCAGGCAATCGCATTCGCGCTCAACGGGGTCATACCGGTGCAGTGCGGTGCATGCCGAGGAAATCGCTACGGCCGGAGCGTCACGCCTTGGGCGGCGCTGCTACCGTCCCAACGAAAGCCATTGCCAACCAACCCGACTTCAGGGGAATATTGCCGACCCATGTTTTCTCCAACTAGTACTGCGCGCGGGGTGATTCGCGTCGGGCCGGCCCTGAGGCCGCCCGTGGCGATGACTGCTCGCGCCCAAAATGAGGGTGCCACCAGGGCAACGACCTTGTTGGAGACAGGCCAGGCCTCTTCTTTCCCGGGCACAGGGAGGTAGGCCGGTGGACATCACCCTTATAACGGAGGGCACCTATCCCCACAATATGGGCGGCGTCAGCGTCTGGTGCGACCAGCTCCTACGGGAGATGAGCGAGCACACCTTCGACCTGCTCTCCATCAGCGCTACTGGTACCGAGAAGAGCACCTGGGAGGTGCCGAGCAACGTCGCCAGGGTAGGTACGATCCCCCTCTGGGGGCCGACATCCCGGCGCCGAGCCGGCCCCGAACTGCGAAAGCGGTTCGCGCCTGTGCTGGAGCTCTTTTTAAGTAGCCTCGCTATCGACAACCACGGCCGCGGCTTCGCCCACTGCTTGCGTCAACTGACCGAGTTCGCTCGTGCCGGTGAGCTGGGTGCGGCTTTGTCAAGCAAAGATGCGGTGGAACTGCTGGTGGGCATGTCCCCGGAATGCAACGAACGGGTTGACGGGGAGGGCCCCCGGCAACTGAGCGTCGGCGACGCCGTCGAGGTGCTCGTCCAGCTCGAGCATTTCCTGCGTCCGCTGGCCAGCCCACCTCCTCGTACCGAGCTATGTCATACAACGGCCAACGGGCTCGGGACGCTCCCCGCCCTATCGGCCAAATGGGAGTTGGGGACGCCGTTTTTGATGACCGAGCACGGCGTCTACCTACGTGAGCGTTACCTGTCCTACCTGCCTGGTACTCTCAGCCAGGCCGCTCGCACCATGGTCCTGCGCTTCTTCAAGTTGCTGGTCGAGACCGCCTACGAGAACGCCGACATCGTCGCCCCTGTTTGCCGGTACAACCGGCTATGGGAAATGGCCAACGGGACGTCTCCGGAGAAGATACGCCCGGTACATAATGGTATTTACCTCAACTCCTTTCCCGCTGCCGTTACCGATCCGGCCGTGCCGACACTGGTCTTCGTCGGGCGCATCGACCCGCTGAAGGACATTGAGACCCTGTTGAGGGCGTTCGCTGAGGTCAGGCTAAAGGTCCCCGAGTGCCGCCTACGGATCTTTGGGCCCACTCCGGAGGGTGGCGAGGATTATTACGAAAAGTGCCGTGAGCTGGCTGCTGAGCTGGGTCTCGACGATGGGTCGGCGACATTCGAGGGGCCGATCCGCCCCACGGTCAAGGCCTACCACGCCGGCCACGTCCTGGTGTTGACCAGCATTTCCGAGGGCCTACCTTACGTTGTGCTCGAAGCGATGGCTTCCGGGAGGCCGATTGTGGCCACTGACGTCGGCGGGGTGGCTGAAGGAGTGGGTAGCGCCGGGCTGTTGACGCCGCCGAGGGACCCGTCGGCGTTCGCAGCCGCTTGTGTGCGCCTGCTGACCGACGAGAAGCTGAGGAAATCATTGGCCCGTAAGGCCCGTGACCGCGCTGTTCAGCTATTTTCCGCCGAGCGGTGCTTCGCCCTGTACCGGGGTCTCTACGACGAGCTCGGGCCACGCCAGGGCGAGGTCATCTCGCTGCCCGAAGAACAAGAGGTGTTCCGCTTGAGGTCTTCTGTACCAGTACGAGAGGGCGGGACAGAAGAAGTCCTTGCTGAGGGGCCGGAGGTACTGGCGTGAGCACCGCCGCTGGGGTCGTCCCCGCAACTGCACTTTCCGAGATGGCCCCGGTGAGCCCGGAGGTGCCGCCGTCCCTGGCTGCCTTCACCGGCGAGGTCCCGCCACTGTTGCTCCCGAGAGCATCTGCACTTCCACGACAGGCGCTTGCGATGGCGGCTGCGAAGAAGCGAGCGTTGCAAGCAGAATTAATATTGTCATAGCGCGGTTCCTTAGCACCGACCCATCAATTACTGTCGTATTGTCGTCTTTCGCGGCGCGAAAGGCGACGTTCCTTACTTCTCCGTGCCCTCGGCGGCCAGCTTGCGGAAATACTGTTCGATCACGTCCCGATAGTGCGCGGGGAACTCGCGGCCGATCTGCTGCAGGGCCTCTTCGCGCTGCTTCGGCGGAAGGTCGCCCCAACCGTCCTTGTTGCCGATA
>CAYZVQ010000106.1:0-14584 GCA_964481925.1 uncultured Acidimicrobiaceae bacterium
ATGCCCCCGACGATGGTGGCCGTGAAAGAGCTGTTTCCCTTGATTAGCAGGCCCTGGAAGAGGAAACCGAGCAGGAAGGTGCCGATGATGACGCCGCTTACCCGCCCCTTCCCCCCGAATATGTCGACTCCTCCGAGCACGACGATAGTGATAGCAGGGAGCAAGAGCGAGTCGCCGATGTCGTCGCGGGCGGCATTGTAATAGCCGGACACGAAAATCCCGGCCACCCCCGCCAGCAGGCCGCTGGCCACGAACGCGGTCAAAAGAGTGCGCTGCACATTGACTCCGCTGTAGCGCGAGGCCGCGCGGTTATAGCCGATCAGCACGAGCCCTCGCCCGTAGCGCGTCCGGGCTACTACCACCCATACGATGGCGGCGATCACGGCAAAGCCGATCAGCTGGTCCGGGATGGGCCCGATGGTGCCCGTGCCGGCAAAATCGACGAACTTCTTCGGGAAATTGTACGGCGGTGAGTTGCCTCCCACCGCCGTTGCGATGCTTCCGAAGATGAACTGCGTACCCAGCGTCACCAGCAGCGAAGCGATGCCGAACCTGGTCACGAACAGCCCGTTTATCGCTCCACCGAGGGCTGAGATGACCAGCGCGACTATGACTGCCAACCAAATGTCGAGCCCGTGTTGCCAGAGCGCGGCCATCACGATGCCCGAGAGGCTCGCCATGGCACCAGCCGAGATGTCGATCTCCCCGGTGAAGATCACCAGCGCCTCACCCAAGGCGATCAGCCCGGTGAAGAGGAACCCCTCGCACAGCGCGAGTATCCCCGAACCTCCCAGCTCCCGGAAGTCTGGGACAGTCAGACAGAAGTAGGCGAGCACGGCCACAAGCAGGACGGTGACGGTGATCACCCAGGCCGTCTCCTGGCGCCCGGCGGTCCGGGCCCGGGCACGCCTTGAGGTTGGGCTGGTGGGGGTGGCGCTCATTGAACTGCCCTCGCCGGTTGACGAAAAGTTTGACGGAACATCTGGCGGACGGGCGCCCCCTTGCGGTCGGCGACGACGGCGATAAGTATGAACACCCCAACACCAGCCGGGTCCCAGAGCTCGTTGATCCGAAAGCTGATCATCGCTTGCAACGCCTCGGACAAGAACACCGCCCCCAAGGCACTGCCGACGGGCCCTCCCCGGCCGCCAAGCAGCGTCGTGCCACCGATCAGGGTGGCCGCTATCGACATCAAGTTGGTATTGCTGTCAGTCCCAGTAGTGGAAGTGGCTGAACCGATCTGGCACAGGTAGATGAAACCAGCCAGCCCGGTCAGAAGCCCGCAGATCACGTAGGTCGTGAACAGGACGCGCCGCGCCGGGATCCCGGCCCGGAAGGCGCCTTCGACGTTGTTGCCGACGGCGTATATGGACCTGCCGGTGACAGTCCTGGTCAGGAAGAAATAGGAGGCGGCCACGACACCGACGCCGACGACGACGAGCCACGGCACAACGGGCAGCAGGTTTGCGTTCCCGAAGTTGTTGTAGGCAGCGGGGACACTGATCACCGATTGGCCGCCGCAAATGATGAACTGCCAACCGCCGTAGATCGTCAGCGTCGCCAGGGTGGCGATAATCGGGGGTATGCCGATGACCGAGACCAAGAAACCGTTGCCCAACCCGAGGCCGGCACCAATGAGCAAGGCGAGTAGGAGGGCGAGCCAAATGTTGAGGTTGTCGTCTTGGGCGAGGAAGCCGATACCGATGACGGCAATCCCGAGCACCGGGGACACGGAGAGGTCGATCCCGCGCCCGAGCACCACGAAGGTCTGGCCGGTTGCCACGATCATGATCGTCACGGAGTCCGCCAGTATGAACGCGATGTTGCTCGACACACCGAACTGCGGGTGTAGCGCGGTGCACACGGCAAACAGCCCCAGGATCGCCACCACGAGCTGGACCTCCCGGCGTCGCAAAAGGCCAAGGGACGCGCGTGCCAGCCCCCCTCCGGACCCGATAGGACCAGCCGCTTGGTCTCGTGCGGATGGAGCAGGCGGCGTCGGCAGGATGGTCATTTGAGGTGTGCTCCCACAACGAGTGCGCCGAGGGCCGAATCGGTGATCTCGGCACCCAAAAGTTCGCCTACGACATGGCCCTCGTACAGGGCCAGCACCCGGTCGCAGGTGATGGTGAGCTCGCTGAGCTCGGATGATATGAACACGCAGGCCAGACCGTCTTCGGCCAGCTGCCCCACCAGGAGGTAGATGTCGTCCTTGGCGCCGACGTCCACTCCCCTTGTCGGCTCGTCGAAGATCGCCACCCTCGGCCCTGCCAGCAGCCAGCGCGAGAGCATGGCACGCTGCTGGTTACCGCCGGACAGTGACTTCATCAAGGTGTCCAGGGATGCCATCCGCACCGCGGTCTTGTCGGTCGCCTGCTTCGCCATCGCTCGCTCGGCGGAAGGGCTGATCAGCGGCCCGAACCGCTCCAGCCGGGGGATCACCCCCGCCGTGACATTGCGCTGCACTTCCACCTCGGCGAAGATGCCATGGCGGCCGCGGTCCTCAGGGAGGTATACGAGGCCGCTGTCGATGCAGGCCCTGGGAGTGCGGTGGTCCAGCAGCTTGCCCTCTAACCGCACCGTGCCCCGGTCTGCCGGCCGGAGGCCGAAGATCGTTTCGGCGATCTCCGTACGCCCGCTGCCCACCAGCCCCGCCAGGCCGACGACCTCCCCCTCCCGCACAGTAAAGCTCACGTCTTCGAAATGAGGCAGGGAAGTCAGGCCCTCGGCCGCCAACATCTCCTTGCGGCCGGCTGCGTCCGTCTGGGCCCTGACCCGCTCTCTCGTAGCCAGCTCGCGCCCGACCATCGCCTTGACGAGCACGGCCCTGTCGACCTCTAGGCGGGGTGCGCTCAGCACCTTGGCACCATCCCGCAGGACCGTGACCCGGTCGCTGATGGCTAGCACCTCGTCCAGCCGGTGGCTGATGAAGCCGAGCGCGTAGCCGTCGGCGCGCAGGCTCCCCATCACCTCGAATAGCGTCCCGGCCTCCTTGCCCGTGAGCGGGGAGGTCGGTTCGTCTAGGTAGATCACACTGCAGCGGTGAACCAGCGCGCGCGCGCATTCGACGAGCTGCTGCTCGGCGACGCTCAGCTCCTCCGCTTTCACTTGGGGGTCGATGTCCAGGCCCACCCGGTCGAGGTACGTCGACGCCTCCCGCTTCATGGACGTCCAGTTCGCATTGAAGCGCAGCCGGCCTCGCCGAAGGATGCCCAGGAAGAGGTTCTCGGTGATGGACAGCGCAGCCATGAGCGAGGGTTCCTGTGGCACCATGTAGATCCCACGCTGCTGGGCGGTCCTAGGGGTTAGCCCTACCAGTCTGTTCCCTCCAAGCAGGAGCTCGCCCGAGTCGGGCTGGTAGATGCCGGCCATGATCTTGAGTAGCGTGGACTTGCCTGCCCCGTTCTCCCCGCACACCGAGTGGATCTCCCCCGGCTCGAAGGTGATGTCGACCTGCGACAACACCGGCGTGCCGTCGAAGGACTTAGTTATGGACTTGCCGACGTAGCGGGAGCCCGCTAGCACTGGCGACGAAACCCCAACCTCAGCGTTGTTAGCGCTCGACATCGGGGTGGGACTCTAGCACCAGGACGCCAACCGATGTTAGCGATCACACCAAAAAGTTTCTGGCCCCCCCGTAAAAGTTTCGGGCCCTGTTCAGGTGCCTTCCGGCCCCGGCAGTGTGCTCTGTCGAACCACCAGCTCAGATGGGACAACGACCTGTTCCCCGCTACGCGCCCCCGAGCTCATCTGGTCCAAGAGCAGCTTCAACGAGGCTCGGCCCACCTGGTCGAAGTGCTGGCGTACCGTGGTCAACGGGGGAGTGAAGTAGGCCGCTTCCGGGATGTCGTCGAAGCCGGCCACGCTTACGTCCTCGGGTACCCGGCGACCGCGCTCGTGCAGGGCCCGCAGGACTCCCAGGGCCATCTGGTCGTTGGCGGCGAAGATGGCTGTCGCTTCCGGGATCCGGGCCAGCACCCGGCCGGCCTCATACCCCGAGCGGGCGGTCCAGTCGCCGGACAACACCGGCACCACCTCGGCGCCTGCCTCCTGCAGGGCTGAGCGCCACCCCGCGAGGCGTGCGTTCGACTCGTGCCACTCCGGAGGGCCCGATACGTGGAACACGCAGTCGTGACCCGCGGAGAGGAGGTGGGCGGTGGCCGTCCGAGCCCCCACCTCCTGGTCGACGTTGACCGCAGCCAGGTACCCGCGGGGGTCTCCCTCCACCACGACCAGGGGGATATCCGCAGGTAGCACGTCCAGCGCTTCGTCCGCCGACGTAAGAGGAGCGATCACGGCGATCCCCTCGACCAGCTGGGCCGTGAGACGGGCCACGGCGTCCCCCACAGACCGATGGTCGATCGAGCGCAAGCTCACCACGCTCACGAAGTACCCGGCGTCCCGGGCCGCCTGCTCGACGCCATAGAGGGTGGAGCTGGGGCCGAAGAAGGTGCTATTGAGGGTGATCACCCCCAGGGTCATCGAATGCCCGGTAGCCAAAGTCCGAGCGGCCGTGTTCGGCTGGTACCCAAGTTGCTCAATGGCCGCGAGGACCCTGGACCGGGTCAACGGAGTGACGTTGGGATGGTCGTTCAGGACACGGGAAACGGTCTGGTGGGATACGCGGGCCAATCTGGCCACGTCGGTCATAGCCGGCGATCGAGGGCTCTCGCTCGCACCTCGCGACCTTACGGGGGACGGTGCCCGCTCCCGTTGGGCGGCGCTCCCGTGCAGCGACGACGGGGGTCGGTCACCGGCGCCACTCAGACCCTCCACTCTTGACCCCCACCTCAGTTCAAAGTCCTCTGTGGACAGCTACCTCTGTTGCCCACGCTCTCGCAATGAAGGTTAGCTAACAAAATGTGCCCGCTAACAATTGAGGGCAGAATAGCTCCACGGAGAACGTGCGCACCCGCCGCCGGTCGGCTCGCTGCGGCGGGGCCCTTTGTCGCGCGGGCCGCCTACATGGTCGGCCCCCGACGGCGCCTACGCCAGCGGTTCGGCCACCACCCTCGGTCTCGCCCACGGCCACGAGCGACCTGATGGCCCTGGTGGTCAAAGTCACCGGGGGCCCGGTGAGCTCGGTGAGCCGGGGCGGGGCGGCCACGTGGTTACAAAGACATCGCCAAGGTCGGCAACGGGGAGGGCAACGAAAACGAGATCCGGTGGGGCGCGAAGCCGCTGCTCGAAGCGCAGATCCCTTTGCTTGCACCCCGCAGGCTGTTTTTAAGTGGCCATCACCAGTCTCACGCGCCTACCTACATCAACGACATCGGATGTAGCGGGACGGTCTTGCAGTCTGTCGTTCATTCCAGTACCTGACATCAGGAACTTTGGCGGCCAAAAAGCGGCCTGGCTAACACTGTTTCCGCTAACTCCATCGTCTTGACCGCGTCCCTGAACGGAGACGACGTGCTGTCCACCCCCGTGAGGATGCTGTCAACGAACTCTCGGTGCTTGGCACGGAAGCCTCCAAAGACCCAAGGCTCATCGCTCCCAGCTACGTCTGACGCCGTGTACGCATCGCCCATAGTGTCGCCTTCGAGATAAACCCTTGCGTCGCGCTCTGGATCGACATCGGCGAACACGCCGGGGGCATGGAGCTCGACACGGAACAAGCGGCGCCCGCTGCACCAGCTGTTGACCAGTACGCCCACAGAGCCGTTGTCGAAGCACAACGTAGCTGCTACCCAGTTGATGTCAGGTGTCCCGACCCGCCGGCAGAAGCTGTCGACATTGGCAACCTCCCCCCCGCAGGCCCAGCGGAGCGTGTCTATGCTGTGGATGCCGTCGTCCATCATGTGGTCGCCCGCGGCCGTCAACGGAGCAGGGGCGAACTTGTAAAACTCGCACACAGCGTGCACGATCGGGCCCCGGTCAAGGCACAGTTGGCGGGCCTTTTGAAGGAGGGGCGAAGACCTTCGCTGGAAACTGACCTGAATTACCACTCTTTGCTCATCGGCCAAGTAGGCGAGCATCTCCGCCTGGTGCAGCGTAATGCCAGGGGGCTTCTCGATGTAGAGGTTGCACCCCTGGTTCAGGCAGTCGAGGTCGCAAACTGCCGCGATCTCGACGTCGTCGAACGAACTAAGGCACGGATAGTGTACCCGGTTGGCCATTTCGCCTGCACCGATGACCACAGCCCGCAGATGGTCCATAGGACCAGCACATGTTCGGGCCGGACGTGCTGGTTGCGCCCGTAATTACGGGGTCCCGTCTCTGGTACAGCCAGCCGTCGAGCAGCTGGCTTCAGGGACTGCCCATCGGCAACGGGAGGCTTGGGGCCATGGTGTGGGGCGGGCCTCAGCGAAAGAGGGCCGACCTCAATGTCGACACCCTTTGGTCGCGTGGCCCCCGCACCGCACACCCCCGAGGGGTCCTCCGCGGTGCTGGCGGAGCTGCGGGACGCCGTGCTTGAGCGGCGGGACTATGCAGATGCCGATGCACTCGCTCTTCGCTTACCAGGGCCCCTCAACGAGGCTTAACAGCCGCTCGGTTACCTGACCGCCGACTTCGGGGACATCGGCGAGGTCCGAGGCTACGAACGCTCGCTCGACCTGCGGTCCGGAGTCGTCTCGGCGCACTTTGAGGCGGAGGGATCTGGCGGGGCGTTAGGTAAACGCTCCAAAACAGGACTTCATGCTCGTGTTACGGAAGAAGTATGGGCACGCAGTTTCGCCAACATGTCAGAGAGGATAAAGCGGCCATCGACCGTATCATAGACCCGAATAGTACGGTACTCTTTAGAAAAGTCGTAACTGCAGTCGTAATAGAAACCGGGTGCGGGGCGCTCTGTCCATAACCCCGCGGCCTGGTTCAGCATGAGACCGACGGCAGGAGAGTCACCGAGGCTCCGGAACTCGAGGACCCGCCCTGAATGCGAGTGCTCTCGGTTGAAACGGACCAATTGATCAACCAGGTACCGCCCGAGCTCGCCGTTTGGTCGCACTTGTTCGAAGAGCTCTGCGTAACTAACTGCCATCATCACATACGTCGACATTGGCACCTGCCACAACTTGATTGTCGAAGAAAAGACGACGTTCGCAGCCACGATGTCGTTCGACACATTGAACTCAGGCTTGTAGGCCGCGCCTGCGTCTCCGTACGGCGCGCCACCTATCCATATGACCGTCACGTCCCTGTCGGCTATGCTGGGCTCGAGTATGAGAGCCGAGGCCATATCCGTCAGAGGCCCAAGGAACGCAACGAACAGCGGCGCGTCATCGTCTCTCACCGCCTCTTCGATGATCAGCCGCGAACCTGGGCAATCAATGGGAGTGTAGAGGTCCGGCAGGGCGTGCGGGGCCCCGTTTGCTACCCTTACGCGGTCCTTCATTCCGAGCAATCGCACCAAGAGGTCTATTTCCTCTCGGCTTTCTTCCATGCTATTGTGCGTTCGTCGGTTACCGAAGTGAGCGGGGATGAGGCCTCGCACATCTAAGCTAGGCGAAAGCAAGGCGTGCACAATCGCGAATTGGTCATCTGCTTCGTTCTTTGCGTCGCTATCAATCAAAACACGAACGCGCAACCCATACTCAAGATCCCAAATAGTCATGCTTTGTCTCCCATGTTTCTCTCCCAAGGCCAAGGCGGGCCGTTTGCCACCTTGGTGAATCAATGCTTACGGACCTCAACGAGGCGTTCCGCAGTGAAGCGATCAGTAACCAGGGTCGTGACGAGGCGCCCCTCCAGTGCTCCGCGTATCGCCTCACATTTTTGCTGCGTGCCAGCGATACCGATTGTACGGGGGACGCGCCGAAGTTGGTCCAGGGACATCCCCACAACGCGGTCATTGAGGGCGCTGGTCAGATTTCCGCCGTGAGTGTCGAAGAAGTGCATACAAATATCGCCCACTGCACCGAGGCCCTTTAGAGCGTCGAGTTCTTCCTTCGAGAAAACATTACCGCTCTCTCCCAGCAAACGCGACGGGTGGAGCGCTCCAATGCCAACAAGGGCCACCGTGATCTGCCCAAAGTACTGCATCGTTTCGTGAACATTAGGCTCACTCAGGTACGCTGTCGCTGCGGCCGGTGAGGCCGCCACTCCTGGAGCAGTCAGAAAATGCGGCTCGGCACCTAATAGGGAGGCGAGCTGTTGCGTCAGCCTAATTGCATGTACCTCGGCTGTCGGGGCACCGATGCCACCAAGGATTTGCACGACACGGCTCTTACCCGACCGCCGGCGCGGTTGCATAGAAGCAACCGTGCGCAGCAGAGTCTCGCTCCATGAGGAGATGCCGACGATCTCGTCGGGGCCCAACGTCGCTTCCAGGTAACCGGCCGCTGCGCTCCCCACAGCTCTTAGGACTTCGCTCTCTGAATCGATGGGACAGTCGGCGACGACCGCGTCTTTCAGGTTATACCGGGCCACAAGCTGCTCCTCGAGCTCCGAGTAGACACCCGTCGGGACCATGACTGTGGTCCGCACGATCCCTTCCTTTTGGGCCGCGGAGAGAAGCCGAGAGACCATAGCCTGCGACAGCGAAAGCTGCCGCGCTATCTCGGGCTGTCGGAGGTGATGTTCGTAGTACAGGCGCGCCACCTTGGTCATCAGGCGCAATCGTTCGAGCGTACTCAAGTAGCCAGCTCCCTTGGGTCGGTTGCAATAACGCGACGGACAGCCTGGTGCCATCCTGCAAGCAGCACGTTGCGATGCTCTTCGCCCATCCTGGGTTCTACTGTCTGGCCTCGACGGCCGATGCTCTCCACTTGCTGCTCGCCATCGAACAGCCCGGTCGCCAGCCCGGCCAGGAACGCCGCACCTAAAGCAGACGCATCGGGCGTGGAAGAACGGACCACTGGGCACCCCAAGAGGTCAGCCTGGAGCTGCATAAGGAAAGTATTGTGCGTCGCTCCACCGTCCGCGTGCAGCTCCTCCAGTTCGCGGCCAGTATCGCTCTCGAGGGCCGTCACTAGGTCCGACACTTGGAACGCTATTGACTCGATAGCGGCGCGGGCCACCTCACTCGCACCGCTCGCAAAGGTCAGGCCGCTGATTTGCCCCCTTGCCTCAGAGTGCCAGTGAGGCGCCCCCAAGCCGGCGAAGGCCGGCACGATCTGCACACCTCCTGTCGACGCTACCTTCAAGGCGAGTTGCTCGACAGCCGCGGCATCCTCCAACCCGAGCAGTTTGGCGACCCACTCGACCGTTGCACCGCTCGAGAACACGTTTCCCTCTAACGCGAACGTTGGCGAAGCACGCACCCATGCCACCGACGTCGCCAACCCGTTGGCTGAGCGGCCTGGCCGGGTCCCGAGGGGCGAGGCTACTGAGGTCCCCGTCCCGTAGGTAGCCTTTGCCGTCCCGGGCCTGAGGCAGCCTAGACCGTACAGGGCGGCGTGCGAATCCGCAACCAACGACGCCAGGGCCACGCTGGGCAGCGGGCCCTGAGACACTGTTTCGCCAAGGATCCCTGCCGACGCGACGACTTCGGGTAGGCATGCTTCGGGAAGGTCGAAGATCTCAAGCAATTGATGGCTCCAGGACATGCTATGAATGTCGAAAAGAAGAGTCCGTGACGCATTGCCCGCGTCGGTAATGTGGAGCGCACGCCCCGACAGGTTCCATGCCAACCAGCTGTCTATCGTCCCCGCGCACACTTCCCCAGCATCCGCGGAGCGGCGTAAGGCCGGGTCAGCGTCCAGCAAATGGCGCAGCTTTGAAGCCGAGAACATGGGGTCAAGGGGGAGCCCCGTGAGCTCACGAACAATAGGCCCGGCGCCCGTTGCATTCAGATGGCTGCATAACTGGGCCCCACGGTTACATTGCCAACTCACGCAGGGTGTCAGGGGCCGGCCGCTTCGTCGGTCCCAAATGACGACCGATTCCCGCTGGCTCGAAACGCCCACACAGCTGATCTGCGTCTTCGGCAACTGCTCGGCAGCGCGGATCACGCTGCTCCAAAGCTCAGCCGGATCTTGTTCCACCCAACCTGGACGAGGGTAGTACCGTCTCACCGGTACCGAGGCGAAGCCCACGGCGGCGCCCGACGGATCCACCAGCATTGCCTTTGTCGACGTGGTGCCCTGGTCGATCGCGAGGACGGCAGGCGTCACGCGTGCTTCCTGTTGACGAGCTCCACGGCAGCCCTGCTGATGCCCTCCGCGGTGAGCCCGAAGTGCTCCAGCAACCACGTCGCAGAGCCCGTAGGGAGGAAACCCGGGAAGCCGAGGATCCGCATGGGGACAGGTTGGGACGACACCACGACTTCAGCCACGGCGCTCCCAAGCCCACCGTGGGCACAATGCTCTTCCACGGTCAAGATAGCGCCGGTTTCTTCTGCGGCCGAAACGATCTCGTCGACGTCCAGTGGCTTAACGGTCGGCATCGAGACCACGCGGCAGGATATACCGCGAGCGCTCAACATATCAGCAGCGACCAAAGCCCGGCATAGCAATGTGCCGTTGGTGATGACGGTAAGGTCAGCGCCGGCTCGCAAACGCGCGGCCTTCCCCCACCGGAACTGGTAACTGTTGTCGTAGATATCGGGAACACCGATCCGGCTCACTCTTACAAATGCCGGACCGCTGTGCTGGACGGCGGCTCGGATGGCGAGCCCAGTCTCCCGTGGGTCGGCTGGTACGATCACAGCCAAGGTATCTATGACTCGTAGCCATGCAATGTCCTCGATCGAGTGGTGCGTCGGACCGAGCTCACCGTACGCGACTCCCGGGCTCATCCCGCAGACGACCACGTTGGCGTTCGTGTAGGCCAAGTCAACCTTGATCTGCTCGAGCGCTCGAGCGGTCACAAATGAGCTTGCGGCAGAGACTATGGGCAGCCTCCCAGCATTGGCGAGCCCGGCGGCCACCCCGACCATGGCCTGCTCGGCTATACCGACGTTGATAAGCCTGTCTGGGTAGCGGTTTTTGAAGCCAACAAGCTTGCTCGAGCCGACGGAGTCGCTGCAGACGATGACAACACGCTCGTCTTCCTCGGCCAGTTCTTGGACAGCAGACGCGAAGGCGTCCCGGCAGTCGAACAACACGGGTGCGTCGACCCCGGTCGTCATCGCAGCTCCTCTAGCGCCGCCTCGACTTCGTTGGCCGAGGGGATCCTGTGGTGCCACTCCACGCGGTCCATCATAAAGGACACGGGATGTCCCTTATGAGTGTGAGCGATGATGAAGCTCGGCCGCCCGGCTTGAAGGGGCAAGCTTTCGAACAACCTGAGCAGCGCCGCATGGTCATGGCCGTCAACCTCCTCGACGGCCCATCCAAAGGCGCGCGCCTTGTCCACGAGGGGTTCCAGGCGGCTCGTCTCCTCCGTCGCGGCACCCTGTTGGAGCCCGTTCCTGTCCACGACCACGGTAAGCCTCTCGAGGTGCCTATGAGCACCGGCCATAAGAGCCTCCCAGTTAGAGCCCTCTTGGAGCTCCCCATCACCCACCAGGCAGAACGTCCGTCGTCCGGAACCCTCTAGCGCGGCTCCGATGGCCATCCCCACTGCTATCGGTAGACCGTGACCTAGCGGCCCCGTGCTCGCCTCGACTCCTGGGACCTTCCGCGCGTCAGGGTGACCGCTCAGGGGCGACTCGGGCGCCATATACGCGTCTAGGAGAGCCTGGTCGAAGAAACCGGCGACCGCGAGGGTCGCGTAGAGCACACCAGAGCTGTGGCCTTTGCTCATAACGAAACGGTCCCGGTCGGGCATTCGGGGCTGCATCGGGTCGATGTCCAGCACTGCAAGTAGCAGCACCGCCACAATGTCGGCGGAAGAGAAATCTCCGCCGATGTGCCCGAGGCCGGCCGCATGGACCATCTGCAGGTCTCGGCGCCGAACCACTCGCGCTGCCTGGGCGAGCGCCCGCGCGCGCTCTTCGAAGGGTAGCCTGCGGTCGATCCGGCCAACTGTCAGCACGTCACCGGGAATACGGCATCACCTGCTCTCTCGAACATGGCCAAAGAGGAGGTCGAAAACCAGGGCTTGGGCGCCCAGGGCGTCTTGGCGTTCCCGAGCGGCTGCTAGGGTCGCGCTGTCGATACGGTCAACGATATCCAGCAGCCCGCCCAACATCCTTATGCTAGACCGCGCCGCCTCGACGGGATCCTCACGGAACGGGAACTGGTCCAGTTTCCAGGGCTTTGACCAACTGGCCCGCTTCAGGCCGACAAGGAACTCCAGCGTCTCTACTATGTGCACCGACCCAACTGTCATGTCGTCGTCCCAAGACCGGAAATTGTCGTTCAGGTCAATATCGATAAGCCGACCGCGGGAAAGACAAAGCTCAAGCGCCTCGGCCGGGGACTCACCACCGTACATCGAATGCCCAAAATCAATAAGGACACCGACATTATCCAGTCCCATGTCCTCGATGGCGAGAAGCGTACGAGCCGCGCTCGAGAAAAGCATGTGGGTCCGAGGCTCCTTGGGCTTGTACTCAATGGCGAACGGGAGCCCAGGGTGCGGGCTCGCCACATTACGCATCCCTTGGACGGAGAGTTCCCACAGGCGACGTGGGTCGGCCTGAAGAGGGTAGTCGAACCCGTCCTGGCCCGGCCAAATTTTCATGTAATCGACGCCGAGTTCTTGGCCGACCTCTGTCGCCCGGGCGATCAAGTCCAGAGCTTTCTGGCGTACCCTCCCATCCGGGTTCGTAAAAGCTCCCCGGCAGAAGTCGCGCGTGTAAATCTCCGGAGTAATTGCCTGCGCTCGCAGGCCCGTCTCCTCCAGCGCTGAGCGAACCGCGGCGAGCGATGCCCCGGGCCCCCAGAAGGGGAAATTCAAGTCTACTGACTCGATCCCCCCGACCTTTGCGGCGGCCCGTATGGCGTCGGGCATTGAGACGACGGGCCCGTAGCCATCTGACGCGAACCGGTCGACGAACCGGCCAAACATCCAAATCCCTGCAGAAAACCGACGGTTATTAGGACTATCCTGCATGTCTACCTCCTTAGGGGCAGAGACTGGTTCGCCCGCCCGTGGCGGTGGCGCCAAAGGACGGGACGGGGACGTGAGCCGCAAGCCGACCCTCCCACATTCTGACGAGCTTCCATCCGGCACCCGTTCATCATCCCTTCAGCGCACCGGACGCCATTCCCCGGACCAGGTACCGGCGGGCGACAAAGAACAAAATGATCATGGGAACAATACAGATAAGTGTACCCGCTTGGAGCTGGGCGTCGTTCGTTTGCGAGAACTCGCCAAGGAGATTGAATATCCCTAAGGGAAGCGTGTAACTTGACTCGTTCCTAAGGAGTGCTAAGGCGATCACGAACTCGTTCCATGTCGCGACGCCGTCCAGTATCGCAAGCGACGCGAGGGCAGGGACAACCATCGGCATGCACACACGCCTCCAGATGTACCACTCTGAGGCACCGTCCACACGGGCAGCCTCCAGCAGTTCGCCGGGGATGCTGGCAAATGCGCCGCGCATCACCATTATCTCAAAGGGTGTCCCGAAGGCGAGGTATGGCAGCAGTAAGGACCATAGCGAGCCGCCAAGGCCGATATGGCTCATCATAAGGAGTAGCGGGTAAAGAGTTATGACCTGCGGCACACCAAGGCCTATTAGCAGCAGGACCAATATCGTCTTGCGCGACGCGAAGCGCATCGTCGCGATGGGATAGGCCGCCAGCGACGTGAGCAGGATACCAAGCGGTACCTTTACCACCAGGATGAGCAGACTGTTGCGGTAGAACTGCGCCAGGTCGGCTTGGGTCCACGCGGACGAGAAATTATTGAGTGTGAAGTGCTCAGGGATCGCGGCGGGACCCCTGGACATGAGGTCGGCGTTGGGCTGTAGAGCGCTCACGAGGACGATGATCAAGGGCGCTGCGAAGACAAGGACGCCCAAGATGAAGACCACACTCGATACCGCCGGCACAAGCCTGTTCCTCGAACCGGTCGGTTTGAGACCGCTCGGCCCGACTATCGGTCGTGTTGAGAGTTTTCGAGGCGTACCGTTTACCCTTGTGCCTACCGTCATCGCACCGTCATCACTTTCCTCTCGTCATCCATAAGACGTATGGGACCGTGACAACAAGAGCCATAGCCGCAAGTAGCCAACCAACCGCAGAGCCGTAGCCGATGTGCTGGTAAGAGAAAATGTTGTAGTACATCCATGTCCCGAGTACCTGTGTGTCGTTACCGGGCCCGCCTGCCGTGAGGCCGTAGATGATTGCGAAGACCTGTAGAGCGCTGATGACCTGGAGTGCAATGATTACGATGTGCGTTTCACGCAGCCCAGGGACCGTTATGTGCCTAAAAAGGGTCCACCGGCCCCCGCCGTCGACACGCGCTGCCTCGTAGAGCTCCGGCTGGATGGTCCCAAGCCCAGCGGTGTAGAGCACGACAGGGAACCCTACCGAGACCCAGATACCTGCGACCAGCAATGCGGGGAGTGCCGAGGTAGTGGAACCGAGCCAGTCGACGGAAAGCGAGCCGAGCCCAATCTCTTGCAAGAACGAGTCCAAAAAGCCAAACTGGGGGTCGTATATCCATCCCCAAAGCACTGCGACGCCTATCATCGGCAGCACCGCTGGCAAGTACAATATCGCTTGCGCCGGCCCCTTCCACCAACCTCGGCCTCTTAGGAAACTGGCCAGGAGCAAGCCCATGCCGGGTGGGACTATTACCATGACGC
>CAYZVQ010000107.1:0-14564 GCA_964481925.1 uncultured Acidimicrobiaceae bacterium
TGGAGGCCATGTACTTCATCAACCTCGCTTTCACGGCGCTGTTCGTGTTCGTGCTGGCCAAGGGCTAGAGCGGCAAGAGGGCGTCAGACAGGTGCCAGTCGCCTCATCCAACTTCCTGGTCCCCGGCCCGACCTTCGTCGTCGAGCTGGCGATCTTCTTGATCGTCCTGTGGGCTCTCAACAAATGGGTGCTCCCGCCCATCAACCGCGCCATGGAGGCTCGCCAGAAGACCATCGACCGCAGCTTGTCCGAGGCCGAAGAGGCGACCAAGCGCGCTCACGAGCTGGAGGAGCAGCGCGAACGGATCCTCCAGCAAAGCCGTGACGAGGCCCGAGCGCTCAAAGACGAGGCCGCCCGCGTGGGCGAGCAACTGAGGGAGCAGCTACGCAAGCAAGGTGAGGAGGAGTACGAGCGCCTTGTCAGCCGGGCCAGTGCCGACATCGAGGCGGCGACCAGGAGGGCCGCCGAAGAGCTGCGGGCCCAGGTCGCCGGGCTGGTGGTGAACGTCGTGGAACGGGTGCTCGAAGAAGGGGTCACCCTCAGCGCGCAACGGGAGCTGATCGAGCGGGCGATCACCGAGGTGGAGGCCCAGGCCACTGTGGCAGGGCACGGCGCCATCGGGCCTGTCCCCGCCGGGGCGACGCGAGCTGGTCGCTAGATGCACGAACGGGTGGCGGGCTACACCGATGCTGTCCTCGATGACCTGGGGAGCAAGGTCGGCCCGGTGGCGGGCGACCTAGAGGCCTTCTTGCTGTTGCTGGAGCAGTCGGACGACTTGCGTTTCGCCCTGGCCAACTCCAGCGCCTCGGTGGCGGTCCGCAGGGCGATAACCCAGGAGCTCCTGGGCAAGAAGTTGTCTCGTCCAACGCTTGACCTGCTCAGTTTTGCGGTACAGAGCGGTCCCGGAGCGGACTATGTCCAGGACGTCGCGGGCATCGTCGCGGCGGCCGCAGCCAGGCGTGACGGCATGGTGGCCAGGGACGAAGGCCCGCTGGGCCGCACGGCGGCGGCACAGCGCCTGGAGGGCTACGCGACGGCAGTGCTGTCCGGCGTACGCGGGGAGCGCCACCTCGGAGAGGTCGAGGACGAGCTTTTCCGGTTCATGATGACCGTCCAGGGCAACGACGAGCTCAGCGCTGTCCTCACTACCGCTGAAGTGCCCGACCATTTGCGCCAGGCCGTGGTCCGGGACCTTCTGGCCCGAAAGGCCACACCAGCGACCACGCGCCTGGCTGCCTATGCCGTCGCTATCGGGCGCCCGCGTGACTACCCGGTGCTCCTGGAAGGGCTCGTCCAACGCGTTGCCAAAGAGGCCGACCGCCAGGTGGCCGACGTCCGCTCGGCGGTGGAGATGACCGGGGCCCAGCGTTCGCGCCTGGCGGCGGCCCTCACGCGCTTCGCCGGTTACCAAGTCGATGTGCGGGTCAGTACCGAGCCCAGGCTCCTGGGCGGTTTTGTCGCTTCTGTGGGCGACACGGTCTTCGACGCCAGCCTGCGTCGCCGTCTCGAGCAGGCCCGGAGCCTTCTCTTCGCTCCGTCGACCTCGCTCGGCGAAGCGGCCGGGAACGGGCCGGGCCAAAGTTGAAAGGATCCATGACCGCATGGCTGAGCTGAACATCAACGCCGCCGATATCGCCGAAGTCCTCCGGCGCAACCTGGAGAACTTCACGCCCGGGGTGACGGGCGAGGAAGTGGGGCGCATCCGCGAGATCGGTGACGGGATCGCCCGGATCACGGGGCTGCCCAATGTCGCCGTCAACGAGTTGCTCGAACTCGAGGGAGGCGTCACCGCCCTGGCCCTCAACCTCGACGAAGACTCCATCGGCGCCGTCATCCTCGGCGAGACGGGCGCACTTCAGGAAGGGCAGTTGGCACGAGCGACGGGACGCATCCTGTCGGTACCGGTCGGCGACAACTTGCTCGGGCGGGTGGTGGACACCCTGGGCCGTCCCCTTGACGGTCTTGGGCCCATCACCACGTACGAGACCAGGCGATTGGAGGTGCAGGCCCCCGGGATCATCTCCCGCCAGCCCGTAAAGGAGCCTCTCCAGACCGGGATCAAAGCCATCGACTCGATGACCCCCATCGGGCGGGGCCAGCGCGAACTGATAATCGGCGACCGCAAGACCGGCAAGACCTCGATTGCCGTCGACACCATAATCAACCAGGCCGGCCAAGGCGTTAAATGCATTTATGTGGCCATCGGCCAAAAGGGTTCGACGGTCGCCCAGACGGTCGACACCCTGCGCTCTCATGGGGCTATGGAGTACACGGTCGTCGTCAACGCCCCGGCGTCCGACCCGGTGCCCTACAAGTACCTGGCCCCTTATGCCGGCTGCGCCATGGGCCAGCACTGGATGGAGCACGGCGAGAGCGCCCTGATCGTCTACGACGACCTCTCCAAACAGGCCGAGGCGTACCGGACGCTGTCGTTGTTGCTACGCCGTCCGCCGGGGCGCGAAGCGTACCCGGGAGACGTCTTCTACCTGCACAGTCGTTTGCTCGAACGCGCGGCCAAGCTCAATGACGAGCTCGGGGCCGGATCTCTGACGGCGCTGCCCATCGTCGAGACCAAGGCTGGTGACATCTCAGCGTACATACCGACCAACGTGATCTCGATCACCGACGGGCAGATTTTCCTCGAGACGGACCTGTTCTATGCCGGGATCCGGCCCGCCATCAACGTTGGGCTGTCGGTGTCACGGGTGGGCGGGGCGGCTCAGATCAAGGCCATGAAGTCGGTGTCGGGCGCTTTGAAGATAAACCTGGCGCAGTACCGGGAACTGCAGGCGTTCGCCACTTTCGGGTCCGAGCTCGACCGGGTCTCCAGGGCCCAGCTCGATCGCGGCGCTCGGCTCACCGAGCTGCTCAAGCAATCGCAAAACTCACCGGTGCCCGTCGAGGAACAGGTCGTCGCCATTTTTGCCGGGACCAACGGGTTGGTGGACGACCTCGCCGTGGAAGATGTCCGCCCCTTCGAACTGGCCCTGGTCCAGCACCTGCGGGCCAACCGGGCCGACCTTTTGGAGCATATCCGCACTACCAGGGAGATGCCGCCCGCCGGGGAGCTCGAAGAGGCGATACGCGAGGTGAAAAAAGGCTTCAACACCATAAACAAAGCGACGAAAGACGGGGCCACTGAAGACGGGGCCACTGAAGACGGGGGCACTGAAGACGGGGGCACGCAGGACGAGGCCTCAGAAGATCAGCACGATGCCAGTGCCGCCTCGCCCTCGGGCGCCGCCCCTCAAACACCAGCACCGGGGCCGGCCGCCGGGACGGGCGGAGGAGCCTAAGCCCGTGCCCGCAGGTCAGGAACGAACCCTCCGGCGCCGTATCCGGAGCATCCGGTCGACCCAGAAGATCACCCGGGCCATGGAGCTGATCGCGGCGTCGCGGATAGTCCGCGCCCAGCTTGCCATCACCGCCGCTAAGCCCTACGCCGAACGGATGAGCGACGTCGTCGGCGAGATCGCCGCCACTCCCGAGGCCAAGGACCACTGGCTTTTCGCCGGCGGTGGTGATCGCCCGCTCGTAGTAGTGCTGGCCGCCGACCGGGGGCTATCGGGGGCATTCAATGTCTCCGTGCTGCGGGCGGCGGACGAGCTTCTGCGGCGCCTTTCACGCCGGGGGGCTCCGGGCCTGATAGCCGTCGGCCGGAGGGCGGTCAGCTATTTCCGCTTCAATGGCCGCGCCATGGCCGAGAGCTTCGAAGGTCTTTCGGACCGTCCTCGCTTCGAGGACGCCCAAAAGATCGTGGCCGCGATCGCGCACGAGCTCGAAGGGGGCACGGTCGGCGAGATCTACCTAGTGTCGACCCGCTTTTTGAGCGTGGGCAGTCAGAAAGTCCAAACCCGGCGCCTGGTGCCTTTGGATCTGCCGGAGCGGAAGACCAGCACGGTCTTCGAGTTCGAACCAGAGCCCGCCCAGATATTGGACCGCCTGCTGCCCCGTTGGCTCGAAGCCGAGGTTTACCTCGCCCTCCTCGAATCGGCCGCCTCTTTCCATGTGGCTCAGCAAAGAGCCATGAAAGCGGCTACCGACAACGCCGACGACCTCATCAAGGCCTTGAGTAGGGCTATGAACCGTGCCCGCCAGGATTCCATCACGACCGAGATCATGGAGATCGTCGGCGGCGCCGAGGCACTTCGCCAGACCGGCCGGGGCGACGAGATCGCGGGCCGGCCGGATATATACGTCTTTCCCGAGGCAAGTTGACAGGAGCGAACGTGAGCAGTACCAGCACTGAGAGCGCAACCAAGACACCGGACGTTTCTGCCGAGAAGGAGACGCGTAGCGGCCGGGTCGTCGCCATCTCCGGGCCCGTGGTCGACGTCGAGTTCCCGCCCGACTGCCTGCCCGACATCAACAGCGCGGTCGAGATGGACATCGAGCTCGAAGGTCAGCGCACCACGGTCATGGCCGAGGTGGCGCTCCAGATCGGCGAGGGACGGGCGCGCTGCATCTGCCTCAAGCCCACGGACGGCCTGCGCCGGGGCACCACCGTCCGCAACCTCGGCCGGGGCATCACGGTCCCTGTGGGCGACGCCGTGCTGGGCCACGTCTTCAACGTGGTGGGCGACGTGCTGGACTCGGACCCGCTGGGCGATATCGACGACCGGTGGGAAATCCACCGACCGCCGCCCGACTTCGACACCCTGGAGCCCAAATCCGAAATGTTCGAGACCGGGATCAAGGTCATCGACCTCCTGGAGCCCTACGTGCAGGGTGGCAAGATCGGCTTGTTCGGCGGGGCCGGCGTGGGCAAGACGGTCCTCATCCTGGAGCTGATCCACCGGGTGGCCGAGCAGCACGGTGGGGTGTCGGTTTTTGGTGGCGTGGGCGAGCGCACCCGTGAAGGCAACGACCTCTGGCTGGAGATGAAAGAGTCCGGCGTCATCAAGCGGGCGGCTTTGGTTTACGGCCAGATGGACGAGCCACCGGGGGTGCGCCTTCGGGTCGGCCTGTCCGCCCTCACCATGGCCGAGTACTTCCGCGACGTCCGCAACCAGGACGTGCTGCTGTTCATCGACAACATTTTCCGCTTCGTGCAGGCCGGCTCGGAGGTGTCCACCCTGCTCGGCCGCATGCCTTCGGCTGTGGGCTACCAGCCGACCCTGGCCGATGAAATGGGCGAGCTCCAAGAGCGGATCACTTCTACCCGGGGCCACTCGATCACCTCGGTACAAGCCGTTTATGTACCGGCCGACGACTACACCGACCCGGCGCCGTTCACCACCTTCACTCACCTCGACGCCACCACCGAGCTTTCCCGGGAGATAGCGGCCATCGGCATCTACCCAGCCGTCGACCCCCTCTCCTCCACGTCCAATATCTTGTCCCCGGATGTCGTGGGAGAGCGCCACTACCAGGTGGCCCGGCGCGTGCAGCAGGTGTTGCAGCGCAACCGAGAGCTCCAGGACATCATCGCCATCCTCGGGATGGACGAGCTCTCCGAAGAGGACCGTACAACGGTCCTGCGGGCGCGCAAGATCCAGCGCTTCTTCTCCCAGCCCTTCTTCGTGGCCGAGGTCTTCACAGGTATTAAAGGCGTGTACACGCCGATCGCCGAGACCGTGGACTCTTTCGAAGCCCTGGTCAACGGAGATCTCGACGACCTGCCCGAGCAGGCGTTCCTCAACGTGGGCGGCGCCGAGAGCGCCAAAGCAAAAGCTCGCGAACTGGAAAAAGGAGCCTGAGCCACTTTGGCCACGACGCAGGTGGAGCTGGTCACGCCGAGCGGGATGCTGTACTCGGGGCAAGCCGACATGGTGGTGTGCCGCACGGCCGGCGGGGACATAGCTTTCCTCGCCAACCACATGCCCTACGTGGGGGCCCTGGAGCCCCATCCCCTGCGTATAGTGCACCCTGAAGGGGGTGCCGACGAGCTTCGCTTTGACGTAGAGGGCGGCTTCGTCGAGGTCAACGACAACCGCGTCATCATCCTCTGCGACTCCGCTGAGCCTAGCTAGTGCCCCTTCTGCCCCGGACGGGCCCAGCGGGGCCCGCCGCCACCGGTTAGGGGTAGCTCTTGTCCTGGACGCCCCTCTCGCGGGCGAAGTGCAAGGTCTGCGCCGGGCCCTCGGGGACGGGTCGCTACAGCGCATCGCTCCGCACCTGACCCTGGTGCCGCCGGTCAATGTTCGTGCCGGCGCGCTGGACGAGGCTGTGGCCGTGTTGCGCACAGCCGCCTCCGGCCAGGGCGGCCCGCTCGAGCTCGACCTCGGACCGGCCGGCACCTTCCTACCGGTGAACCCGGTGGTTTTCCTGGACGTCAACGGGCCGGGGCTCGCTGATCTGGCCCGGCTCCACCGGGCCGTCCGGGCCGGCCCTCTGCTGCGTGAGGAGCGTTGGCCCTGGAGGCCGCACGTCACTCTTTGCGACGAAGCACCGGTCGAGCGCGCCGTCGCTGCCGCTGCCGCCCTGAGCGAGTACCGGGCGGTGGTGTCCTTCGACCGCGTCGTGCTCCTGCAGGAGACCGAGAGGCGCTGGCTGCCTGTCGCCGATGCCTGCCTGGGCCCCGCCGCAGTCGTAGGACGGGGCGGGCTCGAACTCGAGATCACCGAGGGCCGTCTTGTAGGCCCGGACGCCAGGGCCATGCTCGAGCGTCAAGACGAGGCCCCGGGGGTACTGGGAGCCTTGCCGCCGGCAGGCCAGCCTGGTGCTGTTCAGAGCGATGGCCCCGGACAGGTTGTGCTCACCGGCCGCCGGGAGGGAGCTGTGGTGGGCGTGGCGGTGGCATGGGCCGAGCCGGGCCTCGGCGGCCCGGTGCACGTCTCCGTGCTGGTCGACGCGGCGAGCCGGCGTCAGGGGACCGGCCGTGCCCTGCTGCTCGCTCTGGAGGCCGGCCTGCGCCACCGGGGCTGGGCCATGGGCCGGGCCCGGGGCCACGGACCTGCGGCGTTCTTCGCCGCGTGTTGCGCCTGGGGCAGCCGCTTCGAGCCCGCCGGCTGAAGCCATTTGGCGGTGCCGGCTGCACTCGCCGGTGGCGACGCCGGCGCGAAGGGGGCCCTCGCCGGGGCTGGGACCCCCTTTGGGCGAACATCAGGGGCCCTGTACTGTGTCCACAGTGGCGACCGCAGTTACGCCCGCTCCCAGTGTCCTCGCGCCGGGAAAGACGCGGCCCGGCGCCGGTTGGCACCAGTGGCGGCCTCGGCTTCCCGAGCGGGGGTTGGCGCGCCTGGGCATGCTGGTGGCGGGGGCCGTGGTGGCGGCCGGTGTAGTGCTCAGGTTCATCGCCCCCAACGGCCTCTGGCTGGACGAGGCGTTGTCGGTGAACATCTCCCGCTTGCCTCTCCAACAGATCCCGGGAGCGCTGGTCCAGGACGGCTCGCCGCCCCTTTACTACTTGATGCTCCACTACTGGATGCTCGCTTTCGGCCAGGGCGAGGTGGCGGTGCGGGCGCTGTCGGGCATCAGCTCTGTCGTCACCCTTCCCTTCCTGTGGGCGGCCGGCAAGCGAGTGGGCGGGAGGCCGGCGGCGTGGGCGGCACTGCTGCTGGGGGCCAGTTCGCCGTGGGCGATCTACTACGGCACCGATACCCGCATGTACTCGCTCATGGCCCTGGAGGCGCTTCTTTGGTACCTCGCCATCCGTCGGGCGGTGGAGCTCCCGAGCCGGGGCCGCCTGATCTGCGTGCTCGTCCTCACGGCGGCGTTGATGTACACCCACTACTGGGATCTCTACCTCGTGGGCATCGGTGCCTCATGGGCGTTGTGGCGCGCCGTGGTCGAGGCCCGCCGGGGCGTCGTGCCGCCGGGTGCCTACCCCCGGGCGGCCCGCAAGGTGCTGCTCGCCATGGTGGGAGGCGGCGTGCTGTGGCTGCCGTGGTCACCGGTGTTCATCTTTCAGGCCCTGCACACCGGCACGCCGTGGACGAGCCCTCCCGGGCCTCAGGACCTGCTCTTGGTGTTCGGCTACTTCGCCGGCGTGGGGGGTTGGGGCGAGCTCCTCACCTTCATGCTCTTTGCTCTGGTCGGCTTGGCCCTATTGGCGCGGCCCGGCCCGAGGTCGACCAGCCTGGTCCTGGAAATGAAGGTGCAGCCGCGGTCGGCGCTGGTGGCGTGGTTGGTCATGGGGGCCCTCGGCATGGCCGTGGTCGCCGGCCTGGTGACCGGGGCGGCGTTCGACAGCCGTTACATAGGTGTGGTTTTCCCCCTCTTCGTGCTGCTCTGCGCACTGGGCCTGACGGCGTTCAGCTCCCGCGCCGTCACCTCGGTCGTGCTCGCCGTCGCCTGTGTGGCCGGCCTCTTTTCCGCCCAGTTGTGGAACTCCCAGCCCCGCACCCAGGCTGTACAGGTGGCCGCCGTCCTCAACGCCCAGGCCCAGCCGGGCGACATGATCGTCTACTGCCCGGACCAATTAGGCCCGGCGGTAGACCACCTCCTTACCGTGCCCGACGTCACCGAGCTGACCTATCCCCGCATGATGGGACCGCAGCGCATCGACTGGATCGACTACGCCGCCACCATCCAGAACACCTCCCCGCAAGTGTTTGCCCAGGGGATCGTGTCCCGGCTCAACCCCGGGAGCACGCTGTGGCTGGTGTGGCGCAACGGCTACAAGGTGTTCGGGACCAGCTGCGGAGACCTGGCCAACTGGCTGGAGATGTACCACCCCGGCGGTGAGACCGTGATGAGCCAGAACTTGAACTACTACGAGCCGGAAAACCTCGTACGCTTCCCGAGCTGAAACCCGACTGAGTAAACCGGTGCCACCTGGCCCGCAACACCGCTGAAGAGGCAGAATGGGTGGTCGGCCCGGCCGGCAGTTCACCGGTGCCCGAACCGTAACCTTGCAGGAGCGAACCCTTGCCCGTGTCATTTCAGTCCGAGAACCCACCTGAGCCGTCCGCGGCCCTTGGTGACGCGCCGAGCAGGCAGGCGGACGACGTCGTCATCATCGGAGCGGGACCGGCCGGTCTCACCGCCGCCTTCGAGCTGGGCCGTCGGGGCAAGATCTGCACCGTCCTGGAGGGCGACGACGAGGTGGGCGGCATATCCCGCACCACCGAGCGCGACGGCTGGCGGTTCGACATCGGGGGGCACCGCTTCTTCACCAAGGTCAGGGTCGTCGAGGAGTTCTGGCACGAGATCCTGCCCGGGGAGGACTTCATGCTCCGGCCCCGCTTGTCGCGCATCTACTACCGGGGCAAGTACTACGACTACCCGCTCAAGCCCTTCAATGCCCTGCGCAACCTGGGCCTGGTGGAGTCCTTGCGCTGCGCCGGCTCCTACGCATGGGCCCGGGCCCACCCGCCTAAGGACCAGGGCACTTTCGAGGGCTGGGTGGCGGCGAGGTTCGGGTGGAGGCTCTACCGGCACTTCTTCAAGACCTATACCGAGAAGGTGTGGGGTTACCCCGGCTCGCAGCTCCAAGCCGACTGGGCCGCGCAACGCATCAAGAACCTCAACCTCTACACCGCCGTGAAGAGCGCCTTGTTCCCGAAGAAAGGCCAGCGCGAGATCACCACCCTAATCGACCAGTTCGAGTACCCCCGCCTCGGTCCGGGCATGATGTGGGAGCGCTGCCGGGACAGGGTCGAAGCGGCCGGCTCGAAGGTGCACATGCGGGCCCTGGTCAACCGCGTCCACCACGAAGGCGGCCGTGCGGTCACCGTCAGCTCGGTGACCGACGGGGCGGTCACCGAGCACCAGGCCAGCGCCGTGATCTCTTCCATGCCGCTTTCGGCGCTGGTGAGGGCGCTGGACCCTCCGGCTCCCCCGGAGATCCTGGCCGCCGCCGACGACCTCAATTACCGGGACCACATGACGGTGGCATTGGTGGTGCCCGAGATGGCGAGCTTTCCCGACAACTGGGTCTACGTGCACGATCCCACGGTGCGCATGGGCCGGATCCAGAACTTCGGCCGCTGGTCCCCCTACATGGTGAAAGACGGCCGCACCTGCCTGGGCCTCGAGTACTTCGTTTTTGAAGGCGACGACCTCTGGTCGATGGCGGACGACGACCTCGTCGAGATGGGCAAGCGCGAGATCGGTGCCCTCGGGCTGGTGGACCCGGCCACCGTCGAGGCCGGTTACGTGGTGCGCATGCCCAAGGCGTACCCCTACTACGACGCGGACTACAAACGGAACGTCGAGACTTTGCGCTCTTGGTTGGCTGCCAACGTGGCCAATGTTTATCCTGTTGGACGCAATGGGATGCACCGCTACAACAACCAGGACCACTCCATGTACACGGCCATGCTGACGGTCGAGAACCTCATGGGAGCGTCTCATGACGTATGGTCGGTCAACGTCGAAGAGGAGTACCACGAAGAGATGAAGGCTACCGGGCGGGGTGCCCCGCAGGGCTCCGCTGGCGCGGGTTCGGGCCGCGATGCTCCCGTACTGCCCAAGAGAGCGAAGGCGGGAGCGGCGTGAGCAAGAAGGTCTGGTTCTGCGCCAGGTGCGGGTACGAGGTCAATAGCCGGGGCCGCTGTCACAGCTGCAGCGAGAGGTTGGTACCCTCGCCGTTGCCCGAGCTCGAGTCCGGGCCCGAGGACGACGAAGTCGGCTACCGGCTCGACTTGTGGGACGACGAAACCCGGGGCCGCCTCATCCAGGTGCTCATCTCTGCCGGGATCCGTCATCGCTTCGAAGAGGAAGAGCTCGTCATCCTGGCTGCCGACGAAGCCAGGGTCGACAGGATCGTGGCCCAGGTCACGGGTGCGTTGGCCGATGACGACGAGGACGAGGACGACGAGGGACTGGACCGGGGGGCCGCAACCACGGGCGAGAATGTCGCCCGAGACCTTTACGACGCGGCAAAGGTGTTGCGTGAGGACCCCACGGACATGCAGGCTGACGTGGCCCTGGGGGAGTCTTCGGCCGCCGTTTTCGCGGCTGATTCCCTTCCTGACCTCGACGAGGACCAACTTGCCGCCGTGGGACGCGTCACCCGTCGGTTGCTCGGGGCCCTTGGGGCCGATGAGGCCCTAGAGGACGAGATACGCCACCAGGCTGAGGTCCTGTGCCGGCTGCTCGCCCCCGCCGCGGGCGAGGCCGAGCTGGCCGCGGAGATCGAGCGAGCGCGGCAGCGGCTCGAGTCCGGGGCCAAGCAAAAGAGAAGGCCGGTTGCCCTTCCTCGGTCCCCGGTCACCCCGGGTGGGGAGATGGGCGAGGCGGCGCTTGTCGCCAGGACAGTGCCTGGCGCGACGGTGCCTGGCGCGACGGTGCCTGGCGCGACGGTGCCCGACGATGAGGTGGACGGCGGCACGGACGGTGGCGTCGACAACATTGCCGCGCCGGCGCAAGCTGCTGACCTGCCGGCGGGAGCTGTCATGGCGGCGGCGTCTGCCTCGCCGCTGGACCTGGCCGCCGGCGCCGACGACAAGTCCGAGGACGCGTCGTTCGATGCGGGGACCGACGGGGAGGAGGGCGACGTCGAGGAAGACGAAGAGGAAGAGGATACTGGGGAGCTTGTCTACGAGCTGGCCGAGTGGCTGCCCGAACAGAGGGTCGAGCTGTCCGTCCTGCTCGAGGGGGCGGGCATCGCCTATTCGTGGGAAGGGGCCGACCTCACCATCGCCGAAGAGCACGAGGCTGAGGTCGATGGGCTCTTCGAGCAGGTCCATGGGGCGCTGGACGATGATGATGAAGCCCGTTACCGCTCCATCGAGGAACTTTTCGGGGCTGTCGACCGCTTGGCCAACGACCCCGGCAGCGAGGAGCGTCGCACTGGCTTTCTCGAGGCCGTGGGAGCGGTGGAGCTGCCCACACCGGTGGGGGTGGACGACGCGTACTGGTGGCGGGTCCGGAGCCAGGGCCACGCCGTGGTCGCCGCCCTGGACCACCAGGCCCGCAACGAGGAGATTTCGAGAGAGGCGGCCCTGTTGGCCGAGATGCTCCACGAGATGGTCTGACGCTTGAGCCGGTGGGGCTTGCTGCTCGCCCCGGGAGCGTCTGCCGGCCGGGACCAACCAGGGCTGGTGGCCATCGACGACGCGGTCGCCGCCCTCGGCGCGACAGTGAGCCGGATCGATTTTCCTTACCGGCTGGCCGGCCGGCGCGCCCCGGACCGGCCGGATGTCCTCGTAGCCACCGTGGTCAAGGAGGCGAGGTCTCTGGCCGACGAGGCCGGGATTGCCCCGGGGCGGATTTTCGTGGGCGGGAGGTCTATGGGCGGGCGCATCTGCTCAATGGCCGTGGCGGCAGGGATGCCGGCCGCCGGGTTGGTGTTGGTGAGCTACCCTTTGCACCCCCCGGGCCGGCCCGACCGGCTGCGGACCGAGCACTTCGGGTCCCTCGACTTGCCGTGCCTGTTCGTGTCGGGTACGTCCGACGCTTTTGCCGCGCCGACGGAGCTGGAAGCGGCGCTGGCAGCCGTTCCCGGGCCGGTAACGGTGCGATGGCTGGAGGGTGGGGACCATGGGCTCCGTCGCCGTGACGGCGAGGCGGCCGAGGCTGTGGCGACCTGGTTGGCGGGGCAACCTCTGACCAGCTCGGCGCCCTGACGAGGATGTCGAAGGCCTAACCCGAAGGCTGAGCGGGCCCGGCGCCGAAGGAGCGGTAGAGGTTGGCGTAGGCGGCGGTGGCCTCCACGAGCTCGCTGACGGCGGCCCATTCGTCAATCCCGTGGGCCTGAGCTATGTCGCCCGGGCCGCAGACCACGGCGGGGATACCGCCCTGGTTGCGGACGAACCGGGCGTCAGTGGTGAACGACATCCCGATGGTGGGCGTGGGCCGGCCGGTCACGCCGGTTACGCACTGCCTGACCAGCGCCGCGAAGGGGTGGTCGGCGCTCATCTCGCTGCCCTCGCCGTAATCATGGACCACGATGTCGTACTGGCCCGCGCCCAATCCGGCACTGTCAATGCGTTGGCGCAACCCGTCGACGGCCTCGTCGAGGCTTATCCCGGGAAGTAGCCGGCGGTCAAAACCGAGGCGGGCTTGCTCGGCGACGACGTTGAAGGCACTGCCACCCTGAAAGGTGCCGACATTGGCCGTCGGCTGGCCCAGGAGAGGATGGTCCGGGCCGCCGAAATCGGCCGCGTGCAGGGCGAGAGCGATCTGAGCACCGATCTCGACGGCAGAGACGCCTTCCCGGGGCCGGCTGCCGTGCGCCGGCCGCCCCTTGATGAGGATCTCCCCCTGCAAGAGCCCCCGCTCGGCGACGCAGACGGCGAGAGAGGTGGGTTCGGGGACCAGGCAGGCGTCGCCCTGGATGAGCCCTGACTCAAGCAGGACGCGGGTGCCGAGCGCCCCGCCCCGCTCCTCGTCGGCCACGAACTGGAACACGATGTCGCAGGCCGGCTCATGGCCCGCGGCCTTGAGGGTGGCCAGCGCGCAAATGGCCGCCGCCAGCCCCCCTTTCATGTCGGCGCTGCCCCGCCCGTAGAGCCGACCGTCGACCACCGAGGGCCGGAACGGGTCAGAGGACCAGCGCTCAGGCACGGCCGGCACCACGTCGGTATGGCCGTTGACGATCAGGGTAGGACGGGCCCCGCGGTCCCCCCCGTCGGGCAGCCGGGCTACGAGCGACAGCCGCCCCGGGGCGGGCTCGACCTCCGTCCAGGACGGCTTCCACGGGGCTAGGGCGCCCCGCAGGACAGCCGCGACGGCCGCCTCGTTGCCCGGCGGGTTGGGGGTGCCCACCGCGATAAGGGCGCGGGCCAGGTCGATGAGCCGCTCGACGTCGACATGTTCCTGCACCCAACCGAGACTAGGGGCTGGCCGCGCCGCTTAGGTGCGGGGAAGACGTCGAACGGGCCGATCTCTACCCGGTGTTGTTCATTCGCGGAGAAGAGCGGAGGCGGCGGGAGTACGTGCAGCCACGACCGCAGGAAGACCGGCCAGGGCCGGGCAAGGGTGATAGGCCGGTCAGGCCGGGAGGTGTTAGCCGCCCTCGGGGCGGTTCAGGAGCCGGCCCAGGCCACGCAGCCCATCTCCAGGGGTACGGGGAGATCGGGGTGGGCGGGCACGACACGGACGGTGAACCCGTGGCGTCCGGCGACGTCGCATACGAAGCTGCCCCGCCACAGGGTGGCGCCGGGGTTGGTCCCGGGCCCTTCCATCTCCATGGGGACGGTCTGCCAGTCCTCGATCTCGTCGGGGCCCCGCACCGGGCCGTGGAGCAGTTCGACAGCCACCTCTGTCGGCTTCAGGTCGCCCAGGGAAACCTCGGCAGTGGCCTGCCTGGTGGCGCCCAGGTCGGTCACGAGCGCCGCCGAGTCGACATCGACGGAGACGACCGCAACCTTGTCCCACACCCCGACCAGGTTGGCCTTCCACGCCGCCAGGGCCTTGGCCCGGGCGAAGTTGTTGGCGGTGAGGACGTCGGCCCGCTTGGCCATGGGCTCGTACATTTGCCTGGTGTAGTCCCGCACCATTCGCGACGCTTGGACGCGGGGCCCGAGAGAACTGAGCGAGTCCTTGATACGAGCCACCCATTGGCGGGGGAAGCGGTCCCCGCCGCGGTCGTAATAGAGCGGAACGACCTGGCGCTCCAAGATTTCGAAGAGGCTGTTGGCCTCGACCTCATCGCGCCGCTGCAGGTCGGTGTACGTCTCGGCCGAGGCGATCTGCCAGCCGTTCTTGCCGTCGAACATCTCGTCCCACCAGCC
>CAYZVQ010000108.1:0-14528 GCA_964481925.1 uncultured Acidimicrobiaceae bacterium
AGTGCCCGACGATGCTCTACAACGGCTTCGGCGAGCACAACATCCAGGGCATAGGCGATAAGCACGTCCCGCTCATCCACAACGTTCACAACACCGACGTCGTCACGGCCGTTAGCGACCGGGCCACGGACCACCTGGCCGTGCTCTTCTCCTCCGCCGAGGGCCTGTCCTATCTGGCCGACCGCCGGGGCGTCCCCCCCGAGACACTGGCGGCGTTGGGCTCGTTCGGGTTGTCGAGCATCTGCAATATCGTCGCCGCCGTGAAGACGGCCAAGTACCTCGACCTTGGACCGGGTGACGCCGTGGTCACAGTGGCGACCGACGGAGCGGCGATGTACGGGAGCGAGCGGGCCAAGATCCTCGCCCGTGACTTCCCCGACGGCTTCGACGGGGTCGCCGCGGGCGAGGCGTTCGGGCGGTGGATGCTCGGGGCGGGCACCGACCACCTTCTCGAGACCACCAAACGCGACCGCGAGCGGATATTCAACCTGGGTTATTTCACCTGGGTGGAGCAACAGGGCGTCTCGGTGGAGGACTTCGTGGCCCGAAGGGACGCTTCCTTCTGGTCCGCCTTGCGGGACAAGATCCCGCAATGGGACGAAATGATAAGGGAGCTCAACGCCGCCAGCGGCGTGAGCGTCGGGTGACAGCCCCGGCCAGTCGGCTGGTCTGCTCGGGGTGCGGGTCCTCGCCCGGTGCCGACGAACCCTACCCTTTTCGTTGTCCCTTTGCCGCTGAGGGCGACATCGACCATGTCCTCGTCCGGGCCATCGACGCGTCCCGGGTCAGCTTCCCGCGGGAGCATACGGCCCTGACGGAGCCGTTCGTCAGGTACCGCAGCCTCCTGCACTGCTACCACCGCGCCGTATCGGGCGGGATGACCGACGGCGAGTTCGTGGCCCTGGTCGACAGGTGCGACAGCGCCGTCGCCGCGGTGGCGGGCCACGGTTTTGCGACTACGCCCTTCGGGCGCAACGACCACCTGTCCAAGAACCTGGGCTTCGGGGACGGCGGCGGGGTATGGGTCAAGGACGAGACCGGCAATGTCGCCGGCTCGCACAAGGGCCGCCACCTCATGGGGGTGCTCTTGCACCTCGAGGTGGCGCAGAGCCTCGGGCTGGCCGGGCGGCAGGGCAGACCGTCCCTGGCCATAGCCAGTTGCGGGAACGCCGCCCTGGCCGCAGCCGTCGTGGCGGCGGCCGGCGGCTGGCACCTGCGGGTTTTCGTGCCCGAGGGGGCCCCCTCGGGCATCGTCGGCCGCCTCGACGCTCTGGGCGCCGACGTGGTGGTGTGCGAGCGCCGTCCGGGGGTGGCCGGCGACCCCGCCTACGTAAGCCTGCGTGAGGAGATCGGTAAGGGCGCCCTGCCCTTTACCTGCCAGGGCAACGAAAACGGCCTGGCCATAGAGGGCGGCGAAACGCTGGGTTACGAAATAGTCTCGGACCTACTAGAAGGCGAGGAGCACCTGGACCACCTCGTCGTCCAGGTCGGCGGCGGCGCCCTGGCCAGTGCTTGTGGGCAAGCCTTCGACGAGGCCGCGCAATTGGGGACAGGCGCCCGTCGTCCCCGGCTCCACACCGTCCAGACGCTCGGTGCGCACCCGCTGGAGAGGGCCTACCGGTTGGTCGAGGGCTCCCTTCCCGCCACGCCCCGCCCGGCGGACATCGACCGTGCCCTGCACCGGGCCGCTTCCCACCGGTCCGGCTACATGTGGCCGTGGGAGAGCGAGCCCAAGAGCATTGCCACCGGGATCCTCGACGACGAGACCTACGACTGGCTGGCGGTCGTCGGCGGCATGCTCCGCAGCGGGGGGAGGCCCACGGTCGTCTCCGAGGACCTCCTCGCCGAGGCTCAGCACCTGGGCACCGACGCCGGGTTCTCCGTTGACGCCACCGGCACGGCTGGGCTGGCCGGGCTGCTCGCCCTGCGTTCGGAGGGCGTGGTGGGGCCCGACGAGAAGGTGGCGGTGCTTTTCACCGGTGCGGCCCGCTAGCCAGGGCCGGTCGCCACGGGGCGGTCCTCGTGGTTGCTCCACTGGGACCACGAGCCCGGGTAAAGGGCGGCCTGGAGACCGGCGACAGCCAGGGCGGCGATCTCGTGCGCGGCGGTGACGCCCGAGCCGCAGTAAACGGCGATGGCAACATCGCCCCCCGCCCCGAGGCGCGCGAAGCGGTCCTCAAGATCGCGGTCAGGGCGGAACCGCCCGTCGACAGTCAGGTTCTCGGTCGTCGGCGCGCTGACGGCTCCCGGGATGTGGCCGGCCTTGGGGTCGACAGGCTCGGCTTCGCCCCGGAACCGCTCGGCCGCCCGGGCGTCCAGCAGCAGACCGCTTTTTGGCACTTCGGCCACGGCGTCGATCAGCACCGTGGGCATGTGGCCGGGCGAGAGCTCAACGTCGCCAGGCTCGGCCAGCCCGGGCCCGGTAGCGAGTTGTCCGCCGGCGGCGCGCCATGCGCTGAGCCCGCCGTCGAGCAAAAACACGCTCTCCACGCCCCCCCAGCGCAACAGCCACCAGGCCCGGGCGGCCGACATGGAACCGCCGTCGTCGTAGGCGACAACGGTCTCGCCCTGTCGTAGCCCCCACCGCCGGGCCACGGCCTGGAGCCGGTCGACGGACGGCAGGGGGTGCCTACCGGCGCGGGGCGAGGCCTCGCCGGCGAGTTCCCGGTCGAGGTCTACGAAAATGGCGCCCGGGATGTGACCGGCCAGGAACTGCTCATGACCGCTCGGGCCGCCGAGGCGCCACCGGACGTCCAGCAGCCGGAGCGGTGTGCTCGACCGGCGCAGGGCTTGAAGCTCCTCGACATCGACAAGGACGCCGGAACGCGACATTGGGCTGGCCTCCCTCAGCTCGGTTACTACAGCTCGGTTACTACAGCTCGGCTATTACAGCTCGGTCACGACGGCTCGGCGAGGTCGCGGTCGTAAAGGTGGCAGGCGACCCGGGCCGAGCCGGGGGCCCCCTCATCAGTGAGGACCGGCTCGACGTGGTCCCGGAAACGTACCCGTACCCCCGTCGGCCCGGGCTCCATCTGGGCCACGCCTCTCCATAGGGGCTCGTCGGGATCGGACTTGCGGTGCCGATCGAGGAGGGTGGCGACGTCCCTGCCGGAGTGGCCGGGAGCGGCGGGGACGTCCACGTCGAGCGACGGTACCGACAATCCGGAGAGGTCCCCGAGGACGTTGCGCTCCTTGCGGAACTCGTCGGGCCCGAGCGCCGCCCAACGCATCTCCAGCAGGTTGCGCAGGTCGCGGCTTTCCCACCCGCACGGTCCAAAAGCCTCGAGGCAGCGGGGATGGAACGAGCACCCGAGCGGTGGCACCGTGGCGTCGGGGACCTCTCCTCGAGGCAGGCGGCGCGGGATGCGGTGCTCCGGGTCCGGCTCGGGGATGGCCTCGAGCAGGGCGCGGGTGTAGGGATGACGGGGGTTGCGGTAAAGCTCGTCCGTGGCGCCGATCTCCACGATGCGGCCGAGGTACATGATGGCGACGCGGTCACAGAAAAATCGCGCCGTGGCCAGGTCGTGGGTCACGTACAGGTAAGTGAGGCCGAGCTCCTGCTTGAGGTCCACCATGAGCTGGAGCACCTTCGCCCGCACGCTCATGTCGAGCATGGACACGGGCTCGTCCGCCACCACCAGATCCGGCCCCAGGATTATGGCGCGGGCGATCGAGGCGCGCTGGCGCTGACCACCGGAGAGCTCACCTGGGTACTTCGACATGAAGCGTCCAACCGGCACGAGCCCCACCCGCTCCAGGGCCTCGGCCACCAGCGCGCGGCGCTGGTCGGGGGTCGACCCCACATGGTGGATCTGCAACGGGTGGCCTATCGCTTCTTCCAGGGTCATGGTCGGGTTTAGCGAGGCGTGAGGGTCCTGGAACACCGGCTGCATGCGCCGTCGCAGCGGGCGTACCAGGTGCTCAGGGAGGGTCGAGATGACCTGGCCGTCCAGCAGCACAGATCCGGCCGTGGGGCGGACCAGGGACAGCACCGCCTTGCCCAGCGTGGTCTTGCCGCTCCCTGACTCCCCGACGAGGCCCAGCACCTCTCCCCGGCGCAACGAGAAGCTCACGCCGTCGACCGCCTTCACCGAGCCGGTGTCGCGCCCGAGCATGCGCTGGAGGAAACCCCCTCGCAGGGCGAAATGGACCTCGACGTCGCGCACCTCGAGCAGCGCTGGTGCGGTCGCCTCACCCGCCGCCGACCGGGCCTCCGCGCTTTCAGGCCTCGTCAGCAACGGCTATCTCCTTTGTCGACAGCCGGGCGTCGCCACCGGGCGGGATGCTCTCGGGCGGGCACTGCGCCCAGCACTCCACCACATGGCCGGTGCCGCTCACCACTCTCGCGGGGAGCTGCGCCCGGCACACCTCCATGGCGAGAGGGCAGCGCGGATGGAACCGGCACCCCGTCGGGGGGTCGACCAGGTCCGGCGGCGAGCCGGGGATAAACCGCAGGGACTCGGTCGACAGCGAGATGGTCGAGGCCAGGAGGGCCTCGGTGTAGGGGTGCTGAGGCCGGGCGAACACCTCAGGTACCAGGCCTTGTTCGACGATGCGGCCGGCGTACATGACCGCCACCCGCTCGCAGGCCTCGGCCACGATGCCGAGGTTGTGGGTGATGAGCAGGAAGCCGGCCCTGGTGCGCGTCTTCAGTTCCGAAAGCAGCGCCAGGATCTGGGCCTCGACGAGCACGTCGAGGGCGGTTGTCGGCTCGTCGGCAACGACGAAGCGGGGCCGCAGGGCCAGGGTGAGGGCGATCATTATCCGCTGGCGCATCCCACCGGAAAACTCGTGAGGGTAGTTGTCGAAGCGGGTGGGCGGGATCCCCACCGAGCCCAGAGCCTCGAGGGAGCGCTCCCTGATCTCGTCCTTGGACAGCTCGGGCTCATGGGTGTGCAGCGCTTCGGCAAAATGCTCCGATATCCGCATGAGCGGGTCGAGCCTGGTCATCGGCTCCTGGAACACGAGGCCCAGGGCGGGGCCGCGCATGGCACGCATCTCCGCCGCTGACGCAGCCAGCAGGTTGCGCCCGCCGAAACGGATCTCGCCGTCACAGCTGGCGGCTTCGGGGAGGAGCCCGAGCAGCCCGCGACCAAGGCTGGTCTTGCCGCAACCGGACTCGCCGACGAGCCCCAGCATCTCGCCGGGGGCGACCTCGAAGCTCACGCCGTCCACCGCCTTTACGGGGCCACGATCGCTGCCGTACCAGACACGCAGCCCCGAGACAGCGATCACCGGCTCGCCCGTCTCCGTCGCCGCCACGGCCGGCGGCCCCGCTACGCCATTACCCAGCGCCGCGGCTGCGGTGGCGCTCTCGACAGGGGGAAGGACCACGCGGCGGTAGCCGGGACGGCGGAGAAGGGGGTTAAGAGTGTCGTTCAGGCCCTCCCCGACCAGGGTCAGTCCCATGACCAGGAGGATGATGGCCAGCCCGGGGAACATACCGGTCCACCAGTAGCCGGCCTGGGCGTCAGCGATCCCCCGGGACACGTCGTAGCCCCACTCGGCGGCCACGGACGGGTCCATGCCGATGCCGAGGAACGAGAGGCTGGCCAAGGTGAGGATGGCGTCCGCGGCGTTGAGGGAGGCGACCACGGGGACCGACTGGATGACGTTGGCGAAGACGTAGCGGCGTATAACCGTGCGCGGCCGTGCCCCGAGGGCCTTACCCGCCTCCACATAAGGTTCCTCCCGCACGGAGAGCACCGTGTTACGGACCACCCGGAAGTACTGCGGGATGTACACGACGGTGATGGCGATGGCAGCTGTGATCACTCCCCCGCCGACCGAGCCCTGGAGCAAAAAGGCGATCACTATAGCGAGCAAAAGGTAGGGGAAGGCGAAGATGGAATCGTTGACCAGCACCAGGAGGCGGTCCAGCCAGCCCCCGAAATACCCCGACACGAGGCCGAGGGGCACGCCGACGATGATGGAGAAACATACCGCCAGCAGGACCACCTCGATCGAGGTCCGCGCCCCGTAGACGACCCTGGACAGGACGTCTTCGGAGTCGACCGTGGTGCCGAACCAGTGGAGCGCCGAGGGGGCGCCTTGCTGGGGGAAACGGACACCATGAGCCATGTACTGGTTGAACCCGTAGGGGGCGATCCACTCGGCGAAGATGGCGAGCACCACGAACAACAGCGTGAGGGCGAGGCCCGTCCACAAAAGCCAGCGTGGGAGCCCTCGCGCCGCGAGCAGTAGAGCTAGGCCGCGCCGGCCACCCGGCGCCGGCTTCCCGGCTACCGGTCCTGCCGGGCCCAGGACCTCGGGAGCGGCATCACCCTCCGCCAGCGTTTCAGCGACCGTCACGAAGACCTCGACCCCGGCATCAGTACCTCACCCTCGGGTCGACCCAGGCGTTGACGAGGTCGATGAGAAGGCTGATAGCCACCACGGCGAGAGCGAAGACGGTGATAATGCCCTGGACGGCGATGTAATCGCGGTTTTCCAAGTAGTAGATCAGCTCGTTGCCAATGCCGGGCCAGTTGAAGGTCTCCTCGGTGAGCACCGCTCCGGAGAGCAGGAGCGCGGCCTGGAGCCCGGTCACGGTAACGATGGGGACGAGGGCGTTCTTGAACGCGTGGTGGACCACTACGTCCCGTTCACGCAACCCCCGGGCCCTCGCCGCTTCGATGTAGTCACCTTTCATGGTCTGGATGACGTTGACCCGCACAAGGCGCACCACCACGCCGGAGATCACGAGGCCGAGGCAGAGCGCAGGGAGGGCCAGGTGGGCCAGCAGGTCGGGGATGTCGCCCCACTGCCCGTCGATAATGGCGTCGATGATGAGGATGTTGGTATGGGGCTGGAGCTCGGCCTGGACGAGCACGCTGGCCTGGCTCGAGGTGGGGAGCCAATTGAGGATGTGCCCGAAGAGGAGCTGGGCCAGCAGGCCCAGGAAGAAGACGGGTATGGCGTAGATGAAGATCCCGAAAATCCGGGCTATGGCGTCGACCCAGGTGTCGCGCATACGGCCCGCCAACATGCCGAGGGGGATGCCCACGGCGATTGCCACCATCATGGCGGACACCGTGAGCTCGAGCGTGGCCGCCCCGTTTTGGGCGATGACCTGTGTCACCGGTCGCTGGTCGGTCAGCGTCGTGCCGAAGTGCCCGGTCAAGACCTGCCCGAGATAGTCGCCGTACTGGACGATCAGCGGCCTGTCGTAGCCGCCGGCGCGCTCTCGGACCGCCAGCTGAGCCTGGGTGAGGTGGCCTCCGAGCGCGGCCAGGATAGGGTTGCCGGGCGCCACGCGCATGAGCACGAAGACCAGGGTCAGAAGGATGAAGACCATTGGGACCACCAGCAGAAGACGCGTCACCAGGTAGCGGCGCAGTGATCCCGATTTCGATGCCATCCTAAATTTCTCCCCACCGGGGCCAACAAGCGTCCCGCCTGCCCGGTTGGGCGGGCCAGGGCCCGCCCAACCGGTGCGCCTGGCCCGTCAGGTTCTTCACACTCAGGCGCTTAGCACTTGTTGTCCGAGTGTGGCTCAGCCCTTGCTGACCAGCCACATGCGGAACGTGTACGACGCGTCAAGAGTCTGCTGAAGACCCGTTACGTCGCCGTGGTAAGCAGCCACCTGGCCACCCTGCCATAAAGGTATGAGGGGCGCGTCCTTGGCGGTTTGGATCTCTAGTGCACTGAATGCCACATTGCGGACAGACTGCACCGTCGAGCCCTCCTCGGCCGTGATCTCCTTCGTCACCAAAGTATTGCAGTAATGGTCGTTAAGGAAGTTGGTGCACCCGTAGAAGGGCCCGGTGTAGTCGTCGGCATCGGGATAGTCGGGGAACCAGCCCATCAAGGAGACGCCGTACTCGTTGGTGGTGACGGCCTGGATATAGGTCGTCCACTCCGAAGACTGCAACGACACCTGGAACAAGCCCGAGCCATTGAGCTGACGTTGCAGTTCGGTGGCGATATCCGTGTCCGCGTAGTGGTTGGTGTTGTACCACAGCGCGAACTTGACCGGCGTCTTCAGGCCCGCCGCGGCCAAAACCTGCTTTGCCTTGACCACGCTGGGACTTGCCCCATATACCTCGGCGAACGAATTGATGTGGCCGGGCAGGGCATTGGGGATGACCGAGTACAACGGCGAAACCGTGCCGTGGTAGACGTTGGTGGCGATGTCCTGACGGTTGACCAGATAGGAGACCGCCTCGCGGATGGCCAGCTTCTGCGCCGGGGTCGAGCCCGGCATCACCTTGAGGTTGAAGGCGATGTAGCGGATCTCGATCCCTTTGCCTTGCACGATGGTGACCCCGCTGGAGCCCTTGAGGGCAACGACCTCGGTAGGCGTGAGGTCGCGATAGGCAATGTCGACCTGGCCTTGCTGGACGTCGGAGACGAGAGTCGAACCGCTCTCTTCATAGCGGATGATGAACCTGTTGTTGTGCAGGACGTCATTGCCGCCATAGTGCGGGTTGGGGGTTAGCACCGCCAGCTCGTTCGGCGTGTAGGACGACAGTTCGTACGGCCCGGAGCCGACGATCTTGGCGTCCGGCTGGAGTTTGTCGAAGGGGAAGACTTTTGCGTCGACGATGGCGCCCGCCCCGGTGGCGAGCACGTCCGGCCACGCCGCGTCGGCGTACTTCAAGTCGAAGGTGACCGTGTTCCCCGAAGCCGCTACGGTTTTCATGGGGGCAATGAGGCTTGAGGGGCCGTTGGGGTCGTTGATCTTGTTTATGCGCTGGAACGAGTACACGACGTCCTGAGCGGTGAGGGGGTCACCGTTGGAAAAATACTGGCCCGGGTGGACGTTGCAGACGTAAACGGTGGCGCCACTGCCTTTCCAGTTGCATGTGGCCGCGTCCGGCACCTCTGTCGTGCTGCCGGGGGGGTACTTGAGCAAGTTCTGGTAAACGTTCCAGATGATCGTCCACGACGGGAGGTCGTACGACCCGGCCGGGTCGGCCGAAACGATCCTGTCCGTCGTGCCCAAAATCACGGTGACGTTGGGCGGCTTGCTGTTTGTGCTGGCGAAGGCCACGCTGCCCAGCGCTAACGGGACGAACAAGGCCACTGCCGCGCCGCCGGCCACGACCCGCGCCGGCAGGGCCCTCTTGTTTGTTGCCAACCGAGTCATGGTTGCCTCTGATACCTCGCTCGAGCACTCTGGACCCAAAGCGCACCGTGGAGCGCTCCAAAGGACGGCGCGCGATGCCAGTACCGTACTGGAGCCCCGGTCGCCTGGTCAAAGCACTAGGTCAGGCTGGTCCGCTCCAACGGTCGATGTGCTGGTGGAGGACGGGAATGGGAAGCGACCCGCTGTCGAGCAGGGCGGCGTGGAACTCGGGCAGGGCGAAGGCCGGGCCGAGGCGGCGCTGTGCCTCGTCACGGGCCCGGAGGATCTCGAGCTTGCCCGTCAGGTAGGCCAAAGCCTGGCCCGGCCACATGATGTAACGGTCGATCTCGGCGGCCAGGAACCGGGGCGGCATGGGGACATGGGCGACGAAAAACTCGAGGGCCTCTTGGCGGCTCCAGCCGCGGGCGTGCAGCCCGGTGTCGACCACCAACCTGGCGGCACGCATGAGCGCCGCCGTCGTAGAACCGAGCAGGCTCTCAGTACCGGTGTAGAGGCCCATCTCCTCGGCCAGTTGCTCGGCATATAGGCCCCAACCTTCGGAGAAGACGGTTATGGAACGCTGGCGCTGCATGGCGGGGATGTCGGAGAGAAGCTGGATCCGCGACAGCTGGAGATGATGACCGGGCACGGCCTCGTGAAAGGCGACGCTCTCGAGGTCCCAACCCGTTCCTGCCGTCGGCACCAGGGTATTGAACCAGTAGGTGCCCGGCCGGGCACCATCGAGGCGCGGCGGCGTGTAGTGGGGCGCCGCACCACTGATGGCGACCACCGGCGGCATTGGCTCCACGGCGCACGGGCCCGGCAGCGGCTCGGGGAACACTTCGGCCGCCCGGTCCTCGGCCCGGCGCACGGCCCGCCTGGCCGCCTGCACCGCCTCTTCCGCCGGTGTGGCGCCCGCCGAGGCCCGCACGGCACCGTTCACCGCCTCCAGGCCTTCCAGCCCCAGTCGTGCGCCCAGGTCCACAGCCCGCTGCTCAAGCCGGTCCATCTCGTCCCGGCCCGTCTGGTGAAGTTGGTCGGCCGTCACGGCCATCGTCGTGTGCGACCGCACCGCCCTCTCGTAATCGGCGTCCCCTCCGGGCAGGTAGGTGAGGCCCGGCCGATCGGCTGGTCGCGCCAGGGGCAGCAGCTGGCGCAACAGCTCGACCCAGCGCTGCAGGGCGGGCTTGACCACATCAGTGGCTACGGCGTCACGTTCCTCACGCCAGCTCGCCTCCCCGCCCCAGCCCGTCGGCGGCCGCGGCGCCGTCAAGGCCTCGGGAACGGGCGGGGCGAGCACGCCCTCGGCCCAGGCGATGGCCCCCGCCACCAGCGGCGCCACCGGTAACCGGCCCTTGGCTTGGCCCGTGCGCAGCCGCTCGGTCTGCTGGTCGACCCATAGACCGCTACGGCGCAGCCGGGTCACGTAGTCGCGGGCCGCCTGCGCGTCCGGTAGGACGGTCCGGGCGGCAACAGCCAAGAGGGCGGCGGGCCCCTGGAACGGCATGGCCGTGACGGTGTGCTCGACGGCGGCCGAGGCGAGTTCGGCCAACTCCACCTCGGCCAAGCCTGTGAGGCAGCCGAGCGTCACCTCGTCGGCTTCGCCCAGATCGGCCGGCCGGGACCGCCCCGCCTCGGCCAAGACGCCCTCCAGGGCGGCCCGCCGCTCCGCGTCGCCGGCCTCGCTGGCGTCCGGGGCCAGGTCATCGTAACCGGGGATGCCCCGGTTGGTGGCTTCGAAGGGGTGCGTCGCCAGCCACCCGGTGTGGGACCGCTCGGCCAGTTCCCTCGCAAAAGACATTCTCGAAGTATGCCGGGCAGTCGCCCCCGGCGGCCAGCCTCCCTATGCCGGCAGTGCCGCCCGTCGGTGAAGTGTGATGACCGTCTTTACGCCGTCGGCCGCGACGACCTCCAGCGCCAGCGTCTCGTTTGGGCCGGTGGTGGCGACGAAGACTTTCGACGGGTGCTCGATCACATGGCGCAGGACGACCGGGTACCTGCCGTCGCGACCGCCGACAGCGGCGCTCACGGCGTCGTCGTGACGGTCGTACTCCAAGTAAGCGAGGGGGAGCCTCTCCGCCTCGAGCTGGTCACCGAGGTCGAGCGCCGGCGTCTCGATGGTGACGAGATCGCCGTCGTGCTCCTGGCTGAGCGACTGGAGCGCGCTTTCCCAGCTGGAGCGGGGCAGTTCTTCAGTTTCATGTCCCATAAACCCCTCCCGGGTCTCTGGCGGACGGGGCCCGTCCGCGTACCCCACTCCTAGTCGGTCCGGGAGCGTTCCGGTTCGCTACTAGGCGAGACTTTCGGCGCGGTGGGGCAGCTTCCAGCCCGGGCGCGGGAAATGGCAGGTGTAGCCGTTGGGGTAACGCTCGAGGTAGTCCTGGTGCTCGGGCTCGGCCTCCCAGAAGGGCCCGGCCGGCGCCACCTCGGTGACGACCTTGCCGGGCCACAGCCCGGAGGCGTTGACGTCGGCGATGGTGTCTTGCGCCGTCAGCTTTTGCGCTTCGCTGGTGTAGAAGATGGCCGAGCGATAACTCGCGCCTACGTCGTTACCCTGACGGTTCTTCGTCGTCGGGTCGTGGATCTGGAAGAAGAACTCGAGAAGATCCCGGTAGGAGAGCTGGGCGGGGTCGAAGATCATCTCGATCGCCTCGGCATGGCTGCCGTGGTTGCGGTAAGTCGCGTCGGGGACGTCCCCGCCGGTGTAGCCCACCCTGGTCGAGATGACGCCGGGCCGCTTGCGGATGAGGTCCTGCATCCCCCAGAAACACCCTCCGGCGAGGATGGCCTTCTCAGTGGTCACGGTCATTGGTGTGCACCTTTCTCATGCGTCGGCTGGCCAAGTCTCACGGACAGTGGCCGCTCTTGTCTGTCACGGCCGGCATGATGAAGAACAACCGTCATCAGACGGGTGTTCCCGCGCCGACCCACTATCAGAGCGGAGCGGCGTTAGTCGTCGTCCTTCGGCCCGAGGTCGATGGTCATGAAGGTGCTGTACGGGTTGGCGGTGTACTCGCCGAAAGGCTCGCACCGCACGAAGCCGGCTTTCTTGTACAAGGACCGAGCCGGCCCGAAGGCGCTGGTCGTCAACGTCTCTAGACTGACGCGCCGATAGTGCGAGGCGGCCGCAAAGGCAAGGATATGACCGACCATGGCCTCCCCCACCCCTTGGCGCCGGGCGTCCTCACTGGTGTGCATCGACTTCAGTTCGGCATGGGACGGGCCCAGCCGCTTTAGGGCTCCCACACCGAGCAGGACGCCGTCCCGGCGTGCGCTGAAGAATGTGACAGCCGGGTCCAACAGGCCTTCCAAGTCCAGGGCGTGCACGTGCCCGGGTGGGGTCACCTGGTCGGAGAACGTCAAGTGGCTGTCCAGGAGAGCCCGGACGTCTTCGGCTCGAGGATCGTCGCGGGCAATGACGAAATCCATACAGAGTTGTCCCATCAGACCAAGGCCAAAGCAGTGATCAGTCCGACACTAAGGCCTGGGCGGATCCCGTAACAGGGGCAAATGTTTCGGCCCGGTTAATGATTGCCGCTGCCATATGACTGGTGCCATATGATCCGCGGCATGTACCTGGTCGCCCTGCGCCGAGCCGGCCCCTGTGGGACGGGTCGAAAGTGCTGGAACTCCTGCGCCCCCTGTCAATCGGTGCCCACGAAGGTGACCTTGGCCAGCGGGCTGCGCTCCACCCACTCATCGAGGACGGCCGTCGGCCACGGGCTGTCAGAGCCGCGCCGGCGGTTGAACTCCTCGACGAAGACGGCCAGGACGCGCCGGCGCTCCGCCGGGTCGACGATGACCGTGGCCGTCGCCGGGAGGTCGGCGACGACGCCGTGCTTGAGGTGGAAGTCGAACTGCGGGTGGGCGGCCAAGTTGGCCAACCAGTCGCGGGTCTTGGGCCCGGGGATCCCGCTCAGGTAGATGTCGTCGCCCAGCCGGTAGAAGACGATCTCGATCCGCCGCGGCTGGCCAGAACGCCTGCCCGTGGTGGTGATATCGATCGTGCGGTCCTCGAGCGTCGAGGAGGCATCGATGGCCAACGCCCGGCGAACGTCCTCTCTCATTTGGTGCTGCCGCGGTAATAGTGGTCCTGCGCGAGGTCCTCGAGCAGGCTGGGCCCGGTCGGCTCCCATGCGAGCAGTTCCCGGGTAACGGTGGCGGTGGCGGGGCTGTCCAGGCCGACGAAGTGGCCCAGGAAAGCAAAGTGCTCGACAGCATCCGCGGGGGTCACCGACGCTCTGGGGATGCCGAGGTGACGGCCCATCGACTCGGCGATCTCGCGGAAGGGGACGCCCTCGTCGCCGATCGCGTGCAAGACCGAGCCCGCGGGGGCCGCCTCAACAGCCAGGCGCACCAGGCGGGCGGCGTCCGAGCGGTGCACCGCCGGCCAGCGGTTGCTGCCGTCGCCCACGTAGCCGGCCACGCCCCGCTGGCGGGCGATGCCGACCAGCGTGGCCACGAACCCGTGGTCGCCGTCGCCGTGGACTGTCGGGGGAAAGCGCAACACCGACGAGCGGACGCCTATGCCCCTCAGGGACAGCGTGAGCAGGGCGGTGGCCGCCCGGAGCCCGGCGGGGTTGGCCCGGACTTCAGCACTGGGTACGAGCCCATCGTTTTCCTTGGCCGTGCGACCGGCGGTCAGCCCGAGGATGCCCGAGGCGAGCACCAGGGGCCGGTCCGAGCCGGCCAGGGCTGCACCCATGGCCTCCACCGCCCGCCGGTCAGCGGCCGCGGCGGCGGCGAAGTTACCGCTAAAGGCCACCTCGTGCTGGAACGCCAGATGGACCGCCCCGTCGGAGCCGGCGGCGGCCTTGGCCAGCCCGTCAGGGTCGTCGACGTCGCCCCGTTGGACCTTGGCGCCCGCCGCCTCCAGGCGCTGCGCCGACGCCTCGGAGCGGGCCAGGCCGACCACGTCATGGCCGGCATTGAGCAGCTCGGGGACGACGGCCGACCCGATCCAGCCCGACGAACCGGTGACAAAGATCCTCATGATTACCTCCGTGAAAACTGATGATGTCAGTAACTGTCATCAACCCTACCGCCGGATGTCAGTAACTGTCAACGCTAAGATCGAGCTTATGGGCCGATGGCAGCCGGACAGCAGGGGACGGCTGCAAGAAGCGGCCCTGGCTCTGTACTCCGAGCGTGGGTTCGACCAGACCACCGCCGCCCAGATAGCCGCCCGTGCCGGGCTGACCGAGCGCACCTTCTTCCGGCACTTCGCCGACAAGCGAGAGGTGCTCTTCGGCGGATCCGCCCTCCTTCAGGAGCGGATCGTGGCCGGGGTAGCCGGCGCGCCCGACGCCGACGGCCCCCTTGACGCCGTTTCCCGAGGCCTCGACGCCGCCGCCGCCATGCTCGGCCCGTTCCGCCGCGACCTGTCTCGCCAGCGCCAAGCCGTCATCGCCGCCAACCCCGAACTGCGCGAGCGCGAGCTCGCCAAGCTGGACGACTA
>CAYZVQ010000109.1:0-7268 GCA_964481925.1 uncultured Acidimicrobiaceae bacterium
GGAGCACCGAGCTCCTCGGGCCGAGCGGGCACTGCGGCGAGATAGCCCTGGTGCTCCCCCCCGGCGTACCCGTACCCCCGGAGAGCGCCATCGCCACCGCCCTGTCCCGCAGCATCCCAGCCCTCAACGAGGCCGTGGGCGCGGAACGGGTCGGCGACGTAAACAGTTCCGGCGCCGAGGCCCTGACAGGGGCCCGCCCGGGCCAGCGGGCTATGGCCGTGCCCCTTCTGGTCGGCAGCGCCCCCGCGCCCGGAGGCCAGCACGCCGGCCTGCTCGTAGTCATCACTCCGGCCACCGAGGCGGTGGCCGAGCTCCCCCACCTCGACCCCATGCCCGGCCCGGCGGTGGCCCGCTCGATCGCCACCTTCGGCGACGTCGAAATGAGCGTCAGCGTCGAGCTGGGCCGCACCAAAATCCCCATCCGGGACCTGCTCAACATCCACAACGGTGCCGTGGTCCAGTTGGACCGGCCCGTCACCCATCCGGTCGACCTGTTTGTCCAAGGGACACTGATCGCCCGGGGCGAAGTCGTGGTGGTCGACGAGTGCTTCGCCGTCCGTGTCACCGAACTGCTGACGGGCGACTGAGCATGACTGGCGAGCGACTGGCATGATCAGTGTCATCGAGCTGCTGGTCCGGCTCGTCATCTCCATGGTCGCGGTCATGGCCGTTATGGGCATCGCCGCCCGCCTGGTACGCAGGCGCCAGGGCGCCGGGCCTCTATTAGCGGCGCGAGGAGGCCCGGCCAACCGGCCCGGCCGTGCCCGGGCCCGCAAGCCCAGAGCCGTCCTGCCCCTCGAGGTCCTCTACCGCCGGCCCCTGTCCAAGGGGGCGGCAGTATCACTCGTTGATGCCGCCGGGAGGACTTTCCTTCTGGGCGTGACCGACCACTCGGTGACCCTCCTGGCCGAACTGCCCGGCCCGGCGGCAGCCCGGGCGCCCGCGTCCCCCGGCCAGTTGGGCATCGGACAGCAGACGGTCCCTCCGGTCAATCTGACAGACGAAGACGAATGGCAACAGACCGGCCGGATGCCGGGCTGCGAACGGGGCCCCGCTGGAGCGGAGACCTCAGATAACGCATGGAAGCTCGCCCTTGACTCGTTGCGGGAGCGCACGGTACGTAAGTAGCTCCCGCGCTCCACGGTCGAACCCTGGCAAACGGAGCGCCATGCAAAAAATAAAGAGGCTCTTCGCGTTCCTTGTCGGGGGCGTGGTGGCGACGGGCGCGGTGCTCGGCGTGGCGAGCCTGGCCTGGTCCGGTAGTGCGGCCGCGAGCCCCCTTGCCTCCACCTCGTCGACGGGGACCGCCGTGGCCTACCTGGCGGCAGGGCAAGCGAGCACGGGCGCATCGACCGGCGCCGTGTCGCCGGTGAGCCCCGATGGACCGCAGAGCCCGCAAACACCGGCCTCCCCTGCCGGCACGAGCAGCGGGACTTCGTCGGGGGGCGCGGTATCGGTGGACCTCGGGGGGAGCCTGGGCAAGCCGAGCGAGAGCATCACCATAATCATCGGCCTGACGCTGCTGGCGGTGGCGCCGTCGCTGCTCATATTGCTCACTAGTTTCACGAGAATTATCATCGTGCTCTCGTTGACCCGCCAGGCTCTGGGCCTGCAAAACGTACCGCCCAACCAGCTGCTGGCGGGCTTGGCCCTGTTCTTGTCGCTCTTCATAATGTCGCCCGTTATCAGCCATGTGAACTCGGACGCCGTCCAGCCCTATCTCGCCGGCAAGATAACGGCCGAACAGGCGTACACCGACGCCCAGGCGCCGCTCAAGACCTGGATGCTGAAACAGACCCAGGCGGACGACCTGGCCCTGTTCGAAAAGAGCGGCACCAAGCTCACTTCGCCGGCGGCGATGCCCATGGCGGCCATCGTGCCCGCGTTCGCGCTGTCGGAGATGCGGGCGGCCTTCATCATCGGCTTCGTCATATTCGTGCCGTTCCTCGTCATCGACCTCGTGGTGAGCTCCACCCTCATGTCCCTGGGCATGATGATGCTCCCGCCGTCGCTCGTCTCCTTACCTTTCAAACTGTTGCTTTTCGTGCTCGTCGACGGCTGGGCGCTCGTAGTCCAGTCCCTACTGGCGAGCTTCCATTGAGCGAGGGCCAAAAATGAACGATTCCTCCGTCGTCGAGATCGCGCTGCGCATGCTCACCGTCACAGGTGAACTGGCGGCACCGATGCTGCTCACCGCCATGTGCATAGGGTTGGCCATCGGCCTGTTGCAGTCCGTAACCTCGATCCAGGAAATAACGCTCACCTTCGTCCCCAAGATGGCCGGCGTTTCCCTCGCCATCGTCATAGCCGGGCACTGGATGGTGAGCACGCTCGTCGGGTTCACCGACCAGCTCTTCTCGATGATCCCTCAACTGGTGGGCTCCTGACACAGGAGCGGCACCCATGACATTCGCGTTCGCCGCCGGCCCTTTCTTCGCCTTCATGCTGGCGCTGGTCCGGGCCAGTGCCTGGCTGGCCTTGGTCCCACCTTTCTCCTCGTCGTCGATCCCCCAGGTGGTGCGCCTGGGGCTGGCGGCCGCCCTCGCCCTGGCCGCCGTCTCCCAATTGAGCCGTGCCCCGGGACTGGCGGTGAGCGTGAGCACGCTCAGCACGGCCGGCTTTATTTCCGACCTTGTCCTCCAGGCGGTGACGGGCTGCGTGCTCGGCTTTATCACGTCGTTGTTGCTATCGGTGCTGAGCGCGGCCGGGAGCCTCACAGACATGACGAGCGGGCTGGCCGCAGCGACCATCTTCGACCCGATCAGCGGGACGCAGAACCCCGTCACGGCAAACGTCTACAACGTGATCATGACCACACTGCTGTTTGTCACCGGGGGCGACCTGCTCATCGTGAAGGGCTTCATGACCTCGTTCCGCTCCGTGGGGCTGAGCTCCAAGAGCGTGAGCCTGCTCGGCCCGACGCTGCTGTCAGAGGTCAGCTTCTTCTTCCTCGCCTCGGTCGAAATAGCGGCGCCCGTGCTCGGGGCCATGTTCCTCGCCTATGTCGCCTTCGGGCTCCTGACCAAGAGCGCGCCGCAGTTGAACGTGATGTCGCTCGGTTTCGCCATCAACATCGCCCTCGCCCTCGTCGTCGTCGGCGCCTGCCTGGCCATGCTCCCGGGTGCCGTATCTACCCTGGTCGACCGGGCTGTCACCGACACGCTGGGCCTGCTCGGCATCAGCCCGTGAGCCGGCAGGGACAAGCACTCGATGCCTGACCAGGACAAGCACTCCCGGACAGAAAAGCCCACTACCCGGCGAAAAAAGGACGCGCGCCGGGAGGGCCAGGTCGCCCGCACTCCTGAGCTGGTCACGTGGCTCGTGATCATGTCGGGCACCTTCCTCGTGCAGTACACGGTGAAGACCGCTTACGTCTCCGTCGACAAGCTCTGGTACCAGGTCGGCGACGCCATAAGCCGTCCGAGCATAACGACCGACATCGCGGTGGCCGGACAAGGTGGGAAGGATATCCTGTCCTGCTTGGCCCCGGCCGTCCTCACGACCATGGCCCTGGCCCTGCTGGTAAACCTGGCCCAAACCCGCGGCCTGGTGACTTTCAAACCGCTGAAACCGAGCTTTTCTAAGGTCAACCCGGTCAACGGCTTGAAGCGCCTGTTCTCGCCGCGCTCGCTGTGGGAGGCGGCCAAGCAAACGTTACGAGTCATTTTGCTGACCCTGGTGGCGTGGAAGACGGTCATCGGGTTCGTGCCTGTGGCCACCGCCGCCGGGCCGCTGTCGTCGATGGCCATAGCCTCGATGGTGGCAACGCGCGCGCTCAGCCTGACGCGCCAGGTGGCGGCGATCGGCCTGGGCCTGGCCGTGATGGACTACGTCGTCCAATACCGCAAGACGGCAAGGCAGATGCGCATGACCAAGCAGGAGGTGAGAGAAGACAGCAAAGCCACCGAAGGCAACCCCCTTGTCCGGGGCGCCATTCGTCGCCGGCAGCGCCAGATGGCCCGCAACCGGATGTTGGCCGCGGTGGCCAGAGCGGACGCCGTCGTGCTGAACCCCACCCACTTTGCCGTCGCCGTGAGCTACGTCCGAGGCCAAGGTGCCCCGAAGGTGGTCGCCAAGGGCGTCGACTTCCTGGCCCTGCGCATCCGCGAGGAAGCCACCCTCCATAGGGTGCCGCTGGTGGAGGACCCGCCTCTGGCCCGGGCGCTGTACGTGGCGTGCGAGGTCGAACAGGAAATACCCACCGCGCTCTACGAGGCCGTCGCCCGCCTGCTCACCTTCATTTACTCGCTGAAAGCGTCCGGTCGGGCCATGCGCATCGACGGTGCACCGCACAAGCCTGCCGCCCCCCTTCTCGCCTTGAGCTCATCTTCGCCGTTTGACAGCCGATAGGCCCCTAGCCAGTCAGCATGGACGCGACCCGCGGGCCCACGGAGCAGGGCCTGACCAAACCTATTTGTGGAAGGGCCGGAGAGCTCCGAGTTGCGCAGCAACCGCTTGACTTTGGTGGGTGTCCCCACGGCCATGGTCGGCGTGGTGGTCATGCTCGTCGTGCCCCTGCCGACCCAGCTCATCGACATACTGATCACCCTCAACCTGGTCGGTGCGGTCGTCATCCTGCTCACGTGCATGTACGTGAAGCGGGCCCTCGAGTTCTCCGTTTTCCCCTCCCTGCTGTTGATCGCCACCATGTACCGCCTGGCCCTCAACGTGAGCGTGACCCGCCAGGTCCTTCTGCACGCCAAGGCGGGCAACGTCGTCGCCGCCTTCGGTCATTTTGTGATCGGGGGCTCCGTCGTCGTGGGCCTGGTGGTGTTCCTCATCATCGTCGTTATCCAGTTCGTCGTGATCACCAACGGTGCCGGCCGGGTGGCCGAGGTGGCGGCCCGCTTCACCCTCGACGGCATGCCCGGCAAGCAGATGGCCATAGACGCCGATCTCAACGGCGGGCTCATCAACAAAGACGAGGCCCGGCGCCGGCGCCGGGAGGTGGCCGCCGAAGCCGACTTCTACGGGGCCATGGACGGGGCCTCCAAGTTCGTCCGCGGCGACGCCATCGCCGCCATGGTGATCATGGCCATCAACCTGGTGGGCGGCTTGGCGATCGGCCTGTTCCAGGACCACGACAGCTTCAGCCAGGCCATCAACACCTACAGCCTCCTCTCCGTGGGCGATGGCCTGGCCGCCCAACTTCCGGCCTTGCTCATCTCGCTCTCGACGGGCATCATCGTGACCCGGGCGGGCACCGAATCGGACCTGGGCAGCGACCTCGTCCTGCAGATCCTCAACCAGCGCCGTGCCCTGCGCATCGCGGCGGCCGGGGTGACGCTGCTCGCCTTCATCCCCGGGCTGCCCAAGGTCCCCTTCATCCTGGTCGGAGTGGCGGTCTGGTTCGCCGCGTCGCGCCTGCCGAGCGACAACGCCCTGCGAGACGGTTCCAAAGACCAGGCCACGGCCGAGGTTGCGGCCCCCCCGTCCCCCGACTCGCCCGAGGGCCTGGCTCGCGACATGAAGGTCGACCCCCTGGAACTGGAAGTGGCTTACAACCTGGTCGAACTGGTCGACCCCAGCCGCGGCGGCGACCTCCTGGACCGGGTCAAGGCCCTCCGGCGAAAGGTGGCCATGGACCTCGGTGTCGTGCTGCCCCTGGTGCGCACGAGGGACAACATCGACCTGCCAGCGTCGACGTACACGATCCGGGTCCAGGGCGCGGAGATCGCCCGAGGCACCGCCATGCCCGGCCACATCCTGGCCATCGGGGACATGCTGGGCACGCTCCCGGGCGCCATGACCAAGGAGCCCGTATTCGGCTTGGACGCCAAGTGGGCCCCGGCTTCGGCCCGGGCCCAAGCCGAGCGCATGGGGGCGACAGTCGTCGACCCGGCATCGGTCATAACGACGCACTTGTCCGAAATAGTCAAGCAGAACGCGGGGAAACTGCTCTCCCGGGCCGCCACCAAGGAACTGGTGGAGATAGTGAAACGCAGCGACCCCACTGTCGTCGAGGAGCTGGGCTCGGCCCAGGTCACCCTGGCGGAGGTGCAGAGGGTGCTGCGGGACCTGCTCGACGAAGGGGTGTCAGTGCGCAACCTGTCCAAGGTGTTCGAGGTGCTCACCGAAAAGGTCCGCACCACCCGGGACCCAGAAACGCTGGTCGAAGGCTGCCGCCAGGCGTTGGGACCGGCGCTTTCGGCCGGCCTGGCCACCGACGGCCACCTGCCGGTGATAACCATCGAGCCCCTGCTCGAACAGCAGCTGAGCGAGGTGCTGCGCACCAGCGATAACGGCTCTTTCCTGGCGCTGGCCCCGGACAAGGCGGAGGCGTTCACACTGGCCGTCGCCCAGCGGGCCCGGGAGGCCGAGCGCGAGGGAGAGATGCCTGTCCTGGTCTGCGCCGCGCCGCTGCGGCCGGCGGTACACAAGTTGACCCGCACGGCGGCGCCTCGCCTGCCCGTGCTTTCCTACGCGGAACTGGGCTCCCAGCTCCGCCTTGATACCCGGGGAGTGGTGGACCTTGCCCACGCAACGGTTTGAAGCGCCCAGCCTGGAACAAGCGGTCCGCATCGTCCGGGCGGAGGCCGGCCCCACCGCCCGGATCGTTGGCGCCACGAGAGTGCGCCGTGGCGGCGTGGGCGGGTTCTTTGCCCGCGAGCACGTGGAACTGGAGGTCGAACTGATCGAGGGCTCCGAAGCGGCGCCGCCCCGGCCCAAGCCGGCGGGGACGGGCGCGCTGACCGGCGCCTCCGAGGGGCGGGCCCGGGCCGGTGGCGACCGGCCCGGGCCGACTGGCCAACGCCAGCACGAGCGCGCCGAGCCGAGGCACGGCGGCGAGGGGCGCGGCGACGGTAGGCGGGAGCAAGGGCGCGGCGACGGTAGGCGGGAGCAAGGGCGCGCCGGCGAGGCCGACGACGCCCGGGACCCGATGTCCGAACTGATCAACGAGATGGCCGAGAACGGGCCCTCTTCCGTGCTCGACCTGGCCGAGAGGGTCAACGCCGACCAAAACCACTACGCACTGGCCGAGGAGCCCACTGCGGCGCCCCGACGGGCCGTGGCGCCGCCGGCGACCCCCTCCCCCACCCCCCGCCACGCGGCGGCACCACCGGCCCGGTTGGCGCCCGAGCCCCGGCCCGCGGCCGCCACGGCGGGAACGCCTACGACCACCCGCCCGGAAGCCTCGGTGCCTGCTAATGCCAACTTCGCCCTGACACTCGAGCGGATCGCCCGGGAAGCCGGTTTGGCCGCGCCCGAGGAGGCAAACCACGCTCCAGGACCGGTGGGGGATCCTCTGCCCGCCACCCCTTCATCCG
>CAYZVQ010000109.1:7368-12175 GCA_964481925.1 uncultured Acidimicrobiaceae bacterium
CCCCTTCATCCGGCACCCCGGTCTCCCATGCGGGCGAGATCCTCACCGAGCTGCGCCCGGCGGCACCGGCTCCGGGCCTCGAGCGCCAGGCGGCGCCGGCGGCCCCGGTACGGCCCGGGGAGCTCTCGGGCTTGGGCCTGGCCGTGCACGCTCTGGGCCTGCCGCTCCCGGCGTGCCAGGCCGTCCGGTCGGTCACTACCCGCCAGGAGCTGGAGGAAGAGCTGTGCCGGGCGCTCCAACTGGCCCTGCCGCCCCTGCCCAGCCGGCCCAAGTTACCGACCAGTATCGTCGCCGTCGTCGGCCCCCGGGACGAGGTCATGACGGCGGCGCGGGCCGTGGTCGACGACATCGGCGCCTCGCGCGAGGAACTGGCCGTCGCCACTCAACGCCCCGTCTTCCGCAGCCAAGAACGGGTCCTGGGACCGGCCGAAGAGGTGGCCGAGGAGCGGCGCACCTGGCGTTGGCGGGGCCGGCCGTCTGTCGTCGCCATCGAACAGCCGGTCCGAGCCGGGGGCACCCAATGGGCGAGCGACATGTTGAGGGCCCTCGAACCGGCGCTGTGCTGGGGCGTGGCCGAAGCGTCGCGCAAGCCCGAAGACCTGGCCGCCTGGTCACGATCGCTCGGCGGCATCGACGTCCTGGCCCTGGTCGACCTGGAAGGCACCACCACTCCGGCTGCCGCCCTGGGGGCGGGCCTGCCCGTGGGCACCCTCGACGGCCAACCCGCCACCCCGCAGCTATGGGCCAGCATCCTGTGCACCCGGCTGATGGGATGAGCGAATGAAACACAAAAGCATGCGGCCGGCCATCTTCTTGCTCATGGCACTAGCCCTTTCGGCGTCCACCCTCCTCAACGTCGTCAACGGCTCCGACTCGGCCGTCGGGGCGGGAGAGCACATCGGCGCCGCCATCCTGATCTCATGGCTGGCGGTGGGCACGGTCGGCTACACCGTCGACCGCTACCGGGCGCACGTCTTCAACCATGCCCGCCAGCGACGCTCGGGATGATTACGTAGATAGGCTCGCTGACCACGGTCGTTTCCCTCCAGTTGCGGACCCGTTCTATGAGGCTTTCTGTTACCTGGTAGCCACGTCCGACCAAAAGGCGCCCGGCCGAATCGGTCACGTCCCTGGCCACTGTCATCCCCGCCTCAAGTTCTCTGGAGAGAAGCTGGAGGACGTCGGGCTCGCTGGTCTCGGGCTCGGCCCGCTCCAGCAAGGCGGCCAGCAAATCGGGGTCGTACGAACCCCTCCGGCGCTCGAGGACGCCGATAGCCACTCTGCGGTGTATGCCGCTGGCTTCAAGGGCCTCGAGGTCAACGGCGGTCCGCAGCATCTGCGCCCCGGTAGCGACGTTCGTGCCGGCTTGCGGCGCGGCGCCAAGTACGTGACCGGCCGCCGGGTGCGCCTGGCGGACCTGCTGCGAATAGGCGACGGTTTGGTCGTGGATCATGTTGCGGACATCCTCAAGACGAGGTATCGACGCCAGCAAGCTCTCGGCGTGCCGCGGGAGCAGGTCGACCTGCGACTGCTCTTGGGGCGTGAGCGGCAACCCGACATTGAGCTTGGAAACCGTCTCGGGTGCGAGGACGACGGTGCCTATCTGGGAAAGCATTGCCGCGATCTCAATGCGCCAAGCTTGCTCCGGCCGGGTGGCCTCGATCATCTCGAGGACGATCGCCCGGATACGGGCGGCGCGGGCAAAGGCCGTGGGATTGGCCAGGCTCAGCACTTCGAAAAGTGCGGCCACGCTCCCTCGGAGCGTGTGCTCGACGAGCTCGCGTTCCGCCTCTATCATCCCGTGCTGCTCGACGGCGGCGGTCAGCGCATCGACCAGGACCGGTCGAGGACAGGGCTTGACGAGGAAACGGAAAACGTTGCCGTCGTTGACCGCAGCTATGGCGTCGTCCATGTCGGCGTGGCCGGTGAGCAGGACGCGGACGGTGCCTGGGCGCACCGCCTTGGCCCTCGCCAGCACGGTGGCGCCGTCCATGACGGGCATGCGCATATCCGTCACGAGAACGGCGAAGGACGGGTCTTTTTGCAGCAGCGCCAGCGCTTCGGGGCCAGACTCGACGCCCACCACGGCGAACTCGGCGTAGAGCTGGCGCCGGAGGCTGTCCAGGACGGCCGCCTCGTCGTCCACACACAGCACGCGCGGGCGTTTGTCGACCGTGGTCCTGCCCGCTACATCGCTCATTGGCACCGCCCTCTTTTGTTCCTGGTCGGTACCGGGCCCGGCGACCTTAGTGGTTCAGCTCCGGTCCACGGCCCCAAGTTGTCGGGACGCTACTGCTCGGGCCGAGTCGTCTTGGCGGCCTCGGGCGCCAACACCGGGAGGGTGACCGTCAGTGTGGTGCCCGCCTCGGAAGTAGCCACGTCTATCTGGCCGCCGTGGCTTTGTGGCGCCCGAGATGGTCGTGGCCGGGCGGTGGCGGGCTCTGAACAACCGTAGGCGGGCGCCCGACCGATCGCCGAGCCCTCTCCTTGCGGCGTGCTGCCAGCCATCGGTGCCCCTCGTGAGGCGGACGCTCCGCCCGTAGTGTCCTTCGGCCCGCAACTGGACGAGTTAAGCCCAATGACCACACAAAGCGGTCGGCTTAAGGAGGTGACGGCCCCAAGCGTTCAGCCTCGGGCGAGGCCGTGGGCGAGGCGGTAGTAGGCCTGGCTCCAGGCCAGCTCCTTGCGGAAGCTCTGGGTGGTCGTCGAAGCATCGATCCGGACCAGTTCGATGCCGGCGATCACGGCCAGGTCCTCGAGCGCCTCGATGTCGACCGCGATGCTGAGCACCGTGTGATGGGGCCCCCCGGCCGAAAGCCACGATTCCGCCGAAGTGAACAGGTCCGGCGCCGGCTTCCACACGGCGCGGGCCACGGGGAGCTTGGGCAGGGGCTCGTCGGGAGGGACGATCTCGATGTCGTTGGCGACCAACCGCAGCCGGTCCCCGAGGTCGAGCAGCCCCACGACGAAGCCCGGTCCGGGGCGGGCGTCGAAAACGAGCCTGACGGGGTCCTCGCGGTTGCCTATGCCCAAGGGGTGGATCTCGCAGCTCGGCTTGCCTGAGGCGATGCTGGGGCAGACCTCGAGCATGTGGGCACCGAGGATCTTCGGCTCTCCGGGGCCGAAATGGTACGTGTAGTCCTCCATGAACGAGACGCCGCCCGGGCGGTCACCGGCCATGACTTTTAGGATCCGGAGCAGCACCGATGTCTTCCAGTCGCCCTCGGCACCGAAGCCGTAGCCGTCTGCCATCAGCCGCTGGACGGCTATCCCCGGGAGCTGGCGCAGTCCTCCGAGATCCTCGAAGTTGGTCGTGAAAGCGTTGAAGTTGCCGTCGTCGAGAAATGACCTCAGGCCCACCTCTTGGGCCGCGGCGTAGCGCAGCGACTCGTGCCGGGCGCCCCCCGGGGCCAGCTCGGGGACGACCGTATAGCTCGCCTGGTACTGGGCCACGACGTCGTCGACGGCCGACGGCGACGCACCGTCAACCGCGGCGACGAGCTCATTTACGCTATAGGTGTTGACGGACGCTCCCAGGCGCCACTGGACCTCGACCTTGTCGCCCTCAGTGACGGCGACATTGCGCATATTGTCGCCGAAGCGGGCCAGCCGCAGGTCTTGGGCGGCATGCCAGCCGATGGCGGCGCCGGCCCACGTACCGACCCTGGCCCGGACGGCCGGGTCGCTGGCGTGGCCGGCCACTGTCTTGCGCCTCAGAGCCAGACGGGTCTGGATGTAACCGAACTCGCGGTCGCCGTGCGCGGCCTGGTTGAGGTTCATGAAATCCATGTCGATCTCGGCCCAGGGCAGCGAAAGATTGGCCTGAGTGTGCAGGTGCAGCAGCGGCTTGGCCAGGACGTCGAGCCCGGCGACCCAGGCCTTGGCCGGCGAGAACGTGTGCATCCATGCCACCACGCCGATGCACTGGTCGGCGCTGTTGGCGTCGAGGCAGGCGCGCCGTATTCGGGCCGCGTCGATGAGGACCGGCTTCCACACGATGGGGACGCCGATCTCGGGACCGCCGTTGAGCAGGGCCACGATCTCTTTTGACTGCTCAGCCACCTGGCGCAAGGTCGCCTCGCCGTACAGCTCCTGGCTACCGGTGAGGAACCAGACCTCGAGGTTTTCTGATGGCTTTCTCATATGCGGTGCCTCCTGGATCCCGGGCGCGCGTGTTACCGCTAACATAACATCGGCCCTGGTGCGGGCCCAAACTGGATCGCGGGACCTCACGTGCATGCAATAGCGTCGGCCCCGATGTTCGAGCCCGGTTTCCTGACCAGCGCTGCGCCCGGTGCACCGAGCCTGGTAGTCCATGTCCGTGGCGGCACGGTGAGGGTCGAGGAGGGCGCCCTTCCCGACCAGGCGCACTTCCTCGGGTCTCTCGACGGCCTACCATGCGTGGCCGTAGAGGAGCCCGAAGTCGCCGACAATACGGGCTTTGTCGAGTTGCGCCGCCTCTGGGGCCAGGTCAGTGCGCAGGTCTGGGCCATCGCCGGCCGAGCCGTGCAGATCGTGGCCTGGGACCTAGACCACCGGTTCTGCGGCCGGTGCGGTACGCCGACACAACCCCTGGCCGACCAGCGCGCCCGGCATTGCCCCCGATGCGGTCTGGACGCCTACCCTCGGCTCGCTCCGGCGGTGATCGTCCTGGTCGAACGCGACGATGGCCGAGTGCTATTGGCACACAACGCCAGCTTCTCCGAGCCCTTCTTTTCCTGCCTGGCGGGCTTTGTCGAGCCCGGCGAGACACTGGAGGAGGCGGTGCACCGAGAGGTGCGCGAGGAGGTGGGCATCGAGGTGTGCG
>CAYZVQ010000109.1:12275-14507 GCA_964481925.1 uncultured Acidimicrobiaceae bacterium
CTGGAGGAGGCGGTGCACCGAGAGGTGCGCGAGGAGGTGGGCATCGAGGTGTGCGACCTACGGTATTTCCGCAGCCAACCCTGGCCTTTCCCGCACTCGCTCATGATCGGTTTTACCGCCCGGCTGGCCTCGGGCGAGCTGCGTCCCGACGGCCAGGAGATCACTGAAGCGGCTTGGTTCCCGGCCTCCGACCTTCCCCGGCTACCGGGCGAGATCAGCATCGCCCGCGCCCTTATAGAGGCTTGGCGCGAGCGCTCTCACGAGCGGTAGAGGTACCTCACAGCGGCGATGTCGTCGTCCGCGTGCCCTTGCTCAGCCGCCCGGAGGTAGGCCTGACGGACAGCCGGGGCCACCTGCAAGTGCAGGCCCGCACCTTCGGCCACGTCGATGGCCAAGCCGGCGTCCTTGGCCCCCAGTGCCGTCGTCCACCAACCCGTCGCCGGGGCCCCCAGGAGAGCCTCGAACCGGTTCTTCAGGCCCGGCGCCACCGCTCCCCCCAGGAGCTCGCGCAACTGGTCGTCGTGCAGGCCGCCCGAACGGCCGACGGTGAACGACTCCGCCAGCGCCGCCACGCCCGAAAGCAGCATCAGGTTCACTGTTAGCTTTGCCGTGCTGGCCAAGCCGGCCATTTCGTAGTGGCGCACCGCCCCGCCCAGCGAAGCGAGGACGGGCTCGATCAGCTCGAGGGTCTGCGGCCCGGTACCGACCAGGTAGGTCGCCTGGCCGGACTCGATGGCGGCCGGGCCGCCCAGCACGGGCACGGCGGCGAAGTGGTCGAACATGCCGGCCAGTTCGTCAGTCAGCTGAGGCGAAACGGTCGAACACTCGATGTAGGGCACGCCGTCGGCGATGGAGCCCCGCACCCCGCCGTCGCCCAGGGCGACGTGGCGCACGGCCGCATCATTGGACAGGCACGTGAGCACGACCTCGGCCGCCTTCATGGCCTCGGCCACAGAGCCCGCCTCGACGGCACCGGCCTTCACGACGTCGGTGGCCTTGCCCGGCGAGCGGTTCCAGACCAGGACTTCGTGGCCACCGGCCAGTAACCGCCCGGCCAGAGCGGCGCCCATACGGCCCATCCCGAGCACTGCAGTTTTCATCCTCCACGTCTACCCGCAAAACAGGCCGTCGCGCCAGGTCCGCTCGACCACGCCCGCCGCGTAGGTCACCGGGGCAGGCGGTATCACCCGGGCGACGGCCTCGGGCCCGGAGAGCAGCCCCGCCCGGCGCTCGTACACACCGAGCACTTTGGCCATGGCGGCGGCTTGGGGGGCATAGGGACCGGCGGCCGAGCGCTCGGCCAGGTTGGCGGCGGCGATCCCGTAAATCTTGCCGCCGATGGAGGAGACATTGATTATCCGGCCGGAGCGCTGTGCTCGCATGGCCGGCAGGACCAGCTGGACAAGGCGCGCCGGGGCGAAGACATTGACCTCGAACTGGTGGCCGCCAGACCCTACATCCTGCCCTTTGGCAACCCGGCTTGGGGGCTCGGCAGAGCTCAGCGCATGGCGGCGACGACTGAAGCCAGCGCGTCCTCCTGCGCCCAGTTCGTATAGAAGTGCCGGTTGGGCTCCGTCATCATGTTGTAGTACCACCAGAGGAAGTAGATGCCCAACGAGACGACGACAGCCACGGTGCGGCCCACATAGTTGTGCGGGCGCTTGGCTCTCCCGGCGTCGGGGTAGGCCAGAGGGTGGCCGAGCCTCCCGTAGATGAGAGCCAGCTCGTACTCGACGCCCACCTCGGCCCGGTCATGGCCCACCAGGTCTTGGTCGAGCAAAATGAACGCAATTATGTGGACTATGGCATTGGCGACCACAGAAAGTACCAACCAGATGACGGGCTCTCGGAAATCGCCGGTCATCTTTTTCAGCACCGCAAGGTGGCCGGCGGCTCGCTGGAACGACGGGGACAGTTCGCCCTGGGCCCCTTGCCGCCCGGCCTCCTCCCATCCGAAAGCGACAGCGGCGTCGAGCAGCTCCAACCGGCGGGCGTTGTGCTCGCGCATCCGGCGGAACAACTGGTAGAAAACATAGAAACCGTAGAAACCGAGCGTCAGCAACGTCCAGCCCAGTGCCGTCCAGAAGTTGAAGATGTAGTCGGTACCGGTCCGTCGCTGCCACGCTTGGAAGAAACGCTCCGATGGCGCCGGCACCGGCGGGTACGCCGGGTAAGGCGACGGGGGCAAGGGGGGCGACGGGGGCAAGGGGGGCGACGGTGGCAAGGGGGGCG
>CAYZVQ010000110.1:0-14445 GCA_964481925.1 uncultured Acidimicrobiaceae bacterium
AGTCACGGGCGGAGACGGTCGTCGTATCTAGGGACCGGAACGACCTCATCGGCCAACGCGACGCGGCCCGTGCCGAGACGGTGGACGTGCGGGAGAACAGTTCACCCGGCGGTGGCCCTGCACAGCCGGTCGACCGCTACCGGGCCGGGCGCCACCACATCGGGCGCCACCACATCGGGCGCCGCTCGGCACCCCGCGAAGACGCCGCCGCCACCACCACCACCGCACCCGCACCCGCACCCGCACCCGCACCCGCACCCGCAAACAGCTGAGCGGTCCGCTCCGCAAGGGGCCCGTCCAAGTTCGGTCCTGAGGGCCGTCGCTCTGCTCACGTCCCAAGGAGGGACCAGTCATGGCAACAACCGACAAAGCAAGGAACACCGCCGAACAGGCAAAGGGAAAGCTGAAAGAGGCGGCCGGCAGGCTCAGCGGCAATGACGACCTCCGTGCCGAAGGCAAGGCCGACCAGACAAAGGGCAACCTGAAGCAGGCCGGCGAGAAGGTCAAGGACGCGTTCAACAAGTGATGCGCCCCAGCTGAAGCACGCTGGGCACATCGCTCATCAAGGGAAAAGGGTAAGAGTCGGTCCGCCTGACGAGGCCATGGTCCCAAGTCCGGCGAGGAGGATGTCGAGGCCGCGCTCGAGCTCGGCGCCGCCGTCGTAGGACGCCAGGACCGGCGCCAGGCTGCGCAGTCGCGGGAACTCGCCGATCGGCAACCGGTGCAGGCCCAGCCGCAACAGGTCGTCGGTCTCGTTGGGGTTCTCGACCAGCTCTTGCAGTTCGTTGAGCACGTGGCCGTGGAGGAAACCGAACAGGGCCCGGTAGATGTGAAGGGCGTCGGCCCCGCTGAAATCAGCGCGCATGAGCAGTTCGACGATGTCCTCGAGGGGGCGCAGGACGCCCAGCGGGCGGAGCGCGAGCGGGGTGGACAGGGGTAGGGTAACCAGCAGCGGCACGACGTTGGGGTGGGCCAGAGCGAGCCGGCGGTACTGGCGGGCCACCTGGCGCAGCTGGGAGACCCAGTCGGGGTCGGTGGCGTCCACCTCGAGCTCGGCGAGCACGGTCTCGGCGACGGCTTCGAGGAGGGCCGCCTTGTTGGGCGCGTGGCGGTAGAGGGTCATCGGGTCACGGCCGAGCTCGCGGGCCAGGCGGCGCATGGACAGCCCATCGGGCCCGTCGCGGTCGATGAGCTCCAGCGCAGCGCTCAACACGACAGCCCGGGTAAGTGTGCCGTCCCGGCTGACGGCCAGCGTTGGGACGGTACGCCGGGTCGGGGCTGGGGTCATTGCAACAGGACCTCCTCTGGTCGTCGCCGTCGTTCGGCCGCGTAGGGCTTCAGGTGGTGGGACAGCCGATAATATTCCACGTAGACCTACACTGTAGACATATGAACAAGAGTGGCACCAGGTGGGGTCACCGCACGGGAACGAGGAGAAATGTCTAGAGGAGCTGGGACCGGTTTGATCGGTCTTGGGATCGTGCTCGTCGTCATCGGTGCGGTCCTCAAATTTGCCGTTACGGTTACCACGACGGGCTTTGATGTCAACGCCGTGGGTGTCATCTTGTTGGTGGTGGGTATCTGCTCAGTAATTATCGGTGGCGCCATTTTCGCTATGAGCACCAACCGCCATACGACGACCCGAGAGAGCGTGCAGCGCACGCCTAACGGCAGCGAGCGCGTGGTCGAACACCACAACGTAATGCCGTAATATTCGTTTTGATCAGCGTGCAGCGTACCAGTGACGACGAATAGCTGAGATAGCGGTGCCGGCTACATCGCTCGCGGTGCCGATAGTCCGGGCGCTGTAGTACCACGGCCGCACCGAGGTCCGTGAACCATCGCAGGTAGCTCCCTATCCTGGTACCAGGCACGGGAGGCTCAGCCGCGCTCCAGTCCCAGTTAGGCGAGTTTGAGTCGCTCCTGGCACCGGCGAGCTGACCCGTTGCTCCGTGCTCCCTTGCGACGGACGTGCGCTCCGGGCGTGATCTTTCGACGCAGCCGGCGGTAGAGCAGTGTAGGGTTCTCACACCCCGCTCGGTACCACCGCCACGGGGCCCACCGAGGCGCCAAGGAGGCAGAGTGCCGACCATCATCGGTCACCACGATGTGAAGGACAAGGAACATTGGCTTGCTTCGCCCAAGCGGGAGGAGTTTTTCGGGCCCCTCGGCATCACCAACATCCGGACGTTCGTCGACCCGCAGAACCCGACCCACGTTGCCTTGCTCATGGACGTTGCCGACATGGGTGCCTTCGAGGCCGCCATGCAGGCCCCGGGCGCTGCCGAGGCCATGGAGCATGACGGCGTACTGGCCGAAACGCTGGTGATCCTCGTCGAGGCGTAGCTCCCTAAGAAGCCGAGCGAGGAGCTGCTGGTTACGAGCTGGGTACACCGGCTGGCCCCCTTGGCCGAGGCCCCCGGGACAAGGCCGAGCTGTTGGGAAGACGGCCGTGATCGTCGGTGATCGCGGCGAGGCAGCCGGGTACCCAGGTTCCCCGAGGTTCTACCGCTAGGAAGCTCCACCAACCACCGCCAGCCAACTACTCGACGGTCCCGACCTAGGAGGTCCATGTGCAAATAACCAAAGTAGTCGTCAGTGTCGCCGTGCTCGGAAGTGTGCTGCTCGGCGGTTCCCCCGCCTTCGCAGCCACGGCGCTGAGCGCCCCTGCCGGTGGTCCTGTGAAACTCTTTGCGACACCCAGCAACGGTCTCCACGCCACAATTTTGATGACCGGCGCAATTGGTGATTACGGCAATGCGCTCACGATCGACAAGAACGGTACGCCCGATTCCAATGGGAACTACGTCAAAGTGACGCTCCAAAAGGGCGGGTTTGAGATCAACTCGACCACGCTCAATGCGAAAGCGAACAAGGCGCGACCGACCTTCGACACGGCGACGTGCTCCGCGGCGCTCTCCGTAGCGGGGCCGGTGACGCTGTTCAACGGGACAGGTCTCTACGCAGGAATTGCCGGGACGCTAACCGTCACAGAGACCGCGGCCTTCATCCTCCCGCGGTTTACCAGTGGCAAGAGCAAGGGGGAGTGCAACGCGAGCAACAGCGCCCAGCCAGTCAAGCAGTACAGCTCAATCACAGGAACTGGCACTCTCTCGTTCAGCTAGGACGCCGAAGGCCTCACTGGCCTCGCCGTGCTTGCCCCTGCGCCTTGGATGCTGGCGCAGGACGTCGGATGCTCCTTCGAGCAGATTCGGACCGGGAAGTGGAGTGCCCGTAGATTGACAAGCGTGGGAGAAGTACTTGCGCGCCCGGGCCGGCAAGTCCTCGCCGACCTGCGCAGCAAGAGGCGGCGGCGGCGCATGGCCGACTTCGATTTCATGGACGCGCTTTATCGCGCTTACGTGGCCGCAATATTCGGGGGGGCGGCGCTGTGGTGGCTTGCGCTCCGTCTCGGCGGCAATGCCGTCGCGAGCACAACAGCACACCGCGCCGCCGTCGACGGTCCGCAGGTCGTAGGCCTGGTGATAGCTATGGCTTTGGCTGTCGGCCTGCGCTCTGGCGGGCGCGGCGGTCCTCTCGTCTTGGAGGCCCCTGACGTGCGCCACCTCCTCTTGGCACCGCTCGCTCGCAGCCTCGCACTGCGAGGGCCGGCGCTCCGTCTGCTTCGTTTTGGCGCGACGTGGGGCGTCGGCCTGGGAGCGGTCTTCGGCGTGCTCGCCTCCCGGCGTCTGGGAGGCGAGTGGCCAGCGTGGGCCGCTTCGGGCGCCTTGGTCGGGGCGTCGGCCGTAGACGGTGCCCTCGGTGCGGCGATGGCCGTGTCAGGGGCGCGCTTGGGCCGGAGGACGGCCGGGTGGTTGGCGTTGGCTGCGCTCGGGTGGTCGGCCGCAGACGTCGTACTCGCGAGGGCAACTTCGCCCATGAGCTTTTTAGGTCAGGTGGCCCTGTGGCCGCTCCGCTGGCGTGCTGGGGGGCTGGCGGGCGTCGCTTTCGCCGTGTTGGCAGTGGTGTCCGGCGTCGCGCTCGCCGGAAGGACTTCGGTCGAAGCTTCGGAGCGCCGGTCGAGCCTGGCGGGCCAGCTGCGGTTCGCCGTGACCGTGCGTGACCTGCGCTCCGTGATATTGATCCGGCGCCAGCTGGCGCAAGACGGCGCCCGCCAGCGGCCCTGGGCTCGCCTCCCCGGGGCTCCGTCCCGGCCCAGAGCCGAGAGCAACAACCCTTGGCCCGACCCCCAACGGCCGCGCCCTAGGGCTGGTCGCCGCTTCGCGCTCTGGCGGAGGGGCTGCCATGGCCTATTACGCTTCCGGGCTACGAGGGTGGCGCGCTTGGCCGTGCTTGGTGCGGTGGCAGGCGCTGCCGCGGTGGGGGCCTGGCGGGGCACGACCCCACTTGTTCTTGCCGCCGGGCTGGCGCTCTATATAGCTGGCCTGGACGCTGTAGAGCCGGTGGCCCAGTCGGTAGACCACCCGACCTTGCTTGACGCCTACCCGCTCGAACGGGGCTTGGCGCTCGTCGGCCTCTTGGCTGCTCCTACCGTAGTTATGCTGGCTGTGGGCGTCGTTGGCGCCGCAACCGCGGTCGCGGTCACCGAGGGGAGCACAACAGCGTTGACGGTCGCCCCGGTATTGCTAGTACCCGCTTCGTTGGCGGGCCTCGCCGGCGCCGCGATCAGCACTGTCCAGGGCCCCCCGCCTCTTTTCAGTGACAGCGACCTGCTCTTGCCTCCAGAGGCGGTCGGGGCAAAGGTGTTCGTCAGGACGCTGTGGCCGCCGCTCGTTTCTACGGCTGGCATGCTGCCGGTCTTGGCCGCACGAAGCGCGTCGGGCTCTGTGGTGCAAAGCGCCGTCAGTGCGGGCGTGCTTGTGCTGGTGCTTGTTGCCGGCGTGCTCGTCTGGGTGCGTTACCGCGACAGGCTCCACAACGCGTTCCAGCAAGCCATGAGCGGGACAAGGCCCAGGGCCTAGGTTCAGCTGAGTGGCCGCCCCGCCTGCCAAACCCGCGCTGAGAGCCGCGAGCCTCACCAAATCCTACGGCGAGCTCGTCGCCCTGGAGCCGCTCGACCTGTCGGTCCCGGCCGGCCAACGCCTCGCGTTGGTGGGCCATAACGGCTCGGGGAAGTCGACGTTCATCAAGCTGGCAGCGGGGCTCTTGGAACCTACGGGCGGGACGGTGACGGTAGAAGGCGAGCTGGCCGGTTCGCTAGCAGCACGGGCCCTTCTTTCCTACGTGCCCGACGAGCCTGTCCTCTACGACGACCTCTCTGTGCTCGAGCACATCGAGTTCACCTGCCGGCTCCATGGTTGCCAGGACTGGGAGGACCGAGCAGCGAGGCTGCTGGACGAACTCGGCCTCGCCACCTGGGCCGACAACCTGCCTTCACGGTTCTCTCGGGGGATGCGCCAGAAGACATCGATAGTGCTCGGCCTCGTAAGGCCTTTTGCAGTCTTGGCCGTAGACGAGCCCTTCGTCGGCCTCGACCCTCCCGGACGGGAGGCTTTCGTCAAGTTGATGGAGGAGGCCGTCGGCGGCGGCGCCAGCATCTTGGTCGCCACCCACCAGCTCGACTACGCCGCGACGGCGGACCGGTGCGTGGCATTGCGCGACGGTGCCGTCGTCTTTGACGGCCCGCCGGGCGAGATCGAGCTGGCCTCCCTGTTCGGCTGACGTGGGAGCTGGACCGGTACCTAAACGACGCCTAGTTGGCCCGGTACCGGTCGGTGCTCAACAGGTCGTTCAGCAAGCCGGCAGCCTCTTCGGCGGTGCCCGGAGACCCGAGCTCCTGCCAAAGTTGCCGGGTGAGCCCGGAGTGAGTCACCAGAAGTGGGCCTTCCTCAGCCGCGTCGATGGCCAAGGCCAGATCAGCTTCACCGTCGCGGGCCCAACGCCTGATGGTGGCCGTCGGGGACACAGGCCGTGGCCAAGTCGACGCCGAGCTCGTCCAAGGCACCCAGCAGCGGTTCGAGATGACCGGATAGATCGCCGAAAACAGCCACGTTCATAAGACCATCTACAGCTGCGCTCATCGGACGGTCTGGCCTATGCAGGCGGTTGTCGCCCTACCGTGTGCCGGGTGGGCAACCTACCCGAGCGAGGCTCGCCGCGCCCGAGCGCGGCTTTGGATCCACGACCGGCGACCACGCGAAAGACGTCCACTGTTATGGGGAACAGTCGTGCAGGTCCCCGAAAACACCGGCCACGTACTACAAACATCAAGAAAAAAGGCTACAAGGTGCCGTGTTTCGGCCTCGTTTCGGCGCAAACAATTGTACGTTACGTATTTATGGGAGAGCGTACTCCCATATTCACTATGCCTCATCCGCACAGAAACACCTTTATGCGCCTGGTGCTGCAACGCAGGACGGCCGCACACATTGTCCCCGTCCACGCATCTACCGTTGCTCACTCACACCGCCACAAGGTCGACGTGGACGCCCGCAGCTTCGGCCAAGGTCCTCAAGTCCTCAGGGTCGGAGGTAAGGATGTCGTCGCCGTCGGCGGCAAGACAAATGAGAGCAGCATCAACCGCATCCTCAGCCCCGCTGCGGCCCAGGAGCGCGCCCGCGCCCTTGCCTAGTTCCTCGTCGAGCGCCCTCACGTCGACGCCGCGCAGCAGGCGTGCGACCTCGGCCTGACGGCCCGAGCCGCCGCGCCAGATCTGGGCGACGACGCCGCCATGGCTGAGGGGCGAGCGTTGGGCCAACCGCTCGCGTTTCACTAGGGCGACGACGTCCCGGTCACCGCGCTCGACTGCCACGAAGGCCCCGGCGTCGAGGAGCAGGGTCATGCCACCCCGCGATGGGCCTTGGCCGTCTTGGCTGGTGCCGACCGAACGACCGTCGCCCTTGACCGGGCCCGGTGCACCGCTTCGTCGATCTCAGCTTCGGTGATCACCCCGTGCTCCGCCTCATAGGTAGCCAGGAAGGAGTCGAGGGCACACATCCGCCGGTCATGCTCGGCCTTTAACCGCAGGGCGTCGTTGACCCAAGCGCTGATGCTGGTGGCCCGTCCCTCGGCCACGGCTGTCTGTGCGGCGTGGAGAAGCTCGGCATCAACGGAGGCCGAAAGCCTCTGCTTACCTCTCATACGAATATACTACGATACTACTAACTTTGTAGTGGCCAGTAGGCACGGCCCGGCGTGGCCTCAGTTGCCCGCGCCCAGGCGACATCAGCCTGGGCCAGCTGCGGGCCATACCCTGGCGGTCAACGGCCCCGAGCTCCACGTCGGCACTGACGGCCGCCGGCCGCCGGCCGGGCCCGCTACTCCCCCACCGGCGTCTCGGGCGCTTCTTCGTCAGAGCCGGCGCCTGCTCCATTCGCACGAAGCGCCGATGAACGGCGCTCATCTTGCATCCGAGCCCTTTGATGGCGCATCTAACCCCGAAGCTGCCGCCGCTGCGGCGTTTTCACGGCCACGTCGCCAGCGATCTGGAACGTCGATCGGACCGCGCCTCCCGAAGGCCTATCACGGGTAGATGACCGAGAACGTGCCGCCCCCGGGACCGGGTAGCCCGTTGCCGTTGCCGACGGTGCCGCTCAGGGTTGAGTAACCGGGCGGGGATCCAGCCTTGTAAATCCTTTCAGCGGAGTACAAGTAGAGCGGTCTTCCGTCATAGGTCACTTGGCTGGTCCCGTCGGGCCGCCGGATGACGCCCAAGTCTTTCGCTCCAATCGTGGCTGGCCCGGGTGGGCCACCTTGGCTCATCCCGCTGACCAGCGGCCTCCCTGTGGTGAGAACAGGGACCCAGGTGACCGCGCAGGCACCGGTGCAGGCGCTGGCACCCGCACGGTCCTTGCTGAAGGAGTACACGGTGATGGCGTGCGCCCCTCCGCCGTTCGGGTACTCCTGCGCGGCAAGCGCTGTCTTGCCGTCTGGCAGGGCTTCGGTCTCGATCGTGGCGGGGCCGGGAGCGGGCCCCCCGTGCGACGTCACCAGGTACCAAATCCCGTGCCAGGGTGGGAGCGGGAGCACCGTTTCCAGGAGATCCTCGCCCGCTGGGTTGAACGGGTCCGACGCGGGGTCGAAGAGGTAGAGCGGGTGCCCACCGTAGGTCACCTGGTGACCGATACCAGGCCGGTTGACCGTCCCGAGGAGCTTCTGGTCGACGCCGCGGCCGGCGACGGGCGCGCCGGTCGTGGTGAAGGCGGGCCAGTCGTCGGTCTGGGACTGGTCCAAGAAATCGCTCTCGGGACCGGTGCAGGTGAACGGGTGAAAGCTGCTTGCACCAATGTCGAGGGCTGACGGCACCAGTCGTGTGGTGCAACCGAACTTGCCATCGGCGTCGCCGCTGAACATGTAGAGAGGGGTCCCAGCAAGAGTGACCGAGCCCGCCGCTACGAGCACCGAGCCGTAAGTGGTGGTCGACAGAGCTCCCACCACGGCTGCCGTCTGGGCCGCCGCGTCGGGTAACGCCCCGGCCGCCGGAGCCACCAGCGCGGAGCCGAGCCCGACCAACATCGGCACCAACAGCTGTCGCCAGCTCAGTGCCTGTCCAACCCCCATATCCTGGCTCCTTTCGTACGGGCCATTTCGGCAATAAGCAAACTGACGGGTGCATTTGTGAAAGCCTGGCCCGGCCAACTTCACCTCGCCCGGCCCTCTGGGTGCCTGGCCGTCACTTGAGGACGGCGATTGGGCAAAAGACCCAACTTTCAGGCCTTCTTTGTCGGTTGAATGCCTTCTTTGTCGGTTGAATGGTCCGTTCAGGTCCAGTACCTGATAATGCTTTATCCTCCTTTGTTGGGGCCCGTGGTCCGGTGCCGCGCAAGGCGCAGCCCGCTGGTGTTATAGCGCACCAGGTACATTGCTGTGGCGGCGTGTACTCCCACGGCCCGAGCGGGAACGTTGGGCCGTTGCGCTCTCATGGGGCTAGATCCTCAATTGGCGGCGAGGTAGAGTCAATACGCCGTTTGGCGTACATAGCGTTCAGGAGGCCCGTCACCGCCATGCGCTCCGTCGACTACCGAAGGGCGCTCGAGTTCGTGGCCGAGGTGGGGGCGGTGTCGACCCTGGACGAGTTCGCCCACGTTTCGTTAGTGGCTTTGCACCGGCTAGTGCCTTCCGACGTCGTGTCCCTCAACGAGCTCAACCCGGCGCGCGGGCGTGCTTGTATCTATGCTTACCCGCCCGAGAGCCTCTTTGACGGCGCCGTCGAGGCTTTGGAGCTGCACCTGGAGGAGAACCCGATCGTGGCTCACTACCAACGCCACCCCGAAAGCGTCGTGACCCGGCTATCGGAGTTCTTGTCCGTCCGTCAGCTCTACCAAACCGGCCTGTGGGCGGACGTCTACCGACCCCTTGGTACGGAGCGGCAGGTGGTGACGCCCTTACCGGCGCACCCTCCCCGGGTCGTAGGCCTGGCCAGCTTCCGTACCGGCCAGAACTTCACGTCGGGGGAGATGGCACTGCTCTCGTTGGTCCAAGGCCCTCTGGCACAGCTGTACCAGCGCTTGGAGGAGCGCGAATTGTTGGAGGCGCTGTTGCAGACACCCGAGGAGGCTGGCTTTGCCGCCCTGGTGCTGTCCCCTCTGGGAGAGGTCTTACAAGAGACCGCCGCGGCACGAGAACTGCTCGGCGTTCCCGCTCGGCACAGTCCGGAGGGCTCAGACCTGCCGCCCGAGCTGCTTCGCTCCGTCCAACGGGGCAGTACTGAGGTCCCCAGGAGCTTTGCGTACCGGGGTGCATTGGTCACTGTTACGCTAGTGCCCGGGGGGCGGCGTCACGTCGTTGTGCTACGACCCGCCGTCGGAGCCATTGCCGACCGCGTAGACGGGTACGCCCTGACGCGACGCGAGATAGAAGTGCTCGGTCATTTGGCCCGAGGTCGGACAAACGTGGAAATCGCTGCCGCGATCGGCGCTCGGCCTCTAACAGTGAAGAAGCACTTGGAACGGATCTACGCCAAGCTCGGGGTCCCGAACCGGGCTGCAGCAATCGCTCGCATAAGCCAGGTGGGGTAGCACAAGGTGTCGCTGGTCATGTCGTACGCTAACCGTTTGCCGGCGCCGGTGAGCTGTCCCCTCCTTGCCGAGCTGGATAAAGGCTGGCTGCACCAATTTGTGCACTTTCCCGCCAGGGCACTACGAGATCGTTGACAGCGCCTGGTAGTGGTCCACCGTCGGAAAGGGATCGTAGAAATGATGCAACAGCCGCCTCCACTCCTGGTAGGGCGGGGAACCTCTGAACCCGTCGACGTGGTCCTCCAAGCTTTCCCACTCCACCAAAAGCAGGTAACGGCTCTTCTCCTCCACGCAGCGTGACAGGCTCAGGGACCGGAACCCGCGTGACCTCGCGATGATCTTGCTGGCGACCGCGAAGGCTTCCTCGAAGGCATCCTCCTTACCCGGGACGACCTGAAGGACCGCATGTTCTAGGACCACGCGGAGATCCTCGCTCATCCCGTCGGGCCATTGCGCCAGTGCTCGGCGACGAGGACCAGGTGCATGCTCGACAGGGTACATGTGTGCTCGACGCTGGGAGGTGCAGGGTCGGGGTCAGGCCGCGGTCCGAGCGGGCGAAAGGAGCAACAGCCAAATGCGGCTCGGGGACGTAAGTTGATCACGGTAAGCCCAGAACGGCGAGGATTGCTTCGTCGACTCCCCACATCTCCTCGTGCGTTAGGTGCCCGGTCAGCTCTCCTAAGCGTTGGGCGTCGACAGCTCCGACTTGCTCCACAAGTACCCGTGTAGTCTCACCCGCGATCTCGGCTTCAGGGCGGAACGACGCGGGTCGGGCGCTTCTAGACGTAGGGGCAACGATTACGACTGACCTCGGGAGGAACTCGTCGGCTTGGACAACAACGCCGTAGCGGTCGCCGTGCTGTTCGTGCCTGCCTCGGGGTAGCCGGAAGCGGTAGACGTCACCTCGGAGCACGGAGGGCTTCCATCAGTTCGGCGACCGCGAGCATCTCCTCCCGGTCTTGTTCGTCGTCTTCCAGGGCGGCGACTTCCGCCGCGAGTTCCTTGCTCCGACGCCGATGACGGACCTCTCCGCGCAGGGCGACGCGGATGGCCTCGGATTGGGTTAGCCCGGCGGATTCGAGGGTCCGCAGCGCTTTGTCTGCCTCGTCGTCGAGCCGGACGGAGATCGCTCTAGCCATGGCCTCACTGTATCACGTATTGTCCTACAACGGCAATCCTTGACGGCGCTGTATTTACGCCCGAGATGACCTGAAATGGCTCAAGCGAAGGACCTCGTAAACGAAATAGGCTCGACGGTCGACCGAACCCGGTCGTAATCGCCGAGGAGAGGGGGTGGTGCCGACGAGGAGGCTCGACGCCTTGCTGGTTGCTACCGCCCTTGCGGCGACCGGGCCGATAACGGGCGCTACCACTGGGCCAGGCAACGTTAACCGCCAAATGATGCCGGTCGGCAAGCAGCTAGCCGAATTAGCACCCCCCGGCGCTCCCGCCTACGCCTGGTTCGGCAACTCGGTCGCCGTCTCGGACAATACGATCGTGGTCGGCGCACCGGCGGTGGCCGGTGCATCTTCGGGTATCGGCCGGGCGTACGTTTTCACCAGGACCGCCACTGGTTGGCACGAGAGCGGCGAACTGGCGGGCTCTGGCAGCATGGCCCACGACTGGTTCGGGGACGCGGTCGCCATCTCGGGCAGCACCATCGTGGTCGGGGCACCATCAGTATCCGTTCTGACCCCGGGCCTCGGTCGAGCGTACGTGTTCACCAGAACGGCCACGGGTTGGCATGAGAGCGGCGAACTGGCGGGCTCTGGCAGTACGCCTGGCGACTTGTTCGGCGTTTCGGTCGCCGTCTCGGGCCGCACCATCGTCGTCGGCGCACCAAGTCACGCCTCTAAAGCGGGCGCCGCCTACGTGTTCATTAACGTAGGTAGGCGTTGGCAATCAGAGGAACTGAGGGGCAACGACACCGTGGCCAAGGATGATTTCGGTGACTCGGTCGCCATCTCGGGCAACACCATCGTAGTCGGGGCGTTCGACCACGCCGCGGAGGCCGGCCGAGCGTACGTGTTCACAAAAGGCGCAATGGGCTGGCGCCAGGTGGCCGAACTGGTGGGCTCAGGCACGGTAGCCGGCGACGCTTTCGGCGTGTCGGTTGCGATCTCGGGCGGGACCGTCGCAGTTGGGTCAGCGCTCGCTGCCTCAGACGCCGGCCGGGGGTACTTGTTCACCAAGGGCGCCACTGGTTGGCACCAGGCCACCGAACTGGTGGGCTCGGGCACCGTCGCGGGCGATGGTTTCGGTGACTCGGTCGCCGTCTCCGGCAGCACTGTCGTGGTCGGTGCTTTTGCCCATGCCTCAGGCGCAGGCAGGGCCTACCTGTTCATCAAGAGGCCGAACGGTTGGCGCCAGAGCACCGATTTGGCGGGCTCGGACACCTTCAGCGACGACGAATTCGGCTATTCGGTCGCTGTCTCGGGGACCACTATCGCGGTAGGCGCATATGGCCACGATTCAGGGGTTGGCCGGGCGTACGTGTTCGAGGGCTAACCAGCTAACGCAATGATGACGTCGCGAATGTGAAGTCGTCAGGTTGGCGCCGGCAATCCTCCACTACCAAGCCCCTCACCCTTGGCTCCTCGCGAACCTGTACCGAAGGCTGAGGCCTCGGCGCCGGGACCTGGGGCACGCCCGCGGTCCACCGTGTCATCCCGCTGACCCGCTGTCGGGGAGCCCGGCGGGGATGAGCTTTTGGCAGGTTTGCCGGGCCTGGTTGAACTGGGTTGAGTTGCTGTTGATGCTCGAGGGGATGGCAAAGTTGACACTTCCGCCGGAGAAGGTGGGGTCGGGGAAGTTAGTAATGCCATGTGAACGCATGCAGGCAGCCGCTTTGAGGTAGTCCTGCTGATCTTGGGTGGGCACCGCTTGGGTGGCTTGACCACTCAGCGAGCCTCCGGCGGGGAGCAGGCGTGCGCACTCGTTCGAGGCCGTCTGGACCTGCGCGTTGCTGACCGCGCGGAAAGCGCGTATGACGTCGTCTTTAGGGATCCCTCCGCTGCCGGTGGGGTCGGGAAAGTTCGGCACGCCGTGCGAGCGCATACACGAGACGTACGCCAGGAGCCCCGTTGCTGGCGTACTGTCGCTGCCCGCGGAGCTGGCGGTGGTAGTCGTCGAGACCGTGGCCACACCGGCCGGCGACGGGCCGCCGCAGGCCGCAATACCGACGCCGACAGCGAGGATCCCGGCTGTCACCAATGCGGCGCGGCGCAATCGAGGTCGCCGTCCCCGTTCGAGATAGCTCTCTTGTGGGATGTAATGCATAACGCCTCCGGTTTTGGCTAGGTGGCGGATAGTGGAGCCCGAGTGTTCAGGCCAATCGCCGGCGGACGAGCCAGACCGTAGCTGCGATCATGAGCACGGAGAGCGCGAGGAGCCCTCCCGCTTCGATGAACTGGAACAGCCAGAACCGGGCGGCCGGCTGGTAGCTCGTCAACAGCGTGTAACCGTGCTGGACGACGTACTGCACCGAGCTGGGGTCCTTGGGGACCCCACCTTTCCCGGCCAGCTGTGGCGGTGCTCCCTGGAGGACCTGGCCGAGCACGGACTGGCTGACCGGCTGGCCGCCCTTGGTGACCCACTGCTGGCGGATGACCCACGCCGAGCCGGGCGACACCCACATACTGGAGTTGCTGGTGACAAGGGGCGCCACGTAGTGCTGGCGCAGGTAGAGCCCGGCCGCGATGGCGAGCCCGGCGTAGGCGGCCAGGGTGGCGACAATGGCGGGGACGACCCGGCGGATGACCATGCCGGCCAGGCCGCCGATGGCAAAGGCGGCCAGCGTCCAGGCGGCGAAGGCGACCCCGTGCAGGTCGAACAGGCCGGGAGCGAGCGGGGACGCCTCGGTAAGGGACAGGAGGGCCTGGTTGCCCGTAGCGAGGTACGGCTGGTAGTACCAGGAGATCAGCACGCTGAGGGCTCCGGCGGCGACGGCCACCGCGCGTAGACGTGGTGCAGCTGGAGGCCGAAAATCCACAGGCACAGCGCCAGCGCGCCCAGAAAGGCGGCCAGGCCGGTCAGCGCGAAGCGGTGTTGCCGCCAGGTGACCCAGGCCATCCGCCGCCATGGCACTGGCCGCAGGCTCGCATCCTTCCCTAGCCGGGCAGGGATGGCCAACGGCGTCAATTCCTCACCCGCAGTTCGGCGTCGCGGCGACGGGCCGGGCCGGGGAACGCCGCCGCGGTGGGCTCGCGCAGGTACGCAAGGGCCAGCTCTTCGAGGGTCACCGAGTGCGCCTCCCACCCGGGCGGCACCGGGTCAGAGGTGCCATTGCCCCGGACGAGCAGGTGCGCTTGTGACGCGGCCCGCCTAGCGTGCACGACGTTCCACTGCTGAAGGTACCGCTCGTCCTCCGAAGCTGGGCCGGTAAGCACGCGGTGGGTGGCCAGGAGGTCTTCGACGTCGCCCACCACCTGGATGCTCCCGCTCGACAGGAGCACAAGGTAGTCGGCAACCCGCTCGAGCTCGACGAGGACGTGTGACGACAGCACCACCGAGACCCCGTCGTCGGCGA
>CAYZVQ010000111.1:0-14378 GCA_964481925.1 uncultured Acidimicrobiaceae bacterium
GAGGCACTCGCCTCGAAGGGCCTGGGCTGCCGCTATGTCGGCTTGGGTGGCGCGGCTCGGTGGTCGTGTGGCCTGCCACAACGCCAGCGCGACCACGAAGAGGGCGATGAGCAGGGGCACGAGACGATATGGCGAGGTCATCGGCTTTCGGCCCGACATGGCATCGAGGGGTGCTCTTCGGTCCGAGGCACCCCCCCGAGCCGAGCTGACGGCCCGGTCCGCACGGCCCGCGCCCGAAATCGAGGCTGCGTACTCGGGCGGCAACGGTGGCGCGTCCGACTTCGGCACCCACACCACCCAGCGGCCCAGGCCCTCGTTGAACCACGAGATCCGCTCCGAGGACGCCGACCGCCGCCAGCGCACTCCCCGGTAGACGACCTCGCCCGGCCCTGTGGGGACCGTCGGGCGATTGCCGGCCGTCACTTCAGCAACCGCGACAAGCGCCGGTCCGCAAGTACCTTTCCGCCGGTCTGGCACTGCGGGCAGTACTGAAAGCTCCGGTTGGCCAGGAACACCGACCGGACCGCCGCACCACACAGGGGGCAGGCCTGCCCTTCCCGACCGTGCACCCCCATGCCGGCCCGCTTGGCATCCTTCAACTCCTTGGCCGCCTGGCCCAGGCTGCGTTCGACGGCCGAGCGCAAAGTCCCGGTCAGTGCCAAGTACAGCCGACCAACCTCGGCGTCCGTCAGCTTGCCGGCCGCTTTGAAGGGCGACAGCTTGGCGGCCCAAAGGACCTCGTCCGAATAGGCGTTGCCCACCCCGGCCAGCACGGACTGGTCGGCCAGAACGGTCTTGAGCTGGCCGCGAGCGCGGGACAGCACGTCCCCCAGCTGCGCCTGGTCAAAGCCTGGGCTCAGTGGGTCAGGCCCGAGCCGCGCCACTCCTTCGATTGTCACCGGGTCGTCGACCAGCCACAGGGCCAGCCTTTTCTCCGTCCCCTGTTCGGTCAGGTCAAAACCGGCGCCACTGGACAACCCGACACGTAGGGCGAGCGGGCCCTTGCCCGGCCGTGCACGCGCCGGGGGCACCGGGTCACGCCAGTGGAGCCAGCCGGCCCGAGCGAGATGGGTCACCAACCACAGCTCACCGACAGAGATGCATAGGTACTTTCCCCGCCGCTCCGCCCCCGCCACGACCTGGCCGACCAGATCGTAGAGGGGCGGCCGGTATGTCTTCAGGGCCGACAGGGAGGCGATCTCGGCCCGCTCCACCGTGGTACCCGTGGCCTTCTCGGCCACGAACCGGGCCAGGGCTTCGACCTCGGGCAGCTCAGGCATCAGGCACTCGTCTCCCTCGGCCTCCTAGCGCCCGCTGTGGCCGAAACCGCCGAACCCGCGCTCTGAGGGCGGCAACTCGCTCGCCGGCACGAAGGCGGCCGACGCCACCTCTTTTATGACGAGCTGAGCGATGCGGTCACCACGATGGATCTCATAAGGCGAGGACGGGTCAGTGTTGACCAGCAGCACTTTCAGCTCGTCACGGTACCCGGCGTCGATGAGCCCCGGGGCGTTCAGCACGGTCACTCCGTGGCGCCAGGCCAGTCCGCTGCGAGGCTGGACAAAGCCGGCGTAACCCTCCGGTATGGCCAGGGCTACACCGGTGGGTACGAGCGCTCGTCCGCCGCCGGCGGCCAGGGTCACGTCGTTGCGGGCACACAGGTCGGCACCGGCGTCCCCGGGACGGGCGTAGGCGGGCAGGGGTAAGTCCGGGTCGAGCTGGAGCACTTCGACCGTCACGCCGGTCCCCACCGCCGGGTCGCTCCTCACCGCATCGTCGCCGTCCACGCCCGCCCAGGCTAGCCATCGCTGGGACCGGCCCGAGGGCCGGCAAATGCCCTAATGCCGAGGCCCTAGTAGAGTCCGCGCGGTGCTGGTTTGGATGGATCTGGAGATGACCGGGCTCGACCCCCGGCGCGACCGCGTCGTCGAGATCGCGACCCTGGTGACCGACGACGAGCTGGACGTGATCGCGGAAGGGCCCGATCTGGTGATCGCCACCCCGCCCGAGGCTCTGGCGGCAATGGACGAGGTCGTGCGCCAGATGCACACCCGCAGCGGACTGCTCGACGCCATCGGCGCCTCGACCATTTCTCTCGGACAAGCGGCCGAGGATACCCTCGCCTTCGTCCGCCAGCACGTCCCCGAGGCCCGCAAGGTCCCCCTGTGCGGCAACTCGATCGGTACCGACCGCCGCTTCCTGGCTGCATACATGCCCGAGATCGAGGACTACCTCCACTACCGCAGCATCGACGTGTCTACCATCAAGGAACTGGCCAAGCGCTGGTACCCCGACGCCCTGGCCGCAGCGCCCAGGAAGCTTGGAGCGCACCGGGCGCTCGACGACATCAAAGAGAGCGTCGAGGAACTGAGGTACTGGAGAAGTGCTATTTTTCGCGAAAAATCTTTGCCTATCCCCAGCTAACCGTGGCACCATGGTTAGTTAACCGGTTGACCAAAAACGGCCGGCGATACGGAGGTGGAGATGACCCGTGTAATGGACGCTCCGTTCCTCGAGGACGCGCAAGGCCGCCGGCGGAAGGCCAGTCGAGCGACGCGCCATGCTGTTCGCAGCCAGCTGCACACCGCGCTGCTTGACGAAGAGGACCTCGATGACAAGGTTTTGCCCGTCGTCCCCCATGACGTAGGGCGCAAGACCTCTCCCAAACCGAAGAAGGCCCCTGCCCCAGGTCGGCGTGGCGGCTTCAAGGTCTGGAAGACAGCGTTCTGGAAGCGTCGTCGAGAGCTATGGGCTGAGCGCAACGCAGCCGAGAGGGCCATCGCCGAGGCTGAGTAACCGATGGGTTAACGGGGAGGCGTTAACTCGCCCCGCGGCGGTAAGTTCGGCCCCATGGAATACCGTGTTCTCGGTCGCACCGGAGTCGAGGTCAGTTCCCTGTGCTTGGGCGCCATGATGTTCGGCGCTTGGGGGAACACTGACCACGAAGAGTGCCGCCGCATAATTCAAGGTGCTCTCGACGCGGGCATCAACTTTATTGATACGCGGCGTTTATTCCGCCGGTGAATCAGAAGAGATCGTGAGCGATTTCCTTGGCTCGATCGGTCAGCGACGCCAAGACATCGTCTTGGCCACGAAAGTCCACGGCATAGAGGCCGATCTGTTGCAGGTCTGCCGGGAGCACGGGATGGGCGTGCTCAGTTGGAGCCCCCTGGCCGGGGGGCTGGTTGTCGGGCCGCTACGGCACGGGCCAGGAAAACAAGTCACGCCGGGCCGAGCGTATGCCTGCCCGCTACGACCTCAGCCTTCGGGCCAACGCCGCCAAACTGGCCGCCGTCGACCAACTTTCCGAACTGGCGGCCAAGGCCGGCCACAGTTTGCCCGAACTCGCAGTGGCCTTTGTCCTGGCCCACCCCGCCGTCACCTCGGCAATTATCGGGCCTCGGACGATGGAACAGCTGACCAGCCTGCTCGACGCGGCCAATATCCTGCTCGACCATGACGTCCTCGATGCCATCGACCAAATCGTCCCGCCCGGGCAGGACCTCAACATCGGCGATCACGGCTGGGTGGCGCCATGGGTCGAGGAGGCCGCCTTGCGGCGCCGGTACTGAGGGCCTTTGGGGCCGGGCGTGACGGTCCCCTGCCGTTGACGGTGGGCCGGAGGGCGACCATGTAACCTCAGGGCATGCTCGATGAAAATGTTAAATCACTCGCCAAGGGCAACAATTTTGCTGCCTTTACCACCCTGCTCCCCGGCGGCCAGCCTATGACCCACATCATGTGGGTCGACGCCGACGACGAGCACCTCCTGATCAACACCGAGGTACACCGTCGCAAGTTCCTCAACGTAGAGGCGGACCCCCGGGTCACCGTCACTGTTATCGACTCCACCAACTCCTACCACTATGCAGAGGTGCGGGGTCGGGTGGTCGAGAAAGTCACGGGCCCCGAAGCCCGCGCGCACATCGACTTCTTAAGCCAGAAGTACGACGGCCAACTTTACCCGGCCGACCACATCACCAGCGAGAGAGTGATCCTGCGCATAGCCCCGGACCGTCAACGCCTCAACTAACCGGTCCGTCTCGGCCCCACCGTGGTCGCCGGCGAACAGCGCGTTCGCCGGCGCAGTGGTCATTCCTTGGCGAAGTCCAGCGACAGCGAGTTGATGCAATAACGCTGGCCAGTGGGCTGAGGCCCGTCGTCGAACACGTGGCCTAAATGGCCGCCGCACGCCCGGCACACGACCTCCGTGCGCACCGTCCCGTGGCTCTTATCGGTACGCAGTTCGACCGCCTCGGCCGTCGCCGGCTCGTAAAAGCTGGGCCAGCCCGACCCTGACTCGAACTTCGTCGACGAGTCGAAGAGGACCGCCCCGCAACCGGCGCACCGGTACGTCCCGTCCTCGTGGTGATTGACAAAGCGGCCCGACCACGGAGGCTCGGTCCCCGCCTGGCGTAAGACCCGGTACTTTTCCGGGTCGAGCTGGGCACGCCACTGATCTTCTGTCCGGCTGGCGGCGCCGGCGTCCTTGGTCTCAGTCACGGGGGCCAGCGTACCGTCGGGCCTGCCATAGCCGCCCCGGGAAGCCTCCGCCCTCGCTGCCTTCCCTGCCGCGCCTTGCCCGCCTTGGCGCGGGCCATGCCCGGCTCCTGGCCGACGCAGCGTTAAGCTCTCAGCGTGCCCAACCTCGGCTTCGGGATCGACATAGGCGGCTCCGGTATAAAGGGCGCCGTCGTGGACGTCGAGACGGGCCTGCTGACTACTGAGCGCCTCAAGCTCCCGACCCCGCAGCCATCGGTGCCTGATGCGGTGGCCAAGGTGGTGGCCGAGCTCGTCCAGCACTTCGGGTGGCAGGGCCCGCTCGGCTGCACCTTCCCTGCCGTCGTCCAAAACGGGGTCGCCCGTACGGCCGCCAACGTCGACCAGAGCTGGATCGGGACCAATATCGAAGCCGTCATGGGCACGGCCACGGGCCTGCCGGTTACCGCCGTCAACGACGCGGATGCCGCCGGGGTGGCAGAGGTCAAGTGGGGAGCGGCTAAGGACGTCGAAGGTTTGGTGATCATGGTCACCCTCGGGACCGGCATCGGCACCGCCCTCTTTTACAATGGCGCCCTCATACCGAACAGCGAGCTGGGCCATATCGAGCTGGATGGCGGCGACTATGAGCCCAAGGCCTCCGGGGCGGCGCGCGAGCGGGAACAACTCAGCTGGGAGAAATGGGCTAGACGCCTCCAGCGCTACTTCTCCGCACTGGAGTTCCTCCTGCGCCCAACCCTGTTCGTCGTGGGGGGAGGCGTGAGCCGCCGCTCGGAGAAGTTCCTGCCCTTGTTGGTGCTCGACGCCAAGATCGTCCCCGCCAAGTTCCAGAACGAGGCCGGCATCGCCGGCGTCGCTTTCATGGCGGCCGAGGCGGCCGCCACCCGGTCCAAGGCGTCCCAGCGGGCCTAGACGAGCACCTCCCACCGTCGCGGCCCTTTAGGAGGGCGGGGCGGCGGCATTGAGGCAGGTCAGCCCGGTAACGTCTGTGGGCGTTCTTCGGCCCCGGTGAGATCGTCCGAGCCGGCCATGACGTCCTCGGCCGTGACGTCCTCGGCCATGACGTCCTCGACTGGGCCCAGCTCTTCTTCGTCAGTGGCTTGCTCGGCGAACTGGGTGTTGTAGAGCTCGGCGTACAGCCCGCCGGCTAGCAGGAGCTCGGTATGGCGGCCGCGCTCAACAATGTGGCCGGCGTCTACGACGAGGATCTGGTCAGCGTCGCGCACCGTGGACAGGCGGTGGGCGATCACGATCGACGTGCGACCGGCCAGGACCTTCTTCAGCGCCCTCTGCACGGCCACCTCGGACTCCGAGTCGAGGTGCGCCGTGGCCTCGTCGAGCACGACGATGTCGGGGGCCTTTAGGAGCAGGCGGGCGATGGCGACGCGCTGCTTCTCCCCTCCGGACAACCGGTAGCCCCTGTCCCCCACCAGGGTGTCGAGGCCGTCCGGTAGTGAGTTGACCATGTCCAGGATCTGGGCGTCCCGCAGGGCTTCGATGAGGTCGGCCTCGGAGGCTTCGTGGCGGGCATAGAGCAGGTTTGCCCTTATGGTGTCGTGGAAGAGATGGGCGTCCTGGGTGACCACGCCCACCACCGACTGCAACGAGCTCAGCGTGATGTCTCGCACGTCGTAGCCGTTTATGCGCACCGCCCCGCTCGTGACGTCGTAAAGGCGCGCGGCCAAGTGGCTTATGGTCGTCTTGCCCGCTCCGGACGGTCCCACCAGAGCCACGAGCTCGCCGGGCTCGGCCACAAAGGAGACATCGAAAAGTATCTGCTGACCCGCTGTGCGTTCCATCACCGCTACGGACTCGAGCGACGCCAGCGACACCTCCTCGGGCCGGGGGTAGCGAAAATCGACGTGCTCGAAGCTCACCTCAGCCGGGCCGCGCTCCAGGGCGACGGCGTCTGGCTTCTCGTCGATCATCGGCGGGAGGTCGAGCACTTCGAAAACCCGGTCGAAGGACACCAGCGCCGTCATCACATCGACCTGCACGTTGGACAGCGACGTGAGGGGCCCATACAGCCGGGTCAGGTAGAGGGTCATCGCCACCAGCGTGCCCAGCGACAGCTCCTTGTGGACCACCAGGAAACCACCGAAGCCGTAAACCAGAGCCGTCGCCAACGAGGCGGTGAGTATCAGCCCGGTGAAGAAAATTCGGCCGTACATGGCCGTAGTAACTCCGATGTCGCGCACCCGGCCCGTGCGGTCCCGGAAAACATCCGCCTCGTAATGGGGTTTGCCGAAAATCTTGACCAGCAGGGCGCCGGCCACATTGAACCGCTCGCTCATCATGGCGTTCATTTCCGCGTTGAGCGAGTAAGCCTCGCGCGTGATAGCAGCCAGGCGCCGGCCGACCCAGCGAGCGGGAAAAATGAACACCGGCAACATGAGCAGGGCCAGGACCGTTATTTTCCAGCTCAATATAAACATGGCCAGCAGGGTGACGCCCACGCTGATGGCGTTGCCTATGACCGAGTTGAAGGTGTCCGTGAAGGCCTGTTGGGCGCCGAGCACGTCGTTGTTGAGCCGGGAGATCAAGGCCCCGGTCTGGGTGCGGGTGAAAAAGGCGATGGGCATGCGCTGGATGTGGTTGAACACCTGGTTCCGCATGTCGAATATGAGGCTCTCCCCTACCCGGGACGAGATCCAGCGCTCCCACAACCCGAGCATGGCGTCGAAGACGGCCAGGGCACCGATGGCGAACGCCAGCCACAGCACTACGCCCGTGGTTGGGCGGTGGCCGGTCAGCTCATTGATGATGGCCCTGGTCAGGAGAGGGTTTGCCGCACCGACCAGGGCGTCGATGATGATGAGGACCAGGAACACCGTCAGCATCCTGCGGTAGGGGCGTGCGAAGGAGAGGACCCGCCGGACCGTCCCCTTGGGCAACTTGTGGCCCGTGACCTTGCGGTCCTGGCGCATCGAGCGCATGACGCCCCAACCGGCTCCCCCCATGCCCGAGTGCATCATGAGCCCACTTTGTCACGATCGGGCCCGCGAGCGGGCGAGATATGTGCCCGACGCCCGACGCCTTCAGTCCCCGGCGAGCAGCCCGTGGCCGCTATGACCTGGCGGTACCACCGATAGCCGTCCTTGGGGACGCGCCGGCCCGTGGGGTAGTCCAAGCGGACCAGGAAATCGGTCAAACCCCCGGGCCCGGTCTCCCACCCCATCGACGGCACTTCCCGCTCGGGCCCTCGCACCGTCATGCGCCCCCTGGGTTGCCGTCCCTGGCCGGACCGCCATCGCCTGGACCGCCACCGCCTGGACTGCCATCGCCTGGACCGCCCCCGCCTGGACCGCCACCGCCTGGACTGCCACCGCCTGGACTGCCACCGCCCTGCTCGTCAGCAGGGCCCGGGCGCTTCCAGCGGCCGGCGTCTCGGGCCGACGTCGAGGTCCTCGTCCAGGCGTGAATAATGGCGGGAGGCGCTATCGCCGGTGACGCCTGGTAGGCCGCCGCCGGCTCGCCCACCAGGCGCGGCCCGCGGACAATTGGAGGCCCGGGGCTGCTAACAATGTGGGCCGTGGGGGCCGTCCGCAGGTGGATATTGGCCTCAGTAGGCCTCGTGGCCGTCCTACTGGGCTTGACGGGCTGTGGGGCCGTGAGCAGCGCCGCGGCGCACAGCACCACCACGACCGTCCCGGCTACGACCACCACTCCGCCGCGTCCAACGACGACCGCACCGGCCCCCGGAGCTTCGTCATTGACGGTTGAACCGGCCATCGAACCCCGCCTGACCGACAATTTCAACCCTTTCGACACCTCCAGCGTCCTCGGCCGGATGGGCGTGCCTTCATTTATCTACGAGCCCCTTATCGAGTTCAACGAGTTGCAGGTCGAACAGTACTACCCCTGGCTGGCGGAGTCCTGGGCGTTCAGCACCAGCGGTCAGACGATAACTTTCAACCTGCGCCCGGGGGCGACCTGGGACGACGGCTCCCCGTTTTCCGCCACCGACGTGGCGTATACCTTCAACCTCGTAAAAGCTAACCCTGGCCTCGGTTATGACCTACCCATCGTTTCCGCCATAGCCACGAACCCCATGACTTTCACCCTCACCCTGAGCCAACCAGGTTACTCGCTCTTATACAACATCGCCCAGGTCCCCATAGTTAAAAACGGTTATGCGGGCAACGTCGCGCCCCGCAGTTATGTCGACACGCATCCCGATGGCACCGGGCCTTACTACCTGGCCCACCCCGGCGACGCCAGTCCCGAGCGCGTCGTGCTCACGGGCCGCCCGAACTACTGGCAGCCGGACGAGCCTGCCATCGGCCAACTCGTGTTCCCCGCTTTTTCGAGCAGTAAGGCGGTTGTTTCCGCCTTGAGAACGGGCGCCATCGACTGGGCGGGTAATTTCATGCCCGATGTGGCCACGGACTATGTAGGAAAGAACCAGGCGTACGACCATTTCTGGGCTCCGCCCATCGACTGCATCGCCCTCGAGGTCAACCTGTCCCGGTCCCCCCTCGACAGGCTCGCGGTGCGTAAAGCCATCAGCGCCGCCATCGATCGCGACGCCATCTCGAAGGCGACCGAAGGCGGCAACGCCCCGCCCGCCATCAGCAGTACCGGGATGATCGTGCCCACCGACAGCCAGTACCTGAGCGCAGCCGCCGCCGGTGACCTTCACGGCACTGCCGACCCGGCCCACGTGGACGGCATCATGGAAGGCGCCGGCTACCACAGGGACGGGCTCGGCTACTGGTCCGACCGGGCCGGAGCGAAAGTGAGCTTTACCGTACAGGCCACCGCCGGCTCCCCGTTGGCCGGCGCCGCCCTTCTTATTTCCCGCCAGCTCCAGGCCGCCGGCTTCGACACCGTGGCCATCGTCAGCCCCGCCCGGCAGCTGGCCACCGAGCTGCGCAAGGGCGATTTCGACGCTGCCGTGCTGACCAGCGCCAGCGGGCCCAGTCCTTATTACATGTTCGAGAACTGGCTCGACCCGGCCCTGATGGTGAAGGGCAAGGCCGAGGGCGGCGATTATGTGCGCCTCGGCATGGCAACCGACCGCAGCACCGCCGCCGCCGTCGCTGCCGACCTCGACGAGTACACCGACTACCCGTCCGACTCCACTCAGGCGGCCGGCGCCATCCAAGCCCTAGGTCACATCGTCTCCGAGCAGGTCCCGGTGGTGCCCATCATGTACGGGGTGGCGTGGGCCGAGTTCAGCACCCGGCATGCCAGCGGCTGGCCCAATGGCCAGGACAACTACGAACCGGCCACACCGGCGGCGCCGTTCGCCGAGTACACCGTCCTCCAGCTGGGCCCGCCATCGAGCTGACGCCCGGCGGCACCCCGGCGGTCTAGGCGCCGCGACCGCTCAGGCTTTTAGGCGAAGGTCCGATTTAATGTACGAGAGCCGGGCGCGGGAAGGTAGCCCCGGCGCCATGAACGCTTAGGGAGCACAGCCGCGATGCCCGAAACCGAAGACACTGCGCCGGAGCCGTCCTGGCCCCAACCAAACGCGCCGGTGGGCTGGGGCGACGCCGCCGGACCTCCGGCCGCCCCCTCCCATCCCCTGTGGCCGGCCCCTGCTCAGACCTGGCCCCCGTCACCTGCTCCCGCAGCCCAGCCCTCCTCGCCGCCGGCTGTCCCGCCGTCGTACGGCCCCCCGCCCGCCGGTCCACCGCCGGAGCCGGAGCCGACACCGTCCCGCCGGGTGCCCTGGGTCGTGGTGCTCGTCGCGGTCATCGTCATCGCCGGTGGGGCCGGCGCCGGGATCACGCTGGCGGTGACCAACAGGTCCACGAACCCCTCCGGCTCCCGGCTCCCCACGGCCATCCTCAAGGGCCCGCCCGGCTCTAACCTCAACGTCTCCTCCATCGCCGCCCGCGTCGAGCCGGCCACCGTCGACATCACCGCCAACGGGTCAGCCGGTGGTGACGAGGGGACGGGCATGATCATCACCGCCTCGGGCACGGTGCTGACCAACAACCACGTCATCGACGGCTCCATGACGCTCAAAGCCCAGGTCGACGGCTCGGGCAGGTCCTACACGGCCACGGTTTTGGGCACGGACGCCACCGACGACATCGCCCTGCTCCAGTTGCAGGGCGGGTCCGGCTTCAAGACGGTGACGATCGGCGATTCCAGCGCCATCAAGGTGGGCGACCCGGTGGTGGCAATAGGCAATGCCCTGGCCCTGCCGGGCCAGGAGACGGTGACAAGCGGCCTGATCTCCGCCATGAACCGCTCTATCAGCGTGAGCAACCCGAGCACGGGGCAAACCGAGAGCCTGAGCAACATGTTCCAGACGTCGGCGCCCATAAACCCGGGCAATTCCGGAGGCCCGCTGGTCGACGCGGCCGGCGCCGTCATCGGCATGAACACCGCCGAGGCGTCGACCACCAGCTCGGGCGAGAGCGCCTCCAACGTCGGTTTCGCCATACCCATAGACAAGGCCATGGCAATTGCCCGCCTCGTTTACGCCGGTAAGGCGAGCACCACCGTCCAGATCGGGCCGCATGCCATTATGGGCGTGGAGGTGACCTCGGTGGCCTGCGCCGAAGGCCAGGACGGCTGCACCGGCCTCGGGTCCACTTCGACCATCTTCGGTACCACGCCGTCGACCTACCACGCCCCCACCAGCAACGGCGCCGTCATCCTCGATGTGGTCAGCGGGGCACCGGCGGAAAAGGCCGGGCTGGCCGCCGGCGACGTCATCGTGGGGGTGGACGGGCACACGGTCGGCTCGCCCACCGCGCTCACGGGCCAGATGGCCGTGTACAAGGTGGGCCAGAAGGTGACCGTCGCCTGGCTAGGCGTCAACGGCCAGCGCCACTCCTCGTCGCTGATGCTCATCCAGGGCCCTAACCTTTGACCCTGGAGGCTGTGGGGCCTCAAAGGTCCCCAACTGGAGGAGGACGCACGTGGACTACACAAGGTTGGGTTCGACCGGTCTCGAGGTTTCGAGGATCTGCCTGGGCTGCATGAGCTTCGGAGAGCCGCAGCGGGGCGGCCACTCCTGGAGCCTGGACGAGGACGCGGCCGGGCCCATTATCCGCCAGGCCCTTGATGCAGGCATTAACTTCTTCGACACGGCCAACGTGTACTCGGACGGCAGCAGCGAGGAGATCGTCGGCAAGGTCCTCGGGGAACACGCCCACCGGGACGAGATCGTGCTGGCGACAAAAGTCAACGGCCGTATGCACCCCGGCCCTAACGGCGCCGGTCTGTCGCGCAAAGCCATACTGTCCGAGATCGACCACAGCCTGCGCCGGCTGGGCGTGGACTATATCGACCTCTACCAGATCCACCGATTTGACCACAGCACCCCGGTGGAAGAGACGGTGGAAGCTCTGGACGACGTCGTGCGCTCGGGCAAGGCCCGTTATGTCGGCGCCTCATCGATGTACGCCTGGGAGTTTTCCAAGATGCTCCATGCCGCCGAGCGCCACGGGTGGGCTCGCTTCGTCTCTATGCAGGACCATTACAACCTCGCCTACCGGGAAGAGGAAAGAGAAATGCTGCCCCTGTGCGCCGACCAGGGGATCGGTGTGGTCCCTTGGAGCCCGCTGGCCCGGGGCCGGCTGACGAGGGACTGGGACACGGCCACGGCCCGTAGCGAGACCGACGAGTTTGGCAAGCGCCTGTACCGCGACAGCGACCGCCACATCGTCGAGGCGGTGGCGAAGGTGGCTGAGGCCCGTTCCCTAAGCCGGGCTCAGGTCGCGCTGGCCTGGCTGTTGAGCAAACCGGTCGTGAGCGCCCCCATAGTCGGCGTCACCAGGTCCGCACAACTGGCCGACCTCGTGGGAGCACTGTCCGTCGAGCTCAGTGCCGAGGAGGTCAGCTCGCTGGAGGAGCCCTACGAGCCCCATCCCGTGGCCGGTCACTGAGGGGGCCGCCCCTACCCCAGGGGCTCGAACCGGGCCGTGAAGTGGCGCAGCTGGCGGGGCTCGTGGACGATCTTGAGGCCCCGCAGCCGAGAGGCGTCTTCGAGCACCCGCTCGCACACCTCGATCACGTAGTCGATGTGGCTCTGGGTGTAGGTGCGCCGGGGGATGGCGAGGCGCACGAGTTCCATAGCGGCGGCCTGTTCGGTCCCGTCCGGCCGGCGCCCGAACATCACGGACCCGATCTCGCAGCTGCGGATGCCGCCCGTGCCGTAAAGCGCCACCGCCAAGGACTGGCCGGGGTACTCGAGCGGCGGGATGTGCGCCAGCATTGTCCCGGCGTCGATATAAACGGCGTGGCCTCCGATGGGGACGACCACGGGGACGCCCAGCTTCTCTAGAGCCTCGCCCAGGTAGGCCGTCGAGCGGGTGCGGTAGCGCAGGTACTCGTGGGAAACCGCCTCCTTCAGGCCCTGGGCTATGGCCTCGAGGTCACGGCCGGCCAGGCCCCCGTAGGTGGGGAAGCCCTCGGTGAGGATGAGCACGCTCCTGCACGCCTCGGCCAGGTCGTCGTCGTTGCAGGCCAACCAACCGCCGATGTTGGCCAGGGGGTCCTTTTTGGCGCTCATGGTCATCCCGTCGGCCAGAGCCGCCATGTCCCGCACGATGTCGGCCACGTCGCGGTCGCCCTGGCCCTCCTCGCGCTCGCGGATGAACCAGGCGTTCTCGGCGAAGCGGCAGGAGTCCAAGAACAGCGCCAGACCGTACCGGTTGCACACCTCCCGTACGGCCCGCAGGTTGGCCAGGCTTACCGGCTGGCCGCCGCCGGAGTTGTTGGTCACCGTCACCATGACGACAGGGACGTTCTCGGCCCCGACCCGGCGCACGAACGCGTCCAGGGCATCGACGTCCAGGTTGCCCTTAAACGGGTGCCGGCTGCGCGGGTCTCGTCCCTCGGCGATCACAAGGTCGACGGCCTCGGCCCCGGTGGACTCGACGTTGGCCCTGGTGGTGTCGAAGTGGGTGTTGTTGGGCACGAACTTGCCCGGGCCGCCGACCACGCTGAAGAGGATCTTCTCCGCCGCCCGGCCCTGGTGGGTGGGGATGATGTGGCGGAAGGGGAAAAGCTCGGTAACCGCGTCGCGGAACAGGTACCACGAAGGTGAGCCGGCGTATGACTCGTCGCCGTGCTGGACGGCAGCCCACTGGTCCCGGCTCATCGCCCCCGTCCCCGAGTCCGTGAGCAGGTCTATGAGCACGTCCTCGGCGCGCAGGGCGAACAGGTTGTACCCCGCCTCGGCGATGGCCTGGGCCCGGTGTTCGGGCGTGACCATGCGCAAGGGTTCGACGGCGTGGATGCGGAACGGCTCGATCACGGTACGGAACGGACGGGCCCCGAGCGTGGTAGGTGGGACTGTAGGCACAGTCCGGGACTATACGCCCGGGTCAGCTGGCGGGGCGCACCCCGACTTCTTCCAGGTGGGCCAAAAGGTCGGCCGGGTCCTGGTAGACGCGGTAGGCGCCCGCGGCCTGGAGCTCCTCGGGCCCGTAGCCACCGGACAAGAGGCCGATGCCGAGAGCGCCCGCCCGCTGGGCCGCGAGGAGGTCCCAGATGCTGTCGCCCACCACGAAGGCCCGGGCCGGGTCGACGTGCAGGCGCTCTGCCGCGGCCAGGAACAGGTGCGGGTCCGGTTTGGCCCTCTCGACCAGGTCACGGGTCACGACCGGGACATGGGCGGGCAGCTCGAGCAGGGCCAGGCCCACTTCCGCGACCCGCTGCGCCGAGCTCGTGGCTATGGCGAACGGCGCCTCGTGGTCGCTGAGCGCCCGCAGAAGCTCGCGAGCGCCGGGGAGGGGGACGACGCTGCCCGCCCGGCTCAGGTAGCCCTCCCGGTGCAACGTCGAGAGCCGCGTCAGGGTCTCGGCGTCGAGGGTGACGCCGGTCTCGCGCTGCAGGGCGCTGAGGAACAGCCCGCCGCTCATGCCGATGCGCCGGTGGATGCGCCACACCGACAGCGGGATCCCGCACGC
>CAYZVQ010000112.1:0-14323 GCA_964481925.1 uncultured Acidimicrobiaceae bacterium
CAGCTCGCCCTGGTCCAAGAGCGTCTCGCTGTTGGCTCGGAACGTGGACGGGCCGTCATGGCCGAACGGGTCAATGGGCATGGCGTGAACGACTTCCTCTCAAGGGTGGCTGGCACCAGCCCCGGGCGTTAGGCCCGGGGCTGGGTGAGAGGAGGGAGTTAGCCCGTCAGAGTCGACGAGTAGAAGTACTTGCTGATGCTCGGGTCGTTCATATTGGCTTGGGTGGCCACCACGTTCGGCAGGAGTACCGACTTCTTGATCATGGACTTGTTGCCTGTGACGGCGTCGTAAGCGTCCTGGACGGCCAGGGCGCCTTCGGCCGCCGGGTTCTGGACAACGAGGATGTTGACGACCCCTTCACGCAGGAGGGTAATTTCCGCAGGCTCGGCGTCGTAGCCGGAGACGAATACCTTGCCCTTGTCGCCAGCCGCGATGACGCCCTTGCCGGCGCCTTCAGCCGAGTAAAGGTTGGTGCCGAAGATCCCGACCAGCTTCGGATGGGAAAGGATGAGGCTCCGGGCCAGTGACTCCGCTGTCGTGAGGCTGTCCTGGTCGTAGTCGGTGGCGACAACCTGCATGTTCGGGTACTTTTTCATCTCGAACAGGAAACCGTCCTGGCGGAGGTCGGTGGTGGAAACGCCCTTGTTGACGTTGATCACGGCAACCTGGCCCGTGTCGTGGGCGAGCTTGGCAATCGTATCGGCCGCGGCCTCGCCACCTTGGTAGTTGTCCGAGCTGATGGCGGCGGTCAGAATGGACGTGTTCGCCAGTGTGGTGTCGACGGCGATGACCGGGATGCCGGCCTTGACGTAGGCATCGATCGGCTTGAATAGGGCGACCTCGTCAGTGGGGGCGATGAGCAGGGCGTCGGGCTTGCTGGCCAGTTCGGAGTTGACCACCGGGATTTGAAGGGTGGCCACGAAAGTCGTCGCTCCCGCCCACTTCAAGGTAACGCCGAGTTTGGCTGCTTCCACCGCCGCCCCGTTGTGCATGGTGATGTAGAAGGGGTCGACGGTGAGCCCGGGGATGAGCAGGAAGGTGTAGTGCTTAGAGGCAGCGCTAGCTGCGGTTGCTGCGGGGCCGGCGGCGCCAGCCAACACAGTGGCGGACACCAGCGCAGCGGACGCCCCCGCCGCAGCCAACCGGAAACGCCATCCCCTGGTCCTGCCTGAGTTCTCTTTGGTCATTTCTTTATTTCCTTCCTTTCGGTTTCTCTTTGGGCCGAAGATTGTTCTCGCAGCCCGCGGGTTGTTACAAGAGGCCGGGCCTGGTCCTCACCGCTCGGCCAGGCGCAGGCGCACCTGGTCTACGGCCACGGCGGCGACGATGATTATGCCAGTGGCAACCTGCTGCCAGCTGCCGCTCACTCCCACCAGGACCAGGCCAGTTACGAGCAACGCGATTATGAAGGTCCCCACGACTGTGCCCAACATGTGGCCCCGACCACCGAAGAGGCTGGCTCCGCCGATGACAACGGCGGCGATTGCGTTCAGCTCATCGTTGGTTCCTGCGACGGGCGTAGCGACGGAGAAGTTGGCCATTACCATCATGCCGGCGAGGCCACCGAGAACGCCGGAGATCATGTACACCCGGACCAGGTGAGCATTGACGTTGATCCCGGCCCGCCGCGCACCTACGTTGTTGCTGCCGACGGCGTAGGTCCGCAGCCCGAAGCGAGTGCGGTGCAGCACCAGGCCCATCAGGATGCACACCACGGCGGCGACCAGGACGGTGTAATAAATCCAGTTGCCGATCTCGGCCGAACCGATAGTGGAGATCTGGTTGGGGATGTTGCTGATCTCGTTACCGCCGTTGATCAAGGCGGGGGCTGCTCCGACGGCGGTCAGGGTCCCCAGGGTCACGATGAACGGGGGCAGCTTGAGACGGGTGATGAGGTAGCCGTTCACGAACCCGATAAAGGCGCCGAGCAGGAGGGCGACGACGAAACCGACAACAGTGGTGACAAGCCCGTTGTCGTGGCTCGAAAGCATCGACTGCATGACCGCGCCCGACACCATCCCGGTGAAGCCCAGCACGGCGCCGACGGACAGGTCGATGCCCCCGGTGATGATCACGAAGGTCTCCCCGACGGCCAGGATCAAGAACTCCACCGCGTACTGGGAGGTGTTGAGCCAGCTGGCCCGGGTGAACAGGTCGTGGCTGGGGGAGTCCAAGCCGAACACCAGGACCATGAAGACCAGCACGCCGACTATCCAGAAGTCCCCGACCTTGTCGACTGCGTTCAGCCAGGGGGAGCGCTTTGTCGGGTCGCCCTCGGGCCCAGCGTTGGGAGATACCGTCCCGCTGGGGGTCAGGGCGGCGGGGAGCTTAATCGCCATGCTGGCCCCCGGACCGGGAGAGGTGGCTCACCGAAGCCGTCGTAGCGGCCAGGGAAGCCCCGGTGATCCAGCTGACGATCTCCTCCACGTTGCACTCGCTGGGGCGGAGGTCGGTCACCACGCGGCCTTGGAAGAGCACTACTACGCGATCGCAAAGGGCATGGATCTGCGGCAGGTTGTGGCTTATGAGCAGGATGGGCACGCCCTGGTCGCACACGGAGCGCACCAGTTCGCCCACCTTGGCCTGCTGTTCGACACCGAGCGCGGCCGTGGGCTCGTCCATCAAGATGACCCGGGACCCCCAGGCCACCGCTCGGCCGACGGCTATGGCCTGGCGTTGGCCTCCGGAGAGCCGCCCGGCGAGCGAGTTGACGGAACCGATGCGGATGTGCGTGCGCTCCAGGTCGGCTTCTGCCGCTTTGGCCATCGCTTTGCGGTCGAGCCAGTGGAACCAGCGCAGAGGGCCCTTCACGCTCTGCTCGCGGCCCAGGAAGATGTTGGCCCACACGGACAGGTCGGGAGCCAGGGAGAGATCCTGGTACACCGTCTCGATGCCGGCCCGGCGAGCTTCCAGGGAAGAGGTGAACGTCACCTCCTTGCCGTCGACAAAGATGGAACCGTCGTTGGCCTGGAGCGCCCCGGAGAGGATGTTGACCAGAGTCGACTTGCCGGCCCCGTTGTCGCCGACCAGCCCCACCACCTCGCCCTCATAAACGTCCAGGTCGACACCCCGCAACGCCTGGACGCTGCCGAAGTGCTTGGTAATCCCACGCGTGGAGATCACGGGGACGTGTGCTACCTCCGGCTCACCGCCTTCGTGAACCTCGCTCACCGCCACCCCCTGGGTTGGTCTTCTGGCCGTAGCCCCTGATTGACAACGTTGTCGGCCCGGGGCACTTGCTAACAGGTCGGGTACGGCTTGTCAAGGCACCTGTCCCGGTTGTTCTTTGACTGTCCGGGCCCTTTGACAATCCGGCCGCCGCCATGTATGACGTGTGCGTCATGTCTGCGCGGAGCTATTGAGAGCCCACTGATGCGGCCGACGATGACCGACGTGGCCCGCGCCGCCAACGTCAGCCTGAAGACGGTCTCACGGGTGGTCAATGAGGAGCGCAGTGTGAGCGGTCCGACCCTGCTGAGCGTCCAGCAGGCGATCCGCGACCTTGGTTACCGCCGCAACGAGCACGCCCGGGCGCTACGGGAGGGCCGCTTGTCGCGCATGCTGGGGCTCGTCACCAAGGACGTGTCCAACCCTTTCTACGCTGCCCTGGCCCGGGGGGTCGAGGAGGAGGTCCGCGACCGGGCGTTGCTCGTGGTGGCGGGCAGTACCGACGAGGACTCGGAGCGTGAGCGGGCGCTCCTCGAGCTACTTTGCGAATGCCGTGTCGGCGGCCTGTTGGTGGTGCCCACGGGCCCGGACCACAGCTTCCTTGCCTCCGAGCTGGCCCTGGGCACGCCGGTCGTCTTCGTCGACCGGCCACCGTGCCACCTGGCCGCGGACACCATCCTGATCGACAACGTCGGCGGGGCTCGCGCCGCCGTACTGCACCTAGTGGCCCACGGCCACCGCCGGGTCGCTTACGTAGGCGACTTGGCGGGGGTCTTCACGACCGTGGGACGCCTGCAGGGTTACCGGGAGGCCCTCGTCGCTGCCGGGTTGCCGTTCGACCAGGAGCTCGTACGGCTCGGCTGCCATGACAGCAAAAGTGCCGAGGCGGCCATCATCGACCTGCTCTCGCTCCCAGTGCCGCCTACCGCCGTGTTCACGGGGAACAACCGGATTACTTCGGGGGTGCTGCGGGCCCTCGCCGGCGTGGGCGTGGCCCGGCCGCCGGCCATGGTGGCTTTCGACGATTTCGAGCTCGCCCCCCTCCTGTCACCCCCGGTGACAGTGGTGGCCTATGATCCCGTCGAACTGGGGCGCCGGGCGGCGCGCCTGATCTGCGAACGGCTCGATGGCGACGCGGGACCGCCGCGCCGGATCGTCGTGCCTACCCGGCTCATCCCGCGCGGCTCAGGCGAGGCGGGACCGTGAGCGCAGCTCTGCGGCCGGACGGGCCGACCGAACTGCTGGTTGGCCTCGACATAGGTACCACCATGACCAAGGCGGCGGTGGTCGGCCCCGATGGCCAGGAGATCTCGTGGGGCAGTGTCCCCACACCCTGGCGGACGGTACCGTCGGGCGCCGAGACATGGCCTGCCGACATCATCGGGGCCGCGGCCCGGGCGATAGGTGACGCTCTTGACGCTGCCCCGCCGGGCGAGGTCGTCGGCCTGGGGGTCACGAGCATGGCGGAGACCGTTGTCCTGCTGGGCGAGGACGGTTCCCCCGTAGCCCCGGCGATCGCCTGGCACGACAGCCGTGGTGAGGACGAAGCGGCCGAGCTGGCCGAGGTCTTCGGCGCGACAGCGTTTTCGCAGCGGACCGGGCTGGTGGCGTCGCCCATGTGCACCCTGGCCAAGCTGGCATGGCATTCCCGTCACAACGGGCCACCTGCCCGACGGGCGCTGAGCGTCGCCGATTGGGTCGTGCACAGCCTGGGGGGCGAGCAGGTGGCGGAAGCATCGCTGGCCTCGCGCACCGGGGCCCTCTCCCTGGCGGACCGTTGCTGGTGGGCCGAAGGCCTGGAGTGGGCCGGGGCCCGGCCCGACCTGTTCCCACCCGTGGTCCAGGCCGGCGAGCGGGCGGGCAGGGTGGTCCGGGGCTCTCTGGCTCACCTCCAAGGCCTGGACCGGGGCCGCTCCGACGCCCTGGGACGCCTAAAGGGGGCTGCCCTCACGACGGCGGGCCACGATCACATGTGCATAGCGGCCGGCCTAGGCGCTGTCAGGCCGGGCCAGATCCTCGACTCGTGCGGCACCGCGGAAGCATTCGTGCGGACGGTGCCGGCGCTGGACGCCCCGGCGGTGGGGCGCGCCGTAGAGGCCGGGCTGGACGCGGGCTGGCACACCGTCCCGGGCATGTACGCCCTAATCACAGGTCAGTTGCTGGGCCTCATGCTCGAGCGTGTGCTCGCCCTGCTGGGCGTGGCCGGGCCCGACGCCCTGGCCGCGCTCGACGCGGCTGGCGAGCTCACTCCGGCCGGTCCTTTGGTGGTGGTCCAGGAGGGTTTCGATACCCCCGCCTCCATCCGCGGCGTAGGGCCTACGGCGTCGCCGGCAGCACTGTGGACCGCCGCCCTCAACTGCCTGTCCAATGGTGCCATGCGCATCACCGGAGCCATGCAGTCCGTCGCCGGGCCGGCCACCGAACTGGTCCTCAGTGGAGGGTGGGCTCGCTGCGCCGGCCTGCGCCGGCGCCGGGGAGCGTTGGCGCCCACCGTACGTTGGCCGGCGGTGACCGAGGCCGGGGCCAGGGGGGCGGCCATGTTTGGCGGCTGTGCGGCGGGGCTTTTCAGTGGCCCCCATGACTTCCCGGTGCCCGCCGACCGTCTTGTCTAGGTGCCCAGCCGGGTGTGCTAAACACATCGACATGGGCCGATTACTAAAAATGGACCGGTTGCTCCCACCGGGGCGAAAGGCGTTGATCGTGGCGATGGACCAGCCGCGCGCCATTTATAGCGGTGCCCAGGCCGACCCGGGCAAGGTACTCGACAAGCTGGCGGCCGCCGACGTGGATGGCTACCTGCTGTCGCTGAGCACTGCTCGGCATTTCGAAAGCCACCTCGCCGGCCGGGCGGTGGTCGTCAGCGTCAGCCAGGACCACCAGGGGGCCCAGCAGGTAGTCGAGCAGGCGGTGGCCTTCGGGGCGTCGGCCCTGAAGTACGAGGTTTACCCGTACACCGAGGCCGAGAGCGCCACCATGCGCGGCCTGGAGGCCCTAGCCGTCCATGCCGACCGCTGGGGCCTGCCCATCATGGCCGAGGTCGTCCCCGGGGGCTTCGACGAGGTCTCGGTCCACACGGCGACGAACCTGCGCGATTCGGTCAGAAGAGCGGCCGAAGCCGGCGCGGACATCGCCAAGATCCCGCCTCCGAGCGACGGGTCGCTGGCCGAAGTGACCGAATATGCCTCTGTACCGGTCCTGTTGCTGGGAGGGGCGCGGCGCGGCGGGCTTCAAGAGGTGCTGGCCCGTGTCCGTCAGCTGGGCTCGGCCGTCGACGGCCTGGTGTTCGGTCGCTATGTGGTCGAGGACCCTGAGCCGGCGTCGGTCGTCGCCGCTCTTAGGGAGGCCCTGGCCTCGATCGTCTGAGTGGCGGGGGGCCGGACGAGCCTCCCGACCGGGCAGACTTCAGACATGTTCAAAGCTTGGACGATGATCGGGGCCGGTGGTTGCGCCGTGCTCGGCCTCCTTATGGCGGGCCCGGCGACGGCGGGCGGTGTTGGGGCAGGCGGTGCCAGGGTGGACCAGGGGCAGGTTGCTCCAGTGCTGCGGCCTCCGGTTATAACGGAGGCCTTCAAGCCCGTCCTGGCCTGTAACGAAAACACCACCATCGGCCAGGAGGGCTGTGGTGAGCGCCAGGTCCTTGCCGCCGACACGCGCCTCGACGGCGACGTAAGGGTGATTTTCACCCTGCTGAGGGACAATGCGGCTGCCCGGGGCTTCGTCACGGCCGAGACGACCTGGCTCACCTACCGCAACGAGGACTGCGCCAGCCAATCAGACGTCTACCAGGGCGGCAGCGAGCAGCCCGTCGCCTATGTGTACTGCTTGGCGACCGACGATGCGTCGCGCCGTCAAGACCTGAGAGGCTTCTTCGAGGCCTTGGCCCAGGGCCTGGCCAAGGTCCCCAAGTTCCCCTGAGGAGGAGCTTGAGCGGACTATTGGACCTAGCGCAAAAGAGCAAATTAGCTATTTAGCTAACGTCATAAAATTGACAGCGACGCCAGTGGCACGCGGCACACCGTCGACGGACGGCGGTGCCGTAGCCGGACCGAGGGGCAAGGACGTCAATGTGGGCTACCCTGTGGCTTCGTGGCCCCGCCCTATTATGAGGACTCCCAGGTGGAGATCCATCGCTACGTTGTCGGCCCTATCGACAACAACGTCTTCGTGGTGCGTTGCAAGCAGACCGGTGATGCTCTCCTCGTAGACGCTGCCAACGAGCACGACCTGCTGCTTAAGCAATGCCGCGACCTGGGCGTGCGCCAAGTCGTCGAGACGCACGGCCACTGGGACCATATCCAGGCCGTGCCTGCGGTACGCGATGCGGGCTACGAGGTGGCAGTGGCGGCGGCCGACGCCGCCATGCTGCCGGCGTACGACCTGATACTCGAGGACGACGCGCTCCTCGAGGTCGGCCGGCTCAAGATCCGCACGATCGCCACGCCCGGCCATACACCGGGGTCAACATGCTTCGTGGTCGAGGGCTCGCCCGTCGTGCTCACCGGGGACACCTTGTTCCCTGGCGGTCCCGGCAATACGCAAACCGAGCTCGGGGACTTTGCCGTCATCCTCACCTCGATAGACCGGAGGCTGTTCGCGCCATTGCCGGACGAAACCCTCGTGATGCCCGGTCATGGCGCCGGCACGACGATAGGGCGAGAAAGGCCTCACTTCGAGGAGTGGGCCGAACGGGGCTGGTGAGACCGGAGAGCCGCTACGTCAGCGAGGGGTGCTCGGGTGCCACTATGGCCTCGGGGGCGTCCATCATGCCCTCCTTGGCGGGGAGGGCCGGTAGGGCCCTATCGACCTGATCAGGTCCAAGCCGCTCAGGTCCACGCGGCTCGGGCGGTGGGGGGCGGCGGAACTCCCTGACAGCGGTCCACAATGCCAGGACCAGGGCGGCCAACATCACCGTGGACAGGATCTTGAAGCTCACGACGGTGTGGCTGGCCAGACCTCCGGTGCCACCCGTCCCGTGCCCGAACGTACTGCCGCCGTGCGAGAAGGCGCCGCCCCCGGCGCCCGGGCCCATCCCCCCGCCGGTGCCGTTGCCCGGGGAACCCCCCGCGGGCCCGGCGGAGGCGCCGCCGCCCGGTCGTCCGAAGTTGCCGCCGCCCGTTGCCCCGCCGGCTGCCCCGGCCGTGGTCGTGGTGGCCAGCAGGAAGGGCATGTAGGACATGAGCGAAGCAAACTGCTCCAGGACGGGCAAAGCCCACAACCGTCGAGGTAGGTAAAACGCCGAGATCACCGTGAGGGCGTCGGCCAGGTAGAAGTAACGCTCGTGCATGGCGGGCAAAAGGTAGGGCACCAGGATCACCGAGACGGTGCCGGCGAGCAGGATCCTGGTCGGCGTCAGTTGGGCCCGGCGCACCACTACGACAGCGATCAGCGCCAGGACAATAGCTAGCGTGAGGGCAATGCCCAACTTGCGCAGGTCACTGGACTCAGTGATGCCGAGGTACTGGTAAATGTTGGGGGCATTGAGCGTGAGTTGCTGGTAAAGACCGATCTCTCCCGTGTAGGTCGACCACAGGGTCGAGACCGAAGCGCCGACCACGAGCGCGGGCAGGTCCATCAATACGAACACCAGGGGGACCATCACCAGGGCTCGCCACGGCACCCACCGCCGAAGCAGCAGAAGGAGCAGTACGGGGAAGAGGAAAACGACCTGCAACTTGAACGAAAGGGCCAGACCGAAAAAAATGCAGGCCAGCCACGGCCGGCGGCGCAGGACGAAATAGAGTCCCCCGAGCGCCAAAGACGTGTAGGTGGCGTCGATCTGGCCCCACAGCGCGCTGTTGAGCACCACCGTAGGCAGGAACAGGACTACCGCCGCGGCGACCGTCGGCACCCAACCGTGCGGGTAGCGCAGACGCACTATCCGGTAGGTGAAATAGCCGAGCACCAGGTCGAACGAGACGGATATCAGTTTTATCCCGATCAGCGGCCCCAAGGGCGTGTAGGTCAGCAGGGCGAGCAGGTACAAATAAGGCTCGTTGTAGTTGGCGAACGAGTACTTGAGCGCGCCAAAGCGCCCGTGGTCCAATATGAACTCGTACCAGACATGGAAATAGCTCGTGTAGTCCCCGGTCTCGTACTTGAAGAACACCGACCGTACGGCGAGAGCGACCAGCACGAGCGCGGTGGCCACGGCTATCCGCCGTCCACGGCTGGCACTGCTCGAGCCGGCAGGCTTCGTGGTCGAGGCCAGGGCAGGCTGCGGTCGGACCACCGTACGGGGCTCGTCTGCCATGTCCACGCGCTCACTTTCCCCCGGCAGTCCCGGGACGGTTCAAATATGGCGCGCCAAGCTCAGAGTTGCCTGATAGGAACCTTTGAGATAGACGTGAGCAGCCACCCCACGTCTAGGCTCTCCATTGACGAAGGAACAAGGATGACAGAACAGCTCGAAGTGCTACAGACCTCGGTGTCGGACCTAGCCCGTACCGTCGAGGGCCTCCAACCAGCCCAGCTGGTGGCGTCGGCTTACCCGACCAAGTGGACGGTGGCCGACGTCCTCTCTCACCTGGGCTCAGGGGCGGTGATCTTTCGGCGCCGGTTCGAGGACGGTATCGCGGGGAATGAGACGCCGTCAGACTTTGCTCAAGGCGTCTGGGCCGAGTGGGACGCCAAGTCGGCTGAACAGAAGGCGGCAGATTTCCTTGTTGCCGATAGGGCCTTAGCGGAGCGTCTCACGTCGAGCACAGACGATGATCGGGCGCGGTTCGTGTTCGCCATGGGCCCGGTGACTTCAGATTTCGCCGGGTTCGTCGGCATGCGACTTAATGAGCATGCTCTGCACTCCTGGGACGTCGAGGTGACGTTCGACCCGGAGGCCGCTCTCGCCCATGGGCCGACCGAGGTCGTTATCGACAACCTCCAGATGATCGCCGGGTTCGTCGGGAAGCCCGTCGGGACGCCGCGCCGAGTCGCCGTGCTCACGACCGAGCCGCGGCGTGGGTTTACGCTCGTCATCGGGGCCGACGCCGTGTCCTTGGAGCCGGGCGGACCTGCTCGCACGCCCGACCTCGAGATCCCGGCCGAAGCCTTCATCAGGCTCGTTTACGGCCGCCTCGACCCGGGCCACACTCCACCAACCAAAGGGCAGGCGGACCTGGACCAACTGCGAAAGGTCTTTCTCGGAGTTTGAGGCCCGGCCCAGCGAACGGACGGCCGTGGAGTACGGACCAGCGGAGCGACTCTGTAACGTGAGGGGCATGGTGCGAGAGGCCGTGAGATTGGGTGTCATCGGAGGGTCAGGTCTGTACGCCCTGGGGGATACGGGAGAAGAGGTATGGCCTCACACGCCCTATGGACGGCCAAGTGACCCCATCCGCTTGACCCGGGTGGGTGGCCAAGCGGTGGCGTTCCTCCCCCGTCATGGTCGTGACCACACGATTCCCCCTCACGAGATCAATTTCAGAGCTAATCTCTTCGCCTTTTCTTCCCTGGGCGTCGAGCGTGTCATAGGCCCCTGCGCGGTGGGGAGCCTGCGGCCAGAACTGGAGCCGGGGTCGGTGGTGATCTGTGACCAGTTCGTCGACCGCACCAGGGGCCGGCGCGACACCTTCTTCGATGGGCCGAAGGTCGCTCATCTGAGCGCGGCAGACCCCTACTGCTCAGAGCTGCGACCGCTCGCGGCTGCGGCCGCACGTCAGGCGGGTTTTCCCGTTTCGGACGCGGGCACGGTGGTCGTCGTGCAAGGCCCGCGGTTCTCCACCCGGGCCGAGTCGCAATGGTTCCAACGGATGGGTGCCGACGTCGTCGGGATGACCCAGTACCCCGAGGTAGTACTGGCCCGTGAGCTGGGCATGTGTTACGTCACTCTGGCCGTCGTCACCGATTTCGATGCCGGCCTCGAAGGTCGCCCGGACGTGGCTGCGGTGACCCACGAGGAGGTGGTGGCGGTCTTCTCTCGTAGCCGCGACCGCCTCCTCCAGGCGCTGGAGGTCCTCATAGCGGCGGTCCCCGAGGGCCGTGGCTGCGATTGTCAGGCCACGGCCCCGTCGGTTGGACCAGGCGAGTAGACTGGAAGCGTCGTCCCAGACCTGGCACGGCGTTCACGGCTCTAGGTCCGTTCGTGACAATCGTTCTACGGGCACCGAGCCCGAAGGCCTCGTGGGTTACCCAGCACCAAGGCCGGCAGAGGCCGGCGGCCATAGCGCCGCTGGGTTACCAAGGAGTGACAATGTTCGAGCGGTTCATGCGGACCAGTGCGGCGCAACGGGAAGCCGACGAGACGGTCCGCCGCCAGCAGTCCATCCGCTATGTGGCTCTCTACCGTAAGGCGTGGAACACCAAAGACAGTGATGGGCACCTTTTGAACGGGATGCAGGAGTTTGACTCGGTTGTCCTTTCTCCCATCGGGGGCAAGATAAGGAAGTTCCACGACGGAGGTCGGGGACATGTGCCCGAGGCCGATCTCGACGAACTGGAGACAAAGGTCGACGCCTTTGTCGCCAACGGTGGGCTCTAATTTTAGTCTACGGCGGTGGGATGTCCAGGACTTCGGCCCGTACGACGACGGGCGGCACAGGCACCTGCTCGATGGTCGTCCCGGTGAAGCTTTCGACGTGAAGCGAGTGCACGCTAACGCTCGGCGCGGCAGAGGGCGGCTCGACGACCACTTGCGCCCCGACGATACTTCTCGACGACCAACCCACCGGTAGCTTGACCACCGTACGGACGTGGCCCGTCCCGACCAGGGGGTAGCCCCAGCCGAGATCGCTGAGGAACCACTGGGAGTCGCCGGACAGGCGAAGGTCGACTGCTACCGATGAAACCCCTTTGCCACTGGTGTCGAGGTCGACGATGGCGTACTGCTCGGCCTGGCCGGGCTCGGGCGAGCTCGGGACCGTCGAGATGTCTGCGTACCACCGGCCCACCTCTTGCGCCATGACCTCGTACGTGAACGGGTTGGCGTCCATAACTGCGTCTCGGGCCTGGCCGGCCGGTGGTGCCGCCACCGGGGCGAGCTGGAACTTGAACGGGGTCGTCGCTCGGTCGGAGAGATCGTTGTTCCCAGTGGCGTCCCGAAGCACCGGATGATGGCCCCACCAGGTGCCGGCGAAGTTCTCGTCGACTTCTTTCAGCGCCGTTTGGCTGTCCGGGAACCCGGTCGGGGGTTCGCCCCCCCATAGGTACCTGGCCCCGGAGACCGCTCCGTCCCGGGCGACGGTGAAAGAGATGACGTTTTCTATGTCGGTCATGCGACCCCACGAGCCCCATTCGACGAACGGCAAAAAGCCCGTGCCCGCGTCTTCATGGCTCCAAACGACGACGTAGGAAACGACGCTGGCGCCGTCGGCGGCCGGGCTCACGTCGGCGTAGGTAAGGAGGGGGACGTCGTGGAGCGCGGAGGTGGACCGCCCGTACATGACCGGCGCGTAGCTGTAGGCCAGGTATTGGGGGTTGGTGGGGCTGACCACCTCCAAAGCGGTGGCGAGCACGACAATCTGTGGCGTCAGCCCCGGTCCGGGCCTCGACAGCCCGCCATGTGAAGCCGAGCGCTCGACCGAGATCGTCACCGAGTAACGGTCTGAGGTGCGTACCGGGCCGGCGAAGCCGGCGTAGACGAAGGGCGAGGCGCCCCAGAACAGTACGAACTGCTGAGTGTCCCCCACCTGGTGGGTCGTGAGATCGGTCAGGGTGGCGTCGACCACGGTCGAGCTCGGCTGGCTCGCTCCCCACGAGGTGGCGGGCGCCTCCAGGGCCAGGCGCAGGAGCCCTTCGCCCTGGACCGGGGCCGTTGTCGGCGGGACCGACGTGGTCGTCCGGGCCCCGGCGCCGGTCGTGCTTGTCGTGCTGGTGGTGCTTGTCGTGCTGGTGGTGCTTGTCGTGCTGGTCGTGCTTGTCGTGCTGGTCGTGCTTGTCGTGCTGGTTGTGCTGGTCGTGCTGGCCGTGCTGGTTGTGCTGGCCGTGTTGGTAAGGACGGGTACGCCCAGGCCCTGACCGGTGAAGGGACCAGTCACCGAACCCGGGGCGGTCAGGTCCCCGGCCACTGTCGGTTGGACGGGCAGGACGAGCGGGGCCCCGGTGCCGACCAGGTGGCCCCCCGGTGGGATGACAGTCGGTGCTGCGGCGGGGGAGCTGATAGGGCCGACCACAGGCGCCGAGCCCAACGACGGGTCCCAGGCGTCGGCGGGTGCCTGGCACGAACCGATGGCGGCACAGGCGTTGGCCGCGAAGCTCAGCGGTTGTGCGAGGACCGAGGCCCCACCCGTGGAGTGCAGGGCATCAACGGCGAGGAAACACCGCGTCTTTCGGCAGTCAACTCCTCCGAGGGCGGTAGTCAGTACCGCCGGAAGACGTAGCGACGTCCCCGCTTTCCCGTTGGCTGCCACCGCGACGACGGCATTGTGGCGGCTGTCACAGACGTCCTGAGGCGATGCCGACAGCTCCCCCAGAAGTACGAGCTTTGTCAGGTCGCATTCGGCCAGCGCGTAGGTCGTCCCATAGGAGCCGCCCGAGATGCGTACCGTTACCTGTTCCTCGTCAACGAGCCCAGCGCTGGGCGAGACCGACAGGGTTGTCAAACGGATGGCAGGGGCAGGAGCGGCCCCGGCCTCCACCGAGAGGGCCGGCGTTGCTCCCATGCCCATCGTCAGGGCCGCTCCGACAAGTACCGGTCCGAGACGAGCCGGACCGGGCCGTTGCTGTGCCGGGCGTTTACCGAGCGATATCGACTTCGGGAGCGCCCCTGTCCTCATACCGCACAGTAACCAGCCCGGCGGGACTAGTTCGGGCCGGGAGGACAGGGAGCATTTCAGCCGGATGCGGCCATCTCGTACCACAGGCCGCCGTTGAGGTTGATGTCGTTGCCGTTGGCCTGGCCGGGGCCGGAATCGCCGACGTAGGTGTACAAGGGGTGGCCGTCATAGGTGACCTGCGTCGTCCCGTCCGAGCGTCTGATCGTCCCGAGCCGGCCGGTTACGCCGGCGCCGGCGACCGGGCGCCCAGTCAGCGGTGGCCAGTAGACGGCGCAGGTCCCGTCGCAGGTGGACCTGGTGGGCGTGTCCGGCGCGAACCAGTACAGCGTGTAGCCCTGGGCGTTGGCGAGGACGGCCACGCCGTGGATCCTGGTGGTCTTCAATAGCGCCCCCGAGGCTCCGGCGCTCGTTGGCACGGGTCCCGCCGCCCCCAACGAGACCCCTAACAG
>CAYZVQ010000113.1:0-14121 GCA_964481925.1 uncultured Acidimicrobiaceae bacterium
GGAACATCTCCACATTTCGCAGGTCGTCCTCGAGGCAGAGCTTGAGGACGAAGCGGCGGCTGCGGATGTCGTTAAGGGCCTCTTGTTTGAAGTGCCGCGCCGCCCGGTAGTCGCCGTCGCGCCGCATTACCAGCAGGTCCCAGCGCAGGTCGTGCCGAGCCAACCAATCGACGGTGAGCCGGGCGATGCGGGCGGGCCGGGCCGTCAACAGCACCACGGCCAGCTCCGGAGCCAACAGCTCGAGCAGAGCGGCCACTTCGTCAACGAGGGGGTCCTCGGCCGAGGCCGAGAAGAACGACTCCCAGTCAGGGCGAGGCGCCTTTATGTAGTGCTGGCGAGCGGCGGCGTTAGAGAGCACGCCATCTAGGTCGAAAACCACCGCCGCCCCTTCTGCGGGCCCGTTGTGCCAGGTCCACGAGGCGCGGCCGACGTCTTCGGGTGCCCCGGGCGCTCGCTTACCGGCTGTGGCCCTTTCCATGGCGTCAGAATAGGTTGGTGGCAGACGACCTGGTGTTCCCGCTGCCACTAGGTGCCCGGCTGCTGGTCTTCGCCAACCTTCACCTCTCGTCTACGGCAACGCCCGCTTCCAGCTTGGCTGCCACCGAGATCGCCCGGGCCATCAGTTACTGGAGCGGGCCGGGAGCCGTGGTACTGGCAGGGGGGTCCTTCGAGCTGGCGGCCGAGCAGGACGACATGGCCGGCGCGCTCGACGCCCACGCCGTCCTACGCGACGCTCTGCGGGACTTTGCCGCCGTCCCGGGCCGGCGGACCGTGGTCCTCCCCGGCCAAGGCGATGCCTGGCTGGCCCAGCCCGGCGCCGTTGCCGCCGTGAGGGCGAGCATAGGGGCAGAGGTTGCCCCCGCGGTGGTGGCCGACCTGGTCACGGTCGGTGGCGTCCGCAAGGTCCGCATTGAGCCGGGGGACCGCCTCCAGGCTGGCCCGCCCGTACCGGAGGGCGCCGGCGGTCTGCCCGACGTGGGCCGCCAGCGTCTGGCCGATGTCTTGCCCGGGTTGTGGCGGGGCAGCACCAGTGGATGGTTGGCCGGGCTCGGCCAGCTGGACGACCCCGGTGCGGCCAGCCGCTTCATCGCTTCGCGCCTGGTTTACCGCCAGCTGGGCCGGCGCGCCTGGCTTCTCGCCGTGCCCGTCCTGCTCGCTCTCCTACTGCGCCTCCCGGTGGCGTTCTTGCGGCCCGCTCGCCACGTCTCCGGCATTTTGCTGGCCACGACCCTGGGCGCCGCGGTGGTGGAGTCGGCGGTCCTGTTGGCCCTGGCCCTGGTCTCCCTGCGCCAGATCTGGTTGGCCTTCTCCGGGCGCGCCGGCGACCCGCACGACTTGAACGAGGCGGCCCGGGCCGCCGGCCGGGAGCTGGCCAGCACGGGCTGGGCCGGACTGGTCACCGGCGCCACCAGCCGGGCCGAGCTGAGCCCGGTGGGCAACGGCTTTTACGCCAATGCCGGTTGTTGCGGAGATGTCGTGAGCGAGTACTCGGCGCGTGGCGCCAGTCTCGGCCTGCCGTCCGCCTTCCTGGCTACCCGTCAGTTGGCCTGGATCGAACTGGAGACGGGGACCGAACTGCACGCCCGGCTTCTTTTCGGGCAGGTCCTGGGGCCGGGGGCGACCTGGGCCGAGCGGGCCCTGACGCGACCGCCGGTATCGCCGCACCCCGTGGTCGTGGCCAGTTTCCCGAATGGGCGGCCCTGGCCGGCCGTGCCCGGACGCGTCGTACCGCACCGGCGCTCACGGCGCTTGGCCGCGCTGGTAGTCGCCGCCGCCGGCTTCCTCTCCTTGGTGTCGGACCTGTCGGCACCGGTCGCCCACTACCTCAACGTCTTGCGCCAGCTCCTGCCCCTGGCCGTTCCCCAGGCCGCGGGGGCACTGGCGGCACTGGGCGGGTTGGGGCTGCTCATGTTGGCCCGCGGGATCCGACGCGGCCAACGCCGGGCCTATCTTGTGTGCCAGGCCACCCTGGTGGCCGTCGCCACCTTGCACCTGCTAGGCGGGGGCAGCGTCACCGGCGCTGTCATAGCGCTGGGCGTCGCCGCGTTCCTGTGGCTCCGGCGCGGCTCGTTCCGGGCCGGCAGCGACGCGCCTCCGGTCGGCCGGGCCCTCGCTCGCCTGGTTGGCCTGGCCGTGACGGCGATCGTGGCCGGGGCCCTGGCGCTGGAGGGCACCTCCTGGGTCACCACTACGGTGCACCACCGCCGGTCCGCCCGGATCGGGTGGGTACAAGCCTTTCAGGCCACCGTCGAACGTATGGTCGGGGTGAAGCATGTCGCCTTGCCCGACCGTCTGGACGACTTCTTTTCTCCCGCCATGTTCTCGGTGACGGCCGGCCTGGTGCTGGTCGCGGCATGGATGGTGTTCCGGCCCGTCGCGGCGCGCTGGCCTCGCCACGGTAGTGGAGGGCTCGAGCGGGCCCGGGAGGTCGTCAGGCGGTACGGAGCCGGGACTCTCGATTACTTCACGCTGCGCTCTGACAAGGAGTTTTATTTCTGGGGCGGGACAGTTGTGGCTTACGCCGTTTACAGCGGCGTCTGCCTGGTTTCGCCCGACCCTGTCGGCCCGCCGGCGGAGCGTGAGGGTGCCTGGCGGAGCTTCCGCGAGTTCGCCGATTCTCGGGGCTGGAGCCTGGGCCTGCTCGGGGCCTCGGAAGACTGGTTGCCCATCTACCGGTCCACGGGCATGCATGACCTGTACGTGGGCGACGAGGCCGTCGTCTGTACCGAGCGGTTCGCCCTCGGAGGCGGAAAGTCCAAGGGCTTGCGCCAAGCCGTCAACCGTGTGGCTCGCAACGGCTACACCATCAGCTTCCATGACCCGGCTCACGTGGCCCCGGGCCTGGCTCGGGAGCTGGAAGAGGTCATGACCAAGAGCCGCCGGGGCGGGGTCGAGCGCGGCTTTTCCATGACCTTGGGACGCATATTCGACCCGCGCGACACGGGCCTGCTGCTGGCCGTCGTCCACGGGCCGGAGGACGGGCCCGGGCCGGGGCCGGCGGTGGCCTTCTGCCAGTACGTCCCGGCGCCGGCCATAGAGGGTTTCTCGCTCGACTTAATGCGCCGCGACAACGCCGAACATCCCAACGGTCTCATAGATTTCGCCATCGTCGAGACCATCCGTTACCTACGGGAACGGGGTTACAAAGGCCTCGGGTTGAACTTCGCCACGATGAGGGCCGTACTTGCCGGGGAAGCGGGCGACGGCCTGCCCCAGAAGGCCCAGGCCTGGTTGGTGCGCCGCATGGGCGGTTCGATGCAGATCGAGTCTTTGTGGCGGTTCAACGCCAAGTTCGACCCCGACTGGCAACCCCGTTATGCGGTCTACGACTCCCCTGAGCACGCCCTGCCGATAGCACTCGCCGTGGCCCGGGCCGAGTCCATCTGGGAACTGCCGCTCATCGGCCGCTTCCTGGTCCCCTCAGCTCAGCGCCAGGTGGAGGCGGCCGGGGCCGGGAAGGTTGCCAGCTAGTTCCCAAGTCAGCTGGATCCCACGGCCGCTGGGCCCCCGGCCTAGGAGCCGGTCCTACGAACTTGGCGAAGTTGGCCGCCGCGGGCGGCGGGTAGACGACTGCGCCACGTAGGCTTCGGGCGGTGCATTGGTGGTCGATCTCCAGGCGGACCGGGGCCCGCGCCGCTCGGTCCGGGGCGGCGGCGCTCCTCGCCGCGGCCGCGGCCGTGACCGGCCTGAGCAGCCCCGTGGGCGCGGCGCCGGCTGCCGCGCCTGTCCCCGCCCTCAGCGCCGCCGAGCAGGCATTCGCACTTGACCTGCTGCACCGGCTGGCGCCGGGACGGCCCAACCTGGTGCTGTCCCCTTCGAGCATTGCCACCCTGCTGGCCATGCTGGAGCCAGGGGCCGCCGGGCCAACCGAGACCGGCATAGCGCAGGCCCTGGGTTCGGGGGCCCTGTCCCCCCAACAGCAGGCCCTGGCCTGGCGCTCATTGAACAACACCCTGAGCCGCCAGGCCGCTTCTGACCACGTGGTGCTGGACACGGCCAACGAACTGTGGCTCCAGAGCGGGTTCCCGGTGCGTTCCTCCTACCTGGCGCTAGTGACCGCGGATTTCGCTGCCGGGGTCAAGGAGCAGGATCTGGACAGTGACCCGGCGGGGTCGGCCCGCGTCATCGACAACTGGGTCGCCAGCCGTACGGCCGGCCATATAACCAATTTGCTGACGGCGTCGGAGCTTCAGCACGTGGTGGCCGTAATGGTGGACGCCGTCTATATGGACGCCCCGTGGCAGACGCCCTTCGATCCCTCTCTGACCAGGTCCGCACCGTTCCATGTCGCCCCCGGGACCACGACGAACGTCCCGATGATGTCGACTTCCCAGCCCCTCGACGTACCCGTCTCCGCCACGGCCGACCTGGACGCGGTGGAACTGCCCTACAAGGGCGACGATATGTCGGCGGTCGTGCTCATGCCGCCGCTCGGGCAACTGGGCACCTTCGAAAGCCAACTGACCCCGGCCGGGTTGAGCGCGACCGTCTCGGCGTTGCAGCAGGAACGGGCTGACATCAAGCTGCCGAGGTTCAGGCTGGCGACGTCGCTCCGGCTCAACCAGGTCCTGAGCGACATGGGCATGGGCCAGGCCTTCACCCCGGAGGCCGACTTCTCTCCCCTGTCTCCGCGGTCGTTGGACCTGTCCTTCGTGGTCCACGACGCGCAGATGAACGTGAGCGAGAAGGGGACAGAAGCGTCGGCCGCCACGGGAGGGGGCCTGACGCCCACGGCGATGCCCGCTCCCCCGCCCGTCACGATCGTCTTCGACCACCCGTTCCTCTTCCTGGTGCGGGACAACGCCACCGGGGCGGTCATCTTCGAGGCCCAGTTGACCGACCCTTCCTCGCCAGAGGGCTAGGCGACCTGAGGACGGCCGATCAGGGCATCCAGGGAAGGGTGATCGTGTGGGCCAGGGACAGGACCGGCGTAGACACTCCGGCGAAGATCGTGAAAGCCACGCAGATAGCCAGCACGGCGGTCGTCGCCCCCGGTACCCGCAGCCGGGTAGTGGACGGTGCTCGTAGCGCCACGGCGGAGTCACGGACTGACAACCCCGCGCTCGCTATGGCCGTGAGGTCGGAGCCCCCGTACGCGCCATCGCTCTCGTCCCCCGGGCCTCCCGTCGCCACCGCGGGCGACCCTGCGGCGCCCGGTATGTACATCAGCAGGGCGACCCGGAGGTAGAAGAAGGCGGCAATGGCGGCGCCCAGCATGCCGATCAAACCCAGCACGTACTGCCCTTTGGCGATGGCGGCCGATATCACGACCCATTTCCCGAGGAAGCCACTGGTAAGGGGGATGCCGGCTTGTCCCAGGAGGAGGACCAGCATGGCCCCGGCCAGCCATGGGCTGCGCGAGGCCAGGCCCCGTACCGAGCTCAGGTCGTTGCGGGTCTCGCCCCGGCCCTGAAGGACGCTCACGACGGCAAAGGTGCCGATCACCATGAAGGTGTACGTGAACAGGTAGAAGCACACTGCCGTCATGCCCTGGGTGGTCCCCGCCTGGAGGGCGATGAGGACGTAGCCGACCTGGCTCACCGACGAATAAGCCAACATGCGCTTCAGGTCGGACTGGACCAGGGCGAGCAGGGAGCCGACGAGCACCGACGCCGCGGCCAGCACCCAGATGACGGGGCGCCAGTTGCTGGCTTCGGTGGGCAGTGCCAGCATGAGCACCCGGACCAAGGCGGCGAAGCCGCCGGCTTTGGCCACGGCGGCCATGTAGCCGACGAAAGGTGTAGGCGCTCCCTGGTAGACGTCGGGTGACCAGAAATGGAAGGGAACGGCGGCGACCTTGAAGCCCAGGCCTACGATCACCAGGCCCATACCGGCCAGCAGGACCCCGCTGTGCGTCAGGGTGTTGGCGACGAGAAAGCTGAATATCTCGACGAACTGAGTCGAACCGGTGGCCCCGTAAATGAGGGCGGCCCCGTAGATGAAGATCGCAGAGGAGAAAGAGCCCAGGATGAAGTACTTGAGACCGGCTTCGCCCGAGGCCGCCCGGCGGCGGTGGTATGCCGACATCGTGTACAGCGATATAGACAGGATCTCCAGGCCCAGGAAAAGACTTATGAAGCCGGCCGCTTCCGCCATCAGCACGGCCCCGGCCGAGCACAGCAACAGCAGGATGTAGGGTTCGGGGCCGTCGAGGTTTTCCCGCACCAGGTAGCTGTCCGATGTGGCGGCGCCCAGGGCGGTGGCGCACCCGAACAATATGACGAAAAAGGCGCTGAAGTGGTCGTAAATTATCTGGTCCCCAAGGGTCACCGGGACACCCGTGTAACCGTTTAGGGTGCTCCACTGCACCAAACCGTCGACGACCGTCCCCGTGCCGATGAGGAACGTGATCGCCGCCCACAGCCCGGGGTACCGGCGTTTGGGTATCAGGGCCGCGACCAGCAGGATGACGAGGGCGCCGCCCGCCAGCACGATTAGCGGCATTATCGAGGCGTAATTGACCGAAAGGGTGATGGAGCCCTTGCCCGTGCACAGGCCCGTGACTTTGGCCGTGACCGAGTCGATGGTGCAGCCCGCACCGGCGGCCAACTGCACGGCGCCGCTCATGGGTTAGCCCCCGTGCCCGCCGCCGTCGCCCTAGCCGTGGCCGGGGGCATGTCCACGACCTGGTTGGCGGGTACGGCGAAGGTGCCGTGCCCGACTCCCTGAGATGGGATCCTGAAACTGGGGTCGGCGTACTCGATGTGCGCTACCAGGTGGTCGACGGCAGGCTCGATCCGGCTCAGTACGGGTTGGGGGTAGACGCCGATGAAAATGATGCCGGCGAGCAGGGGCGCCACCGCCGCCCTCTCCCCCCAGGTCATGTCCCGCAGTCCCTGGTTTACGGCCTGGGCGGGACCGTGGAAGACGCGCTGGTAGGCCCACAGCAGGTACACGGCCCCGAAGACCACTCCGGACGTAGCCACGATTGCCCACCAGCGATGGGTGATGAACGTGCCCAGCAGGACCAGCAGTTCGCCGATGAAGCCGTTGAGCCCTGGCAGCCCGATGTCGCTCATGATGACGGCCATGAAGACCCATCCCAGGATGGGCACGGCGCTCTGCAACCCCCCGAGCTGGGAGAAGCTGTAGCTCTTCTTGCGTTCCCAGACCATCCCGACCAGCAAGAAGAGCGCCCCCGTCGACAGGCCGTGATTGACCATCTCGACGATGCCGCCCGTGATCCCCTCGCTGGTAAAACCGAACAGCCCGATCACGATGAAACCGACCCCGGCCACCGTCCCGTAGGCCACGAGGCGCTTCAGGTCGCGTTGCATGGCTGCCACGACCGAACCCCAGATGATGCCGATGGCGGCGAGCGTGAGCGCCAGTGGGGCGAGGTTGACCGCCGCCCGGGGGAACAAGAAGATGCCCCAGCGCAGGATGCCGTAGGCACCGAGCTTGAACAGGATGCCGGCCAGCACCATCGACCCGCCGGTGGGGGCCTGTGTGTAGGCGTCCGGCATCCAGGTGTGGAAGGGCACCAGCGGCATTTTGACGGCGAACGCCAAACCGAAAGCCAGCAGGAGCAGTTCCTGGTCAGCGATGGGTAGGTGGACCGTCCCCCGGGCGAGGGCGATGATGTCGAAGGAGGCCTTGGTGCCGGACGGCTCGTGGGCGGAGGCGAGGACGTAGGTGGCGAGGATCCCGACGAACAGGAACGCCGAACCGGCGAAGGTATAAAGGAAGAACTTGGTGGCGGCGTAGCCCCGCCGCGGGCCGTCGCCGTTGACGATGAGGAAGTAGCCCGGTACCAGGGTGACCTCGAAGGCGACGAAGAACAAAAAGGCGTCGAGGGACAGGAAGGTCGTCATGCAGGCCGACTCCAGCAGGAGCATCCAGCCCAGGTAGGACTTCGACGATCGTTGCCCCGGGGGGCTCGCCATGGCGATCGGGAACAGCAGGGCCGTCATGGCGACAAGGAAGAGGGATATGCCGTCGACGCCCAGGTACCAAGAGATGCTGAGCGGGGCCAACCAGGACTGATGGCTGGTGAACTGGAAACCGGCGTGAGCGTCCCCGGTCTTGAAGGCGATGACCATCCACAGCGCGACGCCAAGCTCGACCACGGCGGCGCCAACCGCCAACACCCTCACCGCATTGCTCGGCGCCGTCTTGGGCAACAGAGCGACCACGATGGCGGCGCCCAGGGGCAGGAAGACGATCAGGTCGAGGATCGGGAAGCTCATGGCTTAGTTCCCGACTCGGAAAGTGAGGTAGGCGAGCAGCACGACCAGTCCTACGCCGATGCCCAAGGCGTAAGCGCGGACATAGCCATTTTGTAGATGGCGCAGTGCCCGGCCGGAAGCCCCCAGGGCGCGGGCGGTGCCGTTGACCAGCCCGTCGACGACCTTCCTGTCCATGACGAACGCCAGCCCGGAGGCGGCCAGGCGCAGCGGCCCGGAAACCGTAGCCGACACGAGGGCGTCGAAGTACCATGCCCGACGCAGGAAATTCGGCTCGAGCCGGGGGTGTTCGGCTGTCCTCCAGGTGGACAACCCCAGGCCGAGACCGGTTAGGGCCACAGCAGTGGTCAGCAGGGAGAGCGCCCACTTGGTGCCGGTGCTTATGGTGACCGACGTGCCCGCCGGGAACAGGGGGCTCAGGAATCGGGTCAAGTAGTCCATGTGCCAGGCCGGGAAATTGATCCCCCCGCCGAGCACGGCCGCGATGGCCAGCACTATGAGGGGGACGGACATGGTCCAGGTCGGGTCTTTGGGGCGGGCCTCGGCATGGGAGGGCGCCGGCAGCCCGGGCCCGGTGGCTTCGTGGCCTTCCACAGTGCCGTGGCCCGCAGCCTCATGGTGCTCATGGCTGGCGACGGCGGCGGGGCGGGCTTCTTGCCAACGGGCCTGACCGGTGAAAACGAGGGCGAACTGGCGGCTCATGTAGTAGGCCGTCAGCCCGGCGGTGAAGACGCCGATGACCCAGAGGACCTTGTTCATCTGCCACGCCGAGGACAAAACGGCGTCCTTGGACCAGAAACCGGCCAGCGGCGGTATGCCCGAGATGGCCAGCCAGCCCACACCGAAGGTGACGGCGGTGATGGGCAGGTACTTTCTCAGCCCGCCCATCTCCTTCATGTTTTGGTGGTCGGCCAGGGCGTGGATCACGGCGCCGGCGGCGAGGAACAGGAGGGCCTTGAAGAAGGCGTGCGTGAGCATGTGGAAAACGCCGTCGACGTAGTCCCCGGCGCCTACCGCCAGGAACATGTAACCGAGCTGGGAGATCGTCGAGTATGCCAGGGCCTTTTTGATGTCGTCCTGGCTGCAGGCGATCGTCGCCGCCAGCAGGGCGGTGCCGGCGCCGACGCAGGCGATGACCCATGACGTGGCGTGGGCGTAGTGGAGCAGGGGGGCGACCCGCACCATGAGGTAGACGCCGGCCGTGACCATGGTGGCGGCATGGATGAGGGCGGATATGGGCGTCGGGCCTTCCATGGCGTCGGGCAGCCAGATGTACAGCGGGATCTGGGCCGACTTCCCGACGGCGCCGAGGAAGAGAAGCAGCGTTATAGCGGTGGCCGTGGTGCCCCTTATGGCTCCGGGCGCCGCCGCCAACAGGCCCGTGGCGTGGCCGTGGGAAAGCGTCCCGAGCACTGAGGAATAGTTCAAAGAACCGAAGTGGGCGAACATCAAGAACATCGCCAGCAGGAACCCGACATCGCCGACCCGGTTGGTCACGAAGGCTTTCTTGGCCGCCACGGCCGCCGTCTGGCGCTGGAACCAGAAGCCCACGAGCCCGTAGGAGCAGAAGCCCACGCCTTCCCAGCCCAGGAACGAGAAGAGGAAGTTGTCGGCCAGGACGAGCACGATCATCGAGAAAAGGAACAGGTTGAGGTAGACGAAGAACCTGTCGAAGCCGGGGTCCCGGTGCATGTACCCGATGGAGTACATGTGTATGGCGGTCGATACCCCGGTCACGAACAAGGCCATGGTCATGGACAGCGGGTCGACCAGGATCCCGGCGTTGACATGCAGGCCGGCCACCGGGAACCAGGTGAATATCGTCAGGTCGGCGAAGCGGTTGTCGGCGGGCCGGCCGAGCATGGTCACCCAGACAATGAGCGTGGAGACGAAAGAGCCGCCCGCGGCCACCGTGCCCACCCACCCGGCCGCCGGCTCACCGAGGCGCCGCCCGGCGACCAGGTTGATGATGAAGCCGAGCAACGGGAAAGCGACGATTGCGTAGGCGGCATTTACCATGGCTCGTCAGCCCTTCAACGAGCTGATGTCGTCGGCCGTGGCGCCGCTGCGCCGCCGGTAGATGGACACGATGATGCCCAGGCCCACGACCACCTCGGCGGCCGCCACGACGAGGATGAAAAAGACGGCATCTTGTCCACCAAGATCGTTGAGCATGCGGGAAAACGTCACAAACGTCAAATTGACGGCGTTGAGCATCAGTTCGATGCACATGTACATGACCAGGATGTTGCGCCTGACCAGGAGCCCGACGGCACCGATGCCGAACAGGCAGGCAGCCAGCACGAGGTACCAGGCACCGGGTACGGTCATCGGACTACCTCTCCTGTTGGGCCCGACTGCTCCGCACCGCTACTGGCCCCGCTACCGCGCTCGGTTGGCCTACCTCGCTCCGCTACGGTCGCCCTAGCCGGGGCCGGACCGGGGCGGGCCGGCTCCCGTCCCCCCACGACCGTGCGGCGCTCGGGCCCGGGCGGAGCCGGCGAAGGCCGCCGCACCAGGACCACGGCGGCGACGACCGCGATCACCAACAGGGCGGACGTCATTTCAAAAGGTAGGAGGTAAGCGGTGAAAATGCTCTGGCCGAGCTTCTGGACGTTTTCGCCCGGGCCGTTGAGGGCCCCGGCCCCGGCCTTGGAGCCGGTGGCCCAGTAGTGGACACGCACAAGCACCAGGAGCTCGGCCAACGCCACCACCCCGACAAGGATGGCGACGGGGATCAGGCCTTTCAGTTTCTCCTGGGCGCGCTGCTCCTTGCGGTCTACCCCGAGCAGCATGATCACGAACAGGAAAAGGATCACGATGGCGCCGGCATAGACGATGATCTGGACGGCGGCCAGGAAGTCGGCGCCCTGGTCGATAAAGAGAAGCGCAATGCCGAAGATGGTGGTGACCAGGGCCAGGGCGCAATGCACGGGGTTGCGCTGGAGCACCACGCCGGCTGCGCCGGCCAGGGCCATAAGGGCGCCCACGGCATAGACGGCCCAAGCCGAGGCGCTGGCCAGGTGGGTGACGGCCAAGAGGCTCACAGGGCACCCGCCGGACCGGCCGCGCCCGGTCGCCTGACCGGTCGGACCGTGCTCACGCCCACGCCCTTCAGCTCGGCGGCGGCCACTTCGCGTACCGACACGTCGAAATCGGCGGGCACGTCGGCGGCCTGGGGATCGGACTGGCCGGCTTGAGCCGGCCGGACGCCGTACCCTAGATCTCCGGACCACAGCGGCACGCCTTCGAGGTCGGCCCGTCCCGAGGGTGAGGTGGCCCGCATCCACGCTGACGTGTTGCGGTCGTCGCCGGGTTTCCAGTCCTCCCAAGGCAGTGCCTTGGGCTTCCCCGAATCCTCTACGACCAGCTCGGCCTTGGTGTAGATGGCGTCGTCCCGGTTGGTGAAGGAGAACTCGAACAGCTTCGACTCGGTTATCGCCTCGGTCGGGCAGGCCTCGACGCAGAGGTCGCAATGGATACAGCGCAGGAAGTTGATCTCGTACACGAACCCGTACCGCTCGCCGGGCGACACCGGCGCGTCGGGCGGGTTGTCCGCTCCCCGAACGTATATGCACCGGGCGGGGCAGACGCCCGCGCACAGTTCGCACCCGATGCACTTCTCCATGCCGTCTTCGTAACGGTTGAGCACGTGACGACCGTGGGCGCGCTCGGGCTTGGGCCGCTTGTGCTCGGGGTACTCAACGGTCACCTTCGGCTTCAGTGGCTGCTTGCCGGTGACCAGGAAGCCCTTGAAAAACGAGACGAACCTGTTCTGGTCCAAGAAGCTCATGGCGCGTCCAGCTCCGACATGGCGTTGGTTTCTTGCTGCTGGCCGACTTCGATGGCCCGCTCGAGGACCACGAACGCGATCAGGCTGCCCGAGAGGGCCAACAGCCCGTAACGCCAGCCCACGCGGGCCCCGGCGACGATCAGCAGCATGGCGAGGGAGCCGGGGATGAGCCGTTTCCAGCCGAGGTCCATGAGCTGGTCGTAGCGCAGCCGAGGCAGGGTGGCCCGCATCCACACGTAGATGTAGAGCAGGACCAGCACCTTTATCGTGAACCACACCGGGCCGATGGAGTTGCCGGCGATGCGGGGCCCGTCGGGGCCGCCGAGGAAAAGGGTGGTGAATATGGCCGAGTTGGTGACGAGGGCCATGTACTCGGCCAGGTAGAACAGCGCGAAGCCAATGGAGGAGTACTCGAGGTTGAAACCGCCCGCCAGCTCCTCCTCCGCTTCGACGAGGTCGAAGGGGGGCCGCGTCATTTCTGCCGTGATGGCGATGAAGAAGATGGCGGCCGGGGCGCCGTAGGCCCGCAATATGTTCCAGTGGTAAAGGAAGCCGCCGTGCTGGGCGGCGACGATGACGCTCGTGTGGAGCGACCCGCTCAACAACACGACGGTGGCGACGGTCAGGCCGAGGGCGGCCTCGTAGGAGATCATTTGGGCACTGGCGCGGACCGAGCCCATTAGGGGGTACTTGGATCCCGAGGACCAGCCGGCCAGCATGACGCCGTAGACGCTGATGCTCGAGGCCATCAACATGACCAGGATGCCCCACGGTGGGTCCGCCAGCTGCAGCCTGGTGGTGTAACTGCCGATGGTGATGGTCCCCCCCACCGGCACGATCGAGAAGGCCACGAACGCGGGCACGAGGGCGATGATCGGAGCGATCCGGTAGACGAACTTGTCCGCCTGGGCGGGGACCAGCGCCTCCTTGAAGAACAGCTTTATCCCGTCGGCCAGCGACTGCAGCCAGCCTTTGGGCCCGGCCCGGTTGGGCCCCCACCGGTTGCCGAGGCGGGCTACGACCTTGCGCTCGAACATGACCATGAACAGGACGGACACCATGAGCAGGGCGAAGACGATTATCAGCTTGACCAGGACGAACACCCAGACGATCAGGTCTATCCCCCGGGCGAAGACGGGGTCCCCGGTATAGGCGGCGGCCGCGGCGATCATGCCCCGCCCACCGGTTCGACCGTGAGCTCGGTGTAGGCCGCCGAGGCGTCGATGAGCGAGCCGGCGCCCCCCCCGGGCAGGTTGAACGGCAGTACGGCTGACCCGGCGGCGACATGGTCGTCGGCCACGGCCGGCACCACGACGCTCCCACGCGCCGTGCTCACCTTCACCTCGCCCACATGCCCGTCGCCCAGGCGGGACAGGTCTTGCGGGTTGACCCGCAGGGCGAGCGGCGGGTGCAGGCCGGCCAGGGAGGGCGAGCGCTGAACGAGCACCCCGCCGTCCCACATCGGCCGGCTCGCCACCAGGCGCAGCCCCTGCCCGTTCCCGCTGCGCCCCTGCCCGTTCCCGCTGCGCCCCTGCCCGTTCCCGCTGCGGTCGTCGCCCGAGGCCCGCTCCGCGGATGGGGCCGGCGAGGCAACCCCAGCGCGTGCCGGGGAGGCAACCGCGGGACCAGCCGGCCCGAGGCCGAGCCGTGAGGGTGCCACCAGGGCGGCCGTGCCCGGTGCCTCCCCCGGTGCGCCGGGGCCGGCCGCGCCAGCTCCGCCCTGGGCCTGGAGCTGCTCGGGCCCGGCGCCGGGAGCGTTGGTGCGTCCCGTTCCCGGGCCGACGACCGAAAGCGACACGGGAGGAGCAGGGTGCAGTTCGGCGGAAACGATGCCCGGGTCGGCCATGGGGTCGAGCGGCGGCGGCACGTCGGTGAGCTCTGGCGAAGGGGTCTCGAGGCCGAGGGGGACGACGACGCCGTTGCGCCCCTGGCGGGAGACCAGGAGTGCCTGGGGGACACCTCGGTGCAGCGGCGACACCGTCTCTATCTCGGCCCACAGGTCTTCGAGCGAGGCGGCGCCGAGGCTGGAGCCGAGACGGGAGGCCAGCTGTACGGCGATCATCCAGTCCGGCCTGGCCGACCCCGGGGCTGTCACCTTTTGCCCGAGCCAGGTGACGCGGCCCTCCAGGTTGGTGAAGCTGC
>CAYZVQ010000114.1:0-14035 GCA_964481925.1 uncultured Acidimicrobiaceae bacterium
TCAAGGCCATGCTCACCTACCCGAACAGCACCGGGCGCAACTTCGACGAGGTCCTGCGCCTGCTGGACTCGTGCCAGCTGACGGCGAGGCACCAGGTGGCCACCCCGGCCAACTGGCACCACGGAGAGGACGTCATCATCGTCCCCGAGGTGCCTGATGCTGAAGCCAAAGAGAGGTTCCCCGAAGGCTGGCGCTCACCGCTGCCGTACATCCGGGTCGTCCCGGACCCTAGCTTCGGGGCCGAATGGTTCAGCACGCTGGAACGGCACTGAGAAGACGGCCGCGACCCGCCCGGTTAGCGCGCTGAGAAGAGTAGCGGCCCACCTTCGCGGTCGGCATCGGTTCGATGGCCCTTCTCGGGTAGCGCAGGCTGATCGTTGATGAAAGCAGGTCACGCAGGTCATTCGGCAACAGGCTTGAGAAGAGCTGGCCATCGATCAACAGGGCTTCGCCCGAGAACGGCCGGCTGCCGCGGTGGTGGGTGACGGGCTGGGAGGTCTGATGGATGCCGGCCCGGGGCCAACTTGTGATGGCCGCTGACCGGTTTGCACAGGCCGTAACCCGGGTCCGAGACGACATCTTCCGCGAGGACCGCCGGCAGCGCTGCGCTGGAATACGAAGGCAAACCGCGAATCGAATCCGGGGCGATGGGAGCCAACGTGGGAGCCAACGTCCTCCAACCTCAGCACATCCCGGAGGATATACGCAGGTCAGAGACGGTATGGCGGGCCGCTATCAGCGGCACCGGGGAGGTCCGGGAGGCGTTTGACCGCCAAGTTGACCGCCATTACTGTAAACGGGTAACGGTGAGCGCGACCAGACAGTCAGGGCCGGCCCTTGTTCGCTGGAGGGTGCTCGCGTTGACCGGCGCGATGGTAGCGCTGGTGCTAGTGCCCAGCCTGGCCGTCGCTCCCCCTGCCTCGGCCGCCATAGCTGTGTCGTCACGGGTCGTGTATTACTCCAGTTCGGCCCCGGCGGGCCTATGGCTAATGAACGCCGACGGGAACTTTCCGATGCATTTCAAGGCGGGGGCTAACGGCGCCACTTTCTCAGCTGATGGGACCAAGATGGCCTACCAGATCGGCGGCGGCGTGGCCTGCAACGTCAACCTCGGTCCTGGTCAGATCGTCTCCTCGAATGCCAACGGGTCGAACCCGGTTACCGTCGGCACTGGGTGCAGCCCCAGGATCTCGCCGGACGGGACCCGGGTGCTGTACATGGGGCCGCCCGTCAATGGGTCTCCTGACCCGGTGTATGTCGCCAGCCTGAGCGACCCGACCCACCCCAAGCAGATCCTTCCTTTCCCGGGGTGCATCATGTGGGTAGTTCACGCTTACCCTAAATACCCCAACATGGAGAGCGTCTGCAACATCGACCAGCTCGCGGCGTGGGTCGGGAACAACACCATCGTGGTTTCGGGGTACCAGGACGGGCTGTGGGAGCTGCCGGCGGCAGGCGGGCACCCGCACCCGATCCTGTCAGGTCAAGACCAAGACAGCGACTGGTATGGCGGCCTGTCGGTGAGCCCCGACGGATCCACCATCGCGGGCTATCCGTTGTCACAGCCGGTCAAGGGGGAAGTCTTGGCCACCGTGCCTGCGGGCGGTGGCGCACTGAGGGTGCTGTTCAGCCAGGGGGCGGGCACCAACGCTTATGACAACCCGGAGTGGCTGGACAACCAGACACTGGTGCTGCAGCATCTCAGCGGGACCCCCGCTCATCTCACGAGCCGGATCGCGGTCACCCCCGCAGCTACGTTCAGCCCGCAAGATATCAACCGCGCCGACACGACGGCGGCTTTCCCCGCCCTGGCGCCAGCGTCGGGTCTAGAGGTTTCAGTCAAGGTGCTCGGGACCATCCGTTCGGGTCTGGCGGTGGACGATGACTACCTCTCCGACGGGCCCGTGAATTTCACCGTGCCTACCGCTGGCGGCCCGGACGGATCGGAATACACGGCCCCCTCGGACGAGGGACAGAAATGCATGTCTGGCTGTACCAACGTGCTCGTCACTGTCTTGGATTCGCTGACCCACCAGCCCGTCGAAGGCGCCACGGTGACAGCCTCCGTGGACCCGATCGCCAAGCTCGACCTTGAGAATACTGCGAGCCAGTCCGCGGTCAGTGAGTTTCTGGCCAAGGACAACGAGTTCCTGTGCCTGCAAGCCGACCGGGCTCCCGGCGTACCCCAGTCGCCGTGTGGGACTGAGCTGTCAGGTGGTCTGACTACCAACAGGCTCGGCCACGTATATCTTGTCTACTGGGCGCCCGGGTTGGTTGACACCGCGCAAACCACGCTCAATGTTTCCGCCGCGAAACAGACGTGCGTGCAGGGGGCATGCGCCTTCAAGGGGGGCACAGCGAACCCAGCGAGACTGGTCGTGCGGCCCTACCTTATCTATCAGCACACCGGCACGCTGGCAGCCCCCGAAGTCGGGTTACTGGTCGAGTTCGCCCAAGAACCCAACCACATCGTTGCCGATATAGCTCTCGATAACTACGCTGAGCACCTCCTGAAGAGCGCGCTCAAAGCTCTGGCGCTGTTCCAGAAGCACGCGGCGTCGATCGCGGCCTCGTCCGGTCTGGCGGTCGCTATCGCTGTGCATGTCGTGGAGGCCTTCAAGAAATACGGCGAGCAGCTCGGTCTTGTTGCTACCCTGTTGGAAGCCGAGGACCTGTCCACGCTCGGGCTCGGCGAAGAGCCGTACGCGACCTCCGTCCCCTTGGATGCCAGCTCGGCTTTCACGGGGCGCATCTTGTCGGGTCTCGGCAACACGCCTGTCCCGGGGTTACCCAAAACAGGTCCCACCGGGATCCTGTGGTCCGACGCGCTGGCATTGAACGAGCAGCAAAAGCGTGTGGGCACCGGGTTCGCTACCCGCCCAGAGAGCATCGACCTCAGGGTGTACGAGATCTCCCACTGCGACGAGAGCTATCCCGTTTGTGGGCCAGGTTACCGGTACCTACCCGCTCAGTCGAGCTTCGAGCTGGAGCTCCACCACGGTATCCAGACGCAGCTGTGTTTCTATTTCACCGGGTCGGGCGGCTTCCCTGGCCTAAAATGGAGCGACCAGTTCTGCGAAAACCAATATGCAGCTCCCTACTGGGTTGTTAGCCAACCTAATCTCAACCGCGCTCTGCCATAACCGGGCACCATCTGGACAAGCACGGCCTTCGCTAGCAGGTCTTGAACGAGCTGGCTCAGGGTGCTAGACGGCACCTCACAAGCGGACTGCTAGTCAGCGGTCCAAGAGGCGCGGCTCCCGACGGGCGGTCCAAGTTGGTCGCCCAGCAGAAAGCCTCCCGACTGCCTAAAGGGCGCGCGACCGAGTTCGTTTCGCCTCATACATCGCTCGGTCCGCGAGTTGAAGCGACGATGCCACGGTCTCGCCTGGTGCAGCCAGATGCGCGCCGACGCTGCCTCCCGCGTGGACTCGCTCTCCGTGAACCTGGTGTGGTGCGTCGAGGGCGACCCCGAGCCGGCTGGCCAAATTTTCTAGATCTTGCGCGGTGACGCGCGGCGCGCAGACCACGAACTCGTCGCCCCCGAGCCGCGCCACAGTGTCTTGCGGTCTGACCTGGCCACGCAACCGGTACGCGGCGGTGAGCAGGACCTCATCGCCCGCGTCATGGCCGTAGGTGTCGTTGATCGCCTTGAAGTCGTCGAGATCGATATAAAGCACGCCGACATCGGGAACCGGGCTCCGCCCGGGACGGGCGCTGAGCGCGGTGGCAAGGTGGTCGGTGAACAGCATCCGGTTGGCCAGCCCAGTCAGCGGATCATGCGATGATCGTTGCACGAGTTCGAGCTCGAACATTTTGCGCCGGCTGATGTTGATGTGCGAGGCCACCGCGCCCCCGGTCGGACCGCCCATCGGGGTGATCCTGGAGGTGAACCAGCGGCCCGCTGTCGGCGAGGAACACGGATATTCGCGGTCGCTTTCGACGGTGCTCCCCGCTAATACCGCTTTTAGCCCGCTGACAACCTCTGACGCGTCGCCGCATCCGCTCGCGGCCGCACGGACGCACACATCCAAGTAGCTGACGCCCGCTCCGGTCGCTTCCGGTCGGCCCCCGTTGTCCACACTGAACATCCGCCACGCCCGGTTGACCGCAATGATCGTGCCAGATTGGTCCAGAACGGCGGTGGCGTCGGGCAGGGCGTCCAACACTTCCTGAGCGCAGCCCCCGACCCATCCGCGCCGACCAGGACGCTGTTTTGGTGGTTCATTCTGAGGGCCCTGTTTGAGGCCGCCGTGGGCCAGGCGTACGCCCTCAACTGGTCGTCGGTCCTCAAGAAACCGGTGGTCATAAACGAGCGAAACGATCACACCCCGATGTATCGTCACCCAAGGACGACAACCTGACACACTTGACCATGCCAGGCCATAAACCCGTCAGCCTTCCGAGACTCGCCCGCGCTACCCGAATCCTGTTTGCTCGCGGCCCAGCCAGCGGTTGGGGCGACCTTCGCCACTGCCAACCACGTGCAGGTTCAAGCTGAGGTCAACTCGGTCAGAATGTGCTCACGGGTGACGCTGTGGTCGTGCGAACCGCGGGCGTGCTCTTGGACGGCGGCGATTAGGTGATCGAGGGCGTCGTCGCTCTGGATGCGGAAGGACACCCCGCAGGGGCAGGCGGCCATCCGGGCGCTGGTTTGTAGCGTCCCGGCGAAATCCAATATGACACAGGGCTCGTCGCCGACGACCCAGGCGTCGTGGCCTGGGCCGGCGACATGAGCGTCACCGGGGCCGAGATCCTGGTCGTCACCGTTGTCCATCTGCACGTGGAAGCGGCCCGAGATGACGACCGCCAGATGGCTGGCTTGGCAGGAGTCAGTACCTACGAGAGGTTTGACGTCTTCGGACCAGCGCCACCCCGGTCGAAGCACCGCCCGGGAAAACGTTACCCCTGCGAGCGTCACGGCTTGAAGATCGCCGTGCTCGAAACTGCGCTTTTCGTCGGGAGTATCGAGATTGTTGACCAGCAGCATGATGTCCTCCTGTGTTTCGTGGGATAGAGGTCATGTTGCTGGATGGACGGGCGGGGTCGCATCGGTAAAACCACGTAGAACTCTTCTGCACCAGGATCTGACTACGTAGGCGCCGCCTGGGCCATCGCCTCGGCGACCGCCGCGAGCTGGGTCCGCGAACGCGCCCCCAACTTGCGCAGCATGGCCTCGACGTGCTTTTCCACCGTACGAGGTGAGAGGGCCAGCTGAGCGGCGATCTCCTTGTTGGCGAGACCTTCGACCACCAGGGTGAGCACCTCTGCCTCTCGCGCCGTGATGTCAAGACCAGCCCAACGCTGTGGTCCTCCAACCAGGTGGCGGCCACGTTTCGCCAGACCTAACAGCCCGTACCCGGGCAGGCGGTCCACGACCCCGGACAGCCACCACGCGGGCTGGTCCCACCCGCCGCGGGCTGCGGACTCGGCGGCCAACCAGCGAGCCACGTCGGCCCAGGCCGTGCAGTTTACGAAATTCCGTTCTGACGAGGTGGCCAATCGGCGGGCTGTCACCCGGTCCCCGGCGCGACCCGCGATGATGGCTTCGGCGTAGGTGAGGAGCCCCGAATTGAGCCCGAAGCTGCCGACACCGAGACGGCGCGCCTCGCCCACAGCATCGGCAGCACGCCGCTCGCCCATCGACGCCAGCAGGACCGGCCATACGGCCCGAAAGCACGCCGGCTCGGCGTGGGGCAGCTCGGCGAGTATGGCGGTCGCCCGCTCGAGGTGCTCCAGCGCGACGGACCGGTCACCGTGCAGTAGCTCTCGCATGCCCCGGGCTCCCCACCCGAACGCGGCCAGCATTAGATCCTCAGGTGCCGCGGTCGTAACCAGACCGAGGTACCGCTCCATCCCCTCCCGGTCACCTCGCCAGGCCCTGTTCTCCGCCAGCATGATCAGCGCTTTGGCTCGGACCTGGCTCAGGGCCAGCCGGTCGCTCAGCGCCAGAGCGGAACGGGCGTGGTACGCCGCCCGGTCGAGCTCGAAACGGGAGTGGCAAACCGCCGACAGCTGCAGATCAAGGACTGCCACTGTGCTCAGAGCGCCGAACTCCTCCGCGGTCCGGCGGGCGTACATCAGCCGCTCGCGGCCGGCATGATCGAACATGTCAATAGTGCCGAGCTCGTGCATGGCGCGCACCTGCCATAACGGAAGGTGATGGCGTTGGGCGACGGAGAGGGCCTGCTCAAACAGGCCCCGGGCGCCACCCAGGTCCGAGAGTCGCTCCACCCGTCCGAGAACCTCCAACGCCTGGCAACGTACCTCGGCACCGGCCGAGGCGGACGACAACGCCTGGGATGCTAGGCGGCGCGCCCTGTCCAGCTCATCGTGAGCCAGAGCGACCTCTGCGTCCAAGACCGCGGCCCACGCTTGAAGCCTGGTGTCCCCATCAAGACCGAGGAGCTCGGTTGCCGCCTCGAGGTGGCGGGTGGCCAGCGGCCAACGCCCGGCCGCGACCGCGGCATGAGCCATGCGAAGGTGCACCTCTACGCCATCGCGAGGCCGGCTGAGACGGGCAAGGACTGCCTCGCCGACCGCGACCGACTCGTCTGTCCGTCCGGCTAGCGCCAGAGCCTCGACCAGTACGGGCCCGGCCTCAGAACTTCCTATCTGGTGTGCCCTCCTCAGACCCTCGACGGCAGTGGCCAGCGCGCCCCGCTCGATGGCGACCCGGCCTGAGGCGAGCAGCAACCCGGCCGCTTGTTGATCATCTCCGGCTTGGAGAGCCAGGTCGGCGGCGAGGTCACGCCACATCCCGTCGAGTTCGGGGTGAATGGCCTCCACAGCCTTCAACGCCGCGCTGGCTAGGGCCTGGCGTCCCTGGGGCAGCAGCCTCTGGGCGATCGCCTCACGGGTGAGCGCGTGCCGGAACGAGAACTCGGTCCCATCGAAGCGGAGCAGCTGACATTCCAACCCACGCTCAAGAGCACGGGTGACCACATCCGGCGGCTGGTCGGCGGCGTCGCCAAGAAGGCGCCAGTCGAAGTGCCGGCCGAGGACCGCAGCGGTGGAGAGCACCGAGCGTTCCTCGTCTGGGAACTCGGTGAGCCTGGCTCGCACGCTCTCGCCGAACGAGGCCGGTACGCCTGGCGACGCCAACACCTCCTCGACCAAGAACGGGATTCCATCAGCGGTCCGCTGGACCCGGGTTACGATCTCATCGTCGGCGAGAGGTACGCAGGCGCGCACCATCTCTGCCACAGAAACCGGGTCCAAACGTTCCAATGCGAGCTGGAGCGCGCCACGGCGCCGGGCGAGCCGGGCGATCAAATCGTCCATCGAGGAGGAAATCGAGTCCCGAGCGGTCGCCACACAAAGGACCCGCGTGCCGGCCAGGTTGTCGCCTAGGTACTCGATGACCGAGGTGGTGTCACGGTCCGCCCAGTGCAAATCCTCCAGTACCATGACCAGCCCGTTGGGCTTGGCCAGCCGACGGAGCAGCTGGATGACCGCCTCGGCTCGAACCGTTACGGAGACGTCCAGACTTGTCTCGTCCACGAGCGTGGGCACGATAGCACCGAGCGCGGGCAACCAGGGGACGAGCTCGGGATCAGAGGGTAACGGCCGGTCCCTCAGGCACTGCATCAACGCTTCGGTAAAAGGACGGTACGGCGTCGTCGCGCCACTCGGAACACCTCGGCCCACGACAACGATGGCGCCCAGCGACCGAGCAAGTCCGGCCAACTCGCGGGACAGCCTCGACTTGCCGATCCCAGCCTCGCCCGTCAAGAACAGCACGCCGCCGTCCCCACCCAGCGCGGCGTGCAGTGCAGCCCCCAACCCGGCGAGCTCCTCATCTCGTCCTACGACAATCCGACAAAGGACATCGACCACTACCCAAGTGTGACGCACACACAACGACTCCGCGCCGCTACTGCAGCCAGTGCGAGGATCCCTTCAAGTGCCGATCACGGGCGCCTCTGCGCCGAACGCGTGCCCAGATCGCCCAACGACCCTCAGTTCAACCGCCTGACGCCCGGCGCTTTGCGCATATCTGCGCAAGGCCCCTTGAAGATGCGTCGGGTCATGGGTTTACCCACGTGGCGCAAGAAGAAACCGTCGCCGGTGTCGTCGACCATCGACCCCGAGACCATCATCAGCCGGTTGGCCCCGGACTTCTTCATCGCCGCGATGATGCTGCGGGTACTGTCCCCCAGGATGGTGGTCGCGGCCCGGCCATGAGGGCCGACAGCCGACACTACGATGTCTGCGCCCGACACCGCCGGTGCGATCGCGACTGGGTCCATGACGTCGGCGGTGACGACCCGTAGGTGGCTGTGGGGTGGCACGGCCAGCCTTGCTGGGCCACGGACGACAGCCGTCGCTGTGGTGGAGGAGGAGATGGGCCTTGGAGTTCTCCCAACCTTCGCTGACCGTGGCGCTGCCTCCTTTCCCGGCGGCGGCGGCGGCCATGGGCCGGTCAAGGTCGCGCTGGAAGGCGTGGTGGGTCACGTACATCATGGTGAAGTCGATCCTGTCCTGCTGTAGAACGGTCACGAACGCTCTCCTGTGGGTTGGGGGCGCCTACGCTGTGGTCGGCGCGTCATGCTTGGCGAATGTGGCAATTACGGGCGGTCCCCGGACCAGGCTGGCGACGACGGCCGCGGTGACGCGGCGTTTGCGGTCAGGCCCTGGGCCAGGTCGGGCACCGAGCCGGGCGCGGTCAGGTCGAGGTCCACGTCCCCGTGCGCGTTGTGGGTGCGGGTGGCGATGACCGCGGCCACCAGCAAAAAGATGCTGGCCGCCAGTAGCGCCCGGCTAAAGCCAGAGGTGAGAGCGTTGGGCGTGGGGGTGTGGCCGGCCAGCAGATGGTTGGTACCGGCGGTGGCGATGGCAGAGAAGATGGCCAGCCCGAGGGCGGCGCCGAGCTGCTGGGAGGCGTTGAGCAGCGATGCGGCCAGCCCGGCTTTATCGGCGGCCACACCGGCGTTGGCGGCCGTAGTGACGCCCACGAACACGGCACCTAGGCCGAGGGACATGACCACCATGCCCGGGAGGATGTCGGTGAGATAGGAGCCATGGACGGCGATGCGCGACAGGTAGTAGACGCCGCCGGCGGCGATCAGCGCACCGGCGACTATCACCGGGCGCGTCCCGGTGCGGGCGACCAACTTGGCCGAAGCGCCAGCAGCGATACCCACACCGACGGTGACCGGGAGATAAGACAGCCCGGTCCTGATAGGCGAGTACCGGAGGACTTCTTGCATGTAGAGGGTGAGGAAGAAGAACATCGAGATGATGCCCGCAAATGCCGCCAGCTGGGTGACGTCGGCGGGGGCCAGCCCCCTTGTGCGGAAGATCGACAGGGGGACGAGGGGCTTGGGACGGCGCTGCTCGTTGGCGACGAACGCAGCCAGGAGCACCAGGGCCCCGGCCAGCTCGGCTACGGTCCGGGCCGAGGCCCAGCCGACCACAGGCGCGCGCACCAGGCTGTAGACGAGCGGCAGCATCCCGCCGGTGGACAAGACGGCGCCACGGAGGTCGAAATTGGCGAGGCGGGCATGGCGTTGGTCACCGGAGATCAACCAGAAGGTCGCTCCGAGGACTAAGAGGCACAGCGGAGGGTTGACAAAAAACACCCAGCGCCAGCCCGGCCCCTGCGTAACGACCCCGCCGAGCAAGACGCCGACGGCCGAGGCCAACCCGCCAACGCCGCCCCAGACGCCGAGGGCCTTGGTGCGGTCGCCGCCTTCCTTGAACGTCGTAGTCAGAAGCAAAGCGCAGCCGGGAGCATTAGCGCTGCTCCAACACCCTGGACCAGTCGGGAGCCCACCAGGACGCCCGAGGTCGTCGCCAGCCCGGCACTTAGGGACGAGAGCGCAAAAAGCGAGGTCCCGGCCAACAGGACGCGCCGCCGGCCGAGCAGATCGGCGGCTCGTCCGCCTAGCAGCATGAAGCCGCCGTAGGTGAGCAAGTAGCCGCTGAGGAGCCACTGCAGGCTCTGCACCGACATATGCAAGTCGGATCGAGGGGAGGGCGATGTTCACGATCGACGCATCGACAAAGTCGAGGAAGCCGACGGCGCACGACAGGGCCAGGATGAGCTTGCCACGACGAGTGGCGAGCACGGATGGTTGGGATGTTTTTGTCTCCATCGAGGGAGACCTCCGATTGGCTGATGGACCTAGCGAGCTAGCTCCGGGACGAAACAAGTGGTCAAGGGAGGTGAGGCTCCCAATGGGGTGCTCTTGTCCCACCTCCGGCCCCAGGGATCTGGGGAATTCGTGCTCTGTAGATAAGGACGGAACGTCAGCCTGAAATGTGACATTCGCACCTATGCCGAGCTCGGTGAGCTTGTAGAGATTGGTAATGCCCGTTCGTTCAGGATCGAGGCGCCGAAGCGCAAGGCCGTCCTGGGAAGTGGGGGTCTCCCGCAACAAAGGACGAAGCGCGGTGGCAAGAAGTGACGGCCCGACGGCTGGTCGTCCTTGAGCTTGGGCGACCCTTGGGAGCGGCGGCTCCAGGCATTGTCACTTTCGGGCCGCCTATCTCGTCCTATAGAGAGGACAGGCCAAGGTCCGGCGCTCGCCGGGACGACACACATAGGGTTGGGACGACATGGAAGAGAGCGAGAAACCGACAGATGCCCAGCTGTTGGCGACCTGGCAGGCCAACCGCCCGTACCTGGTCGACCTGGCCTTCGCCACGCTCCGGGACATCGGCGGCGCCGAGGACGCTGTGCAGGAGGCCTTCACCAGGCTCGCCGTGGGTGACTTCGAGCGCATTGAGGACCCTCGAGGATGGTTGATCGTGGTGACGAGCCGGTCAGAGAACACCCACCCAGGCGGGGTAGTCGACCCAGCCGAGCACCGGATCGGTAGAGGACCGACGGGGCCCCGGCAAACTCCACAAGGGAGAGTCCCGACCTACGGCTGGAACACGTACACGAGGCCGGCGTGTCCGGCATGGCCATCTGCGCCCACAACGATCATGCCAGGCGAGGCTGCGACCGGCAGGCCGAAGGCGTCACCGGTAACGGTGTCCGAGCCCACGAGCTCAGCGGTCTGGTGCCAGCCGTGGGTGCTCCTCGTGAACACGTACACCCGACCGGCGTCGTTGGCATGGCCATCTGCGCCCACAATGATCGTGGCAGACGAAGCCGCGAACGAAGCGCCGAAAAAATCCCCGGCAACGGTGTCCGAGGCCACAAGCTCAGTGGTCTGGTGCCAGCCGTGGGCGCTCTTCGTGAACACGTACACCCGGCCAGCGTATTTGGCATGGCCAATTGCGCCCACCACGATCACATCAGGCGCGGTCGCGAACGACGCGCCGAAGTAGTCACCGGCAACGGTGTCCGAGCCCACGAGCTCAGCGGTCTGGTGCCAGCCGTGAGCGCTCTCCGTGAACACGTACACGCGGCCGGTGTCTTTGGCAGGGCCGTCTGCGCCCACAACGATCGTGCCAGGGGAGGACCCGACCGAAGTACCGAAGCCGTTATTGGCAGCGGTGTCCGAGCCCACGAGCTCAGCGGTCTGGTGCCAGCCGCGGGCGCTCTTCGTGAACACGTATACCCGGCCGGCGTCTTTGGCATGGCCAATTGCGCCCACCACGATCACATCAGGCGCGGCCGCGAGCGAAGTACCGAAGTAGTCACCGGAAACGGTGTCCGAGCCCACGAGCTCGGCGCTCTGGTGCCATCCGTGAGCGCTCTCCGTGAACACGTACACCCGGCCCGCGTCTTTGGCATGGTTATGTCCGCTGACAACGACCATGCCAGGCGCGGCCGCGAGCGAGGAACCGAAGAGGTCACCGGCAACGGTGTCCGAGCCCACGAGCTCAGCGGTCTGGTGCCAGCCGTGGGGGCTCTTCGTGAACACGTACACCCGGCCGGCGTCGTTGGCATGGCCATCTGCGCCCACAACGATCGTGCTAGGCAAGGCCGCGATGGTGAAACCAAAGCCGTCGTTAGCAACGGTGTCCGAGCCCTGCAGCTCAGCCACTTGACGCCAGCTATCCGCCCACGCCGGGGCGGGCGCCGGTAATGTAGCCCCAAGTATCGCCGCGCCCGTAACCATTAACACGCCTATCTTCCTTCTCGGTGACATTTGCCCTCCTCAACGGGCACTCAGGAGCCGTCAACTATCCCAACATTATTCCCTCGGACCACCCCAGCGGGAGCTGTGCTTCAAGGACTCGCAAAACGTGCAGCCTTCACTTGCCAGTCGAGCCGGGCGGCCTGCAACCCCAAGGACTGGCCAGTGGACTACGCAGCCGTGTTCAAACGGGCGGAGCCCCTTCGCCTATTCGTATGTCTACGATGACGCTACAAGTGTCTTCACCTGTTATGGCGATTGCAACTATCGGATCACGTTCGGCGTGACGCCAACTGGTTCGGGCAAGCCAAGCGTCCAGGAATAGGCGCGAAGTCCGGACCAGCGGCGATCCCGCCGCCACTTCCGGGGCACACTTCTCCCGGCTACCGATCTGCGAACTGCCCATCTGACCGGGCAGTGCGGGTCTCCTACGACCTCGCGGGCGCCAGCCAGGTTTGCTTCTCTGCCTATCCACTATTCGCGCTCGATGAGGTCATTTTGAACGGAAGGGATCCGCGGTACCTGGTGAATGCTCGGACCTATCTCGGGTGGTGGAGGCGAGGCTCGGGGTAGTTAGCCGCAGCGACAACGTAGAGAAAGGTCGCCGCCCCACCGAAAGTTGTACTTCAATTGAGAAGACATAATCTCACGTCTAGTTGCACTAAGACTGCTGTGTGTGTCGGCACTCCCGAAAAGCTAAGAAAGGACTTGCATCGCCGTCCCACCGAAAGTAAGAGGTCAATTGGAGAAGACATAGTCTCACTTCTAGTTGTACCAAGACTGCTGTGCGTGTTGGCCTGCCCGAAAAGCTAGGAAGGGACTTGCGCATCCACGCGTGGTTAGCTAGAAGTTCGGTTTTGCTAATTGTCTCGCGTCGGGAGCTCGAATGCCGGACGGTGTTGGCCAGGAGGAGCGAGGGAGAAAGTGTCCAGAGTCACGCCTCCTCGTAAACTCAACCTCGTGTAGATATCTGGAGGGATCGTCAAGCGACCGTCGGATGGGTCGGGCTTGGCACTTCTGCCACAGGCAGCGGCAGGGAATACGTTCAAGCACCGTCGACGTCAGCATCACGACGCAGCGCGACTTCGGCGCGACTATTCAAGCCGACCGCTCTAAATTCTCCACCCCTACCCTGACCGTTAAGTCCATCAGTCCGACGGCCAGTCGGGCGCCCCGCTCCCTCTCGGGCACCCTCGCCGTCCCATTGAAGTCAGCAGGTGGTTGGGTAACCGAACGGTCACCTGAGAGTCAACGCTAGGCATGCCGGCATTGGGCTCCCCCGTTTATGATCCTCGCCGGCCACGCCCTCACCGCCCGCGTCGCTGGGCCAGCTGGGGAGTCGCCGTCGCGTCAGTACTGCTAAGCCTCGTAGCCGTCGTGCCCGGAGCGTTATCTCCAAGTCTCGCCGCCTCTGGCCCGAACTGTAATGGTTCCACCTCGAGCGAGACCCAGCTCAATGAGTCGGCGTTCATCGGGAGCTCGACCACCAGCGGCGCCAGCGGCACCCAGTACCCGATCACAAACGTCATCAACGGCAAGAGCTCAGGCCGTTTCTCCACCGGCAAGGCTCAGGCACCGGGGATGAACTACGAGGTCAACATGGCGTCGGCCCAGTCGTTCAACGAGGTGTCCCTGAACGCCCCCGACTACTCGGGCAACTACCCCAGAGCCATAAACGTCAACGTTTCGGCCAACGGGGCCCACTGGACCACCCTGGCCAGCTGCAGCCCAGCCTCGTACCCGGTCACGGTCAGCTTCCCGGCCCAGGGTGACCAGTACATCGAAGTGGTCCTCGCGGCCAAGGCCAGTCAGTTGTGGTCGATCGAGTTCTTCTCCGTTTACAGCGGGGGCTCGGGCACCACCACGACGACCACCCACCCCACCACGACGACGACCGGTCCGACCACGACGACGACCCACCCCACCACCACGACGACGGGGACCACCACGACGACGACCGGTCCGACCACGACGACGACCCACCCCACCACCACGAC
>CAYZVQ010000115.1:0-4773 GCA_964481925.1 uncultured Acidimicrobiaceae bacterium
ACTGCACCCCTGCATCGGCCAAGGCCTGGTAGTGGGCAATGGCCGTCTCGGGGGTAGCAAAGACGGGGACGCTGCGCAATTGACGGTCCGGGATCCGGGCATCGCGCCGCTTACGCTCCAGGGCGTCCTCGTTTTCGGCCAGGGTGAGCAGGGGTGTGTAGTGGCTGCGCAGCACGGAGTCATAAGGGCGGCCTACCGCCTCGCAATGGGCGCGCAGGGCTTTGTACTTGCGCTGCACGTCAGAGATATCGAAGGCCGACCCCGACCACTCATGGGGTGCGAAGTTGGACACGTCAGCAAACCGAGCGACCTGGCGCAACGTGACCCTCTCTCCTCCACCGCCGATAAGTATGGGCACATGCGGCTGTTGTACGGGCTTGGGAGAGAGCCGAGCCTGGTCAAGGCGGAAGTACTTGCCCTCGAAACTAAAGGTCTCCTCGCTCCAAAGCCCCTGGATCACAGACAGTGCCTCCTCCATGGCCTCCTGTCGCTGCGTCACCGGAGGAAACGGCAGGCACATTTGGTTGAACTCGGGGACGTCGTCGCCGATACCGATACCCAAGACCAGCCTTCCCTCGCTGATCCGGTCCACGTCGGCCGCCTGGCGGGCGATCAGGAGGGGGCTACGGTAATAGATACAGCTGACCAGGGAGATCAACCTGATCCGCTCGGTTGCCATGGCTAGAGCGCTCAAGAACGTCCAAGTGTCCATCGAGCGATTGGGGTGGTCGTTGGCCCAGTAGGCATCGAAACCGAGCTGTTCGGCCCGCAGCGCGAACCGAAGCACCTCTTTCCATTCGGACAAGAAGACCGAGACGATGGCGAACCGGGCCCGTTGCTGGCCTACGGCCACCCACGGGTGCAGTTGCCTGGTCGTACCGGTCAGCGGCTCAACTGAGCGGTCGGGCAATTGTCTGGTGGCGCAGGTAATCGAACAACGTCTCCGGGCTGTTGACCCCGCCGCCGTAACCGCTCAGGTTGACTCCCCCGTAGGGGAGACCGTAGGCGAAGACGTTGTGAGCGTTTATCCAGCTGTTGCCGGCTTCGAGCCGTTCTGCCACCCGGTTAGCCCGGTCTAAATCGCCGCTCCAGACGCTATTGGCAAGGCCATAACGGGAGCTATTGACGCTTCCGATCACCCCTTGCTCGTCCCGGAACGGGATGACGTAAGCGACGGGGCCGAAGATCTCCTCCTTCGCACAGACGTTGTCCGGTCCCCCGGCGAGGAGCACAGGGCTCACGTAGTAGCCGTCCTCATGGCCCTCGGGCCGGACGGCACCTCCCTGCAGCAACAGAGTGGCACCCGTGGAGATCCCTTTGTCCACGTAGCCGAGCACACGCTGGCGCTGCGTTTCGCTCACGAGCGGTCCCATGGCGGTGGCCTCGTCGTCGCCTGGGCCGATGGAGACCTCGGACAGGGCCTTTGATGCTTCTGACACAAGCTCATCGAGCACGTTTTGGTGGACGAACCAGCGTGTGGCCGTGCAGCAAACCTGCCCCGTGTTCAACGTGATGGCGCCGGCCAGCTTGCGAGCGGTATCACCCACATCTACGTCGTCGAAGATCACCGCGGCACCCTTGCCGCCGAGCTCGAGCTTGCAGGGTATGAGGTTCCTCGCCGACTCTTGGGCAACCGCTCTCCCCACTTCGGGCGACCCGGTAAAGGACATACGGCGTATGCCTGAGTGCTGGCTGAGCGCCGCTCCCGCAGTGTGGCCCAAGCCCGGCACCACATTGACCACTCCGGCGGGGATCCCGACTTGTTCGGCCAGGTGGCACGCGTACAGCGTGCTGAGGGGGGTCAGCTCGGCGGGCTTGACCACCACTGTGTTCCCCGCTGCCAGAGCCGGGGCCACGCCCCAGGCATAAAGAAGGAAAGGGAAGTTCCAAGGGAAGATGAAGCCGCAGGGCCCATAGGGGAGCTGCACCTGACGAGCTTCGATGTGCTCCACGGGCAGCGGCTGTGACCGGCGGACGTTCACGGACAGGTCGGCAAAGTAGCGGAACGCCTTGGCGGCGAAAGGGACGTCGAAACCCATGGCGTCCTTCACCGGTTTTCCGACGTCAAGCGATTCGAGGTTGGCCAGCACCTCGGCGCTGGCCTCAATGGCGTCAGCGTAGCGATGAAGCAGGGTGGCCCTCTCATTGGCGGACCGGCCCGCCCACTCGGGGAAGGCCCGGGTCGCCGCGGCGACAGCGTCGTCGATGTCCGCGCCGTCTCCCGAGGCCACCACGGCCAGCACGCTGCCATCGGCAGGCTGCCTGACCTCGATGGCCGCTCCGCGGCGCGCTGGCGTCCAGCTACCGCCCACGTAGAGCGGCACCGCCGAGCTTCCAAGGAACTTCTCGATCTCTGTCTGGACCGCGCTCACAGCACTCCCCCTTTTGAATCCCAAATCGTTCCCTCATTATGGCCGATCGAGAGACGGCAAGGAAGCCCTGACGTTGCTATCCACCCACAACTGTCTGCGCAATGGCGTGCTCGCCTCCGTGGTCCACCTGAGGGTCGCCGGCTAGAGATCGTCCTGCGCCTCACCCTAGTCTTCGCTTCGGCCACCGGCAGCCGGGAGCGTCTCACGTGTAGCGCGCAGCTGGAAGACTGCCGTCCATGATGTACCCACCGTCGATGTCAAGGGTTGTGCCGGTAACGTATGCTGCCTCATCAGAGGCGAGATAAGCGACGCCAGCCGCAATTGCTTCCGGTTGGCAAGGAGCAGCTAGGGGGATCCGCACCTTCAATTCCACCCTTTGCGGCAGTGTACGCGCTCGCATTCGGCTCAGACACTACCGCGTGGATCGATGACATATTGACGATCCTACCGCCGGAGCCTGATCTCACCATTTGCCGAGCCACCGCAGCCGAGAACAGAAGGACGCGGCGGAGATTGTTCGCCACGACCTCGTCGAACAGCTCGTCTGACGTCTCAAGCGCCGGCGCAACTCTGAGGATACCCGCATTGTTTATGAGGATATCTATCCCCCCGTACAGGCGCACCACCTCGTCGCTCGCGCTGTCCACCGCGGTGCGCGAACGGGCACAGTCAGCTCCACCCTAAGAGCTATTTACGTCGCCTTCGGCGTCGACTAGGGTCCGGGATGTTGAACTCTTATGATGTCGTCCCCATAGACAACATAGCGCTCGACCGGCTGGACGGCATCAATTGACGTCCCAGCCGTCGCCATTGCCTGCGCCACCGGGCGCTCCGCCGGCGGGAACGCGCGGACCGCACCTCGACGTTGTCGATATCGACGGCGACGAGGTGTTGGTGTTCGAGAACGACTGGTGGCGGCTGAAGGTCCGGCTCGGCCAAAGCCTGAGCCCGTACCAGCTCTACAGCATCCCTACCGGTCAGGTCCTGGCCGACCAGGACTACTGCTACCAGCTGACCGCCGGGCCGCTCGGCCCATCTGGCTACGTGGGCCCGACCGCCCGGTTACAACGCGTGGAGACGGTGGGATGGGCCCTCGTGCCAGACGAGGCTGCAGATCATCTCGTGATCGAAGGGCGGTTCATTTTCTCCGCCGATGGCCCGACCGACATCCGCATCGAGCACACGTTCAGCCTGTTCAGGCGGGCCAGTAGGCTTGAGGAGCATATTTCCCTGGTACACCGGTACGGGCGTGACCGCCACGAGCTAAGTGACCTTCGCTTCGGGTTCCGCAAGCTGCTGTTCGACCGACAGTGGTACGCGTGGGCAAACAATGCGGATAGGTCCCGACTGGTCCCCGTGCCGTTCGGACGGCACATCGGGCAGTCCGTCGACCACCGAATGGCCAGCTACGCGGCGTCCGACCTGGTCCCCAACAAATGGGCCCACGTAGGCCTGCCTGATCGCGCCGCGGAGGCCTGGATCTGGGCCGACGACGGGGTCGGCTTTATCTCGGCCAAGTACTCCCAGGAACACATCGAGTTCGGTTTGGCAGACGGGGAGCTCGTGGCCCAGCCCGGGCGCGCCGCAACTATTGGGTCGAGGCCCATAGACAGCGCCGATGAGAACCTGTGCCTGCGCTTCGGGGGCGTGGGTATAGCCCGCGGTTGCCCGGAGAAGGCAGCCACTTTGTACCCTGAGCAGCGGCTGTCGTTCGGCGTCAGCATCTACGAAGCCTTCGAAGGGGAATGGACCGTCGGGCTTGCCCGCTACAAGGATATCTTGAACGACCGCGGGCACGCGCTAGTACCCACCTATCGCTCTAGGCTGCACTGGAACGAGCTCTACAACCTGGGCTGGAGGTGCGGCTCCAACGAGCCCCTCCAAGAGTTGCCCGCCCTGTGGGCGGAAGCCGAGCTGGCGCAGGCCGTAGGGGCTAAAGTGTTCTACTTCGACCCGGGCTGGGATCTCCACGAGGGAAGCTCGGTGTGGGACACTTCGAGGCTCGGTGACGTCGGGGACTTCGTGGCCACTCTTCGCTCCAAGTTCGGCTTGGAGCTCGCCCTCCACGTCATGGTCCACACCAAGTCCACGGACGAGGACGCTCGCATCTACCGCCGGCGACGCGACGGCGAGATAGACCTCTGGTCCGATGACACCCCATATGCCGGTGGCTACGTATGCCCGGCGTCTCAGGCCTGGCAAGAGCAGAAGACGGCGAGGTTGGCCCAGCTCGCCCAGGCCGGCGTCACCTTCTTCATGTTTGACTTCGTCAACTATGGGCGGGCGGTCCCTGAACGCTATATCGATCCCGGGAGCGAGGTCCCGAGCTGCTGGTCTTCAGAGCACGGCCACAACGTCCCGCTCACGCGTGAGGAACACGCCGCCGGCATCATGGCGGTTG
>CAYZVQ010000115.1:4873-11747 GCA_964481925.1 uncultured Acidimicrobiaceae bacterium
GGCCACAACGTCCCGCTCACGCGTGAGGAACACGCCGCCGGCATCATGGCGGTTGTCTGTGCCGTGAAGAAGCTGTTCCCTCATGTGGTGATTGAGGCACACGACCGGATCGGGGACAACTTTGCCCCCCTTTATTACCAGCACGGCGGGCCGTTTGCTCACGACGAGCTTTGGGGGTTCGAGTACATGTGGGACCCCTATCTCGACCTCCTGTCCGGCAAGGCCCTCTCGTTGTACGAGTACAACCTCGCTTACGACATACCGCTGTACCTTCATTTGAACTCGAGCCACGACAGCAGCACTTGGCTGGCCTTTTGGTGGTACGCCTCATGCTGCAGGCACCTGGGCATAGGCGGCCTGACACCGCAGTCCCCTGCCTGGCCGGGCCTCTTGGGCACGGTCCGTACCTATCATCGGCTGTACGAGTTCCTCGCCCGAGGAGACTTTGTGGGGATCGACGTCCTGGCCCACGGTCACGTGCTCCGGGACCGCGGCTCCGCCGTGATCATCGCCTTCAACCTGGGCGCCTCCAAGATCCGACGCGAACTGGTAGTGGACAAGGCCCGTCTCGGTCTCAGCACGGTCCACACCGTTAGCGGAGCGGAGGTCTCGGTCCGGGACGACAAAATCGTGATCGGCGTAGAGATCGGTCCCATGAGCCCGACAATCGTCGAGCTCAACGTGCCGTCGGGTCGCTAGCTGTCAACCCTCGGCTAGAGTCGGGGCGGACAGCCCCGCAAGCAGGCGGGTGCGAAGGGACTGGTCCCATATCGGGGACCGTGGCAAGCGGAGGACCGACCAATTTGACGGGCACCGTGGAAGGGCCCCGGTTCGGGGAGGACGAACTCGTCGGAATTGCCTCGCATTTCCTCCACGCCCTCGGTGCGCCCACGAGCACGGCGCGCCTCGTAGCCGCCTCTTTGGTGCTTTCGAACCTGGTTGGCCACGATTCCCACGGGATCGTACGGCTGGTCGATTACACGCATGCCGTTAGGAGGGGCCAGATCCGCCCGGATGGCAATCCACGGGTCGTTGCCGCACACGGCGCGGTGGCAATTGTTGACGGTGGGTGGGGTTTTGGCCAACCAGCGGCACAGCTGGCGACCGAGCTCGCCGTCCAGACGGCCTCCACCAGCGGCGTCGCCGCCGTGGCGATAAGCGCCTGTAACCACATCGGCCGCCTCGGCGAGTACGTAGCCACGATCGCACGAGCCGGTCATATGGGCATGGCCTTTTGCAACTCCGGACCGGTTGTGGCCCCTTTCGGCGGCGTAGGACGTGTTATGGGCACGAACCCGCTCGCCTGGGCCGCGCCTGGGCCCGATGGCGCAGTCGTCCTCGACTTCGCCACCTCGAAGGTCGCCGAAGGAAAGCTCAGGATCGCGCTCGCCGATGGCCGAACCGTCGCCCCGGGCTGCATCATCGACCGGGAGGGCAACGCGAGCGTCGACCCTGCTGACTTTTATGCCGGTGGCGCCATGTTGCCCTTCGGCGACCACAAGGGTTCCGGGATGTCCATGCTCATCGAGCTGACTGCAGGGCTGGTTTCGAACATGGGTGCCTCATGTGACCCGGAATACCAGAATGGCAATGGCACCCTCATCATCGCGCTCGATATCGGGGCGTTTACCGGCCTTCCGCAGTACTTCGAGCAGGCGGAGACCTTCGCCAGGCAGGCGAAGCGCATTGGAGGTGGTCCCGCCCACGCCGACGTCCTGCTCCCTGGTGAGCTCGAAGCCCGGACACTCGAGACCCGCCGTGCCGGGGGTTTGCTCGTGGCCTACGAGATCCGTCGACAGATAAGTGAGCTGGCAGACGAGCTCGGTGTGGACATCGCCCCGCTCGGCGTGCGCTGAGCGGCATCGGGCCGGCCACTCCAGTCCTCTTGATCAGGTGCCGTGCCTTCGTCTACTGTAGACATCTTAGGTGCACCTGGACAGCGCTCCTACCCGGCACTAAGGGACCGAGCACACACGTAGGGAGAAATTGTGACGACGGAGCAAGCGTTCGTGCCGGCCTCGGAGGCCGCGTTGCCGGTCCCGACCGTGATCGTCGTCGCCGACCGCGCCTTCAGCGATCGACAGGGCCTAGTGGACCAGTTTGACAGTGCGGTGCTCCACTTTTGCGACCTTTCCGACCCCGCCACCCTGTCGGCTGCCACCTCTGGGGCGTCGGGCGTCGTTGTAACGCTCCAGCCGCTGCGTGCAGCCCACATTGAAGCCTTGGCGCCGAGCGTTAGGGTGATTGGGCGCGCCGGGGTCGGCCTGGACACCATCGACCTCGATGCGGCGCGCGCCGCCGGCATAACGGTTGTCAACCAGCCGACCTATGGCACCAAAGAGGTTGCGTCCCATGCGGTCGCGCTTCTGCTTACCTTGCAACGGCGCATCTGTGGTCTTGACACTTTCGTCCGCGAAGGATGGTCGGGGTCGCCCGTTCTCGCTCCGATGAAAGCTGTCGACGAGCTTGTGGTGGGCCTAGTCGGCAGCGGGCACATCGGCAGCGCCACCGCGGAAATGTTGTCGGGCTTGGTGGGCCAGATCCTGGCTTTCGATCCCGCCAACCCGCCGCTCCCCGCCGGCGTCGAAGCCGTTGGCGAGTTGCGAGATATCCTCGCCCGCTCAGACGTGGTATCGCTTCACTTGCCTCTAACGCAGGAGACCGCGGGGATGGTCAACGAGGCCTTTCTCGGTGCCATGCGCCCGGGCGCGCTTCTAGTCAATGTCTCCCGTGGCGGATTGGTCGACGAGGTCGCACTAGCAGCGGCTCTCGACAGCGGGCACCTCGGCGGCGCCGCCCTCGATGTCTTCGCCGCTGAGCCCCTTTCGTCGACGAGCCCGTTGCTCAACGCGAAAAACACGGTGTTCTCGCCCCATTGCGCCTCATATTCTGATCGTTCGGCATGGCGTCTCGCACACTGGACGCTGAGCGACACCATCGCCTGGGCTCAGTCCAACAACATCAAGTACGGCAATATCGTCGTCCGGGGGGACCGGTGAAGCCAACCAAGGGCGCTCCGCCCGTGACCATCCAGGGGCCGGTCACCGGCCCGGGGCGGTTGTAATGGAAGAGATTTTCGTGCCGGCTTCGGGCATGGCGATGGAAGACGTCTTGTTCACCGAGTGGTTGAAGCAGCCTGGTGACGAGGTCGCCGCGGGCGACACAGTTGCCGTTGTAGAGACCGACAAGTCGACGGTCGAGTTGAGCAGTACGACAGCGGGCCGGTTATCTGCCCATCTTGTCGCCGTCGGGGACCGGGTCCTCGGCGGTGCGACCGTGGCCTACGTGCTCAAAGAGGGGGAGGTCGCACCCGCAGCGGTCGACGCCGTGGTCCCAGCGCAGGTGCCCCTGCCTGTGGAAGCCGAGCGGGCGTTGGCGACGCCACCGCCGCCGGGACGTGACGCCGACGGGAAGCACAGGCTGAGCCCCCGGCAACGCCGCGCCATGGCGGGAGCGGCTACGGCTGGTAGCGATGCGGAGGAGGTCGAAAGTCCGACCGTGCCCGTTGCGAAGCGCGTTCCAGTTCCCTCCTCGCGCAACCGTGAGGCCACCGCCGTGCTCGTCAGTGAGTCATGGCGGACGGTCCCCCACTTTTCCGTCGGGCGGGACGTGCGCGTGGACGGGCTCGCAGAAACAGTCGCCGCCGTCCGGGCTGACGGTACGGCCGTCACGGTCACCGACTTTCTCATCCTTGCGCTGGCACGATCTCTCGATGCGCTGGGTGAGCCGTCGGATATTGGTCTCGCTGTGGCCACGGAATGGGGCGTACTGATCCCTGTTCTCCACCCACTATCCGGTCGGTCGGTCCGTGAGGTCACCACCTTGCGCACCGCGGCCGTAAACCGGGCGCGCCACCGCAGGCTGGAGTCAGCCGACAGCGCAACAGTGTTTGCCACGCTCTCCAACCTCGGTACAGCCGGGGTGACCTGGTTTACCGGAGTCGTCCCCGTCAATCAGGTCGCACTGGTGACGGTGGGCGAGATCAGCTTGCGCCCCGCCGTGGAGGGCCGCGGGCTTGTCGTCGCCCCGGTACTTACGGCCGTGGTTACCGCCGACCACCGCCGCTACGACGGGATAGATTCCGCCAAACTCCTAAGCCGGTTTGTCGAACAGTTGGTGGCGGTCATCGAGGAAGAGGCGAGATGAGCGCTCCGTCAGCGAAGGCACCCAGTACAGACATTTCCGAGCAGGCGCTTGGCTGGCTCCGCACCATGCTGCTCATCCGACGCTTCGAAGAACGCGCTGAGCAGTTGACCATGCGGGGCAAGATCCCTGGTGGTGTGCACCCTGCGGTTGGACAAGAAGCGACGGCCGTGGGGGTCGCGGCAGCCTTGACCGTGCAAGACACCGTCTCTGCCCCCCACCGCGGCCATCACCACGCTTTAGGCAAGGGCATGTCACCCGACGGCCTCATGGCCGAACTGTACGGCAAGGCGACGGGCGTATCCCAGGGCCGCGGCGGCTCGATGCACCTCGCCGGTTTCGACATAGGTTTCATAGGATCCAACGGCATCGTTGGCGCCGCCGTGGGCATCGCCCTCGGGGACGCTTTTGCGGCCAAGTTCCGGGGAGAACACCGCATCGCAGTTGCCTTCTTCGGCGACGGTGGAATCAACACCGGTCGTACTTGGGAGTTCCTCAATCTTGCCAGTGCCTGGGAACTGCCCCTGGTGGCCGTCTGCGAAAACAACCTTTACGCCGTGGAGACGCCGACAGCGTCGGTGAGCGGTGGTGGATCGATGACCCAGCGCGCTGAAGGCTTCGGGTTAACTGCGCTAAGCGTTGACGGGCAAGACGTGTTTGCCGTCTACGAAGCAGCAGTGGCAGCCCGCGAGCGAGCCATCGCCGGTAATGGGCCAACTTTTATCGAAGCGCGTACGTACAGGTATTCGGGGCACGGCTCGGGCGAGGGCGTCGGTGCTTACCGCAGCGCAGCAGAGATAGCCGATTGGCGAGAGGCGCGCGACCCGATCACCCGGTGTGCCGGCCGCCTGAGGGAAATGGGGGCCCTCGCCGAAGGCGAGTTCGAGGTCATGGATAAACGAGCCACAGAGATCGTTGACGCTGCGGTGCTCTTCGCCGAAGAGTCACCCTGGCCCGAGACTTTCTGACCCGAGACTTTCTGAGGGGCGCGCTCTCGAGTGCACGCTCCTGCTGCGCACTCGAGAGCCCTACTTGAGCGCCCCCGCAGTTAGGCCCCGGACGATGTGGCGCTGCGCAAACAGATAGAGCGCCACGGGGATGATGGAAAAGATCAGCCCGGCCGCCAGCAGCTGGTACAGCTGGACGACGACGTTGCCTATGAACGTCGAAATCCCCAGCCCTGCAGTGTACTTGGCTCTCTCCGTAATGAAGGCGGAAGCGAACAGGTAGTCGTTCCAGCTCGCGAAGAAGGCGACCACCATGACCGCCACCACCCCCGAGCGCGAGAGAGGGATGAGCACCCGGCGCAGCGTCCCCATCTGGCTACAGCCGTCAACAAACCCGGCGTCGACAATGTCATTGGGCACATTGTCGAACGAGGACTTGAGGATCCAGCACCCGAGGGGCGTGGAAAAAGCGGCGTAAACGACACCGAGCGCCAGAAGGTTGTTGGTCCCATGCAGGGAGCGGAACCACTCCAGTTCCGGCACGACGATCATCGCCCCTGTCATGAGCTGCGTGAACAGCAACAGGAACCCAAACGCCCCGCTGCCCCGGAACCGGAGGCGGGACAACAGGTACGCCCCGGGGATGGCGAGGACCACCGTTATCACCACCGTCACCGCCGACACTTCAAAGGAGTGCACGATCCATGACGCCAGGGGCTGGTCCTTGAAGAGCGAAGTTATAGCGCTGAACGTGAAACCCTTGAAGAACAGCGAGGGGGGGTAGCTAAGCGTGTCGTCCTCGGGCTGGAAGCTCCCCACCACCATCCAATAGACGGGGAACAGGGCGACGACGACGACGCCGATGATCCCGACGTAGCGCGCCACCCGCCTGATCTTCTTGCGCCGACGCGCCCGGGCGATTTTGCGAGAATAGTTGGGGACAGGTAGGACGGCGGAGGTCATCTGGTGATCACCAGGGCCCGGGTCGGGCTCCCATGGCCGATGACGGCTCGACGGCAGGGTCTCACGCCAGCCCCTCCTGGAGGTAACGGGCGCGGATCACGCGCCGCTCGACTACCACAAAGACGATCGTGGCGAGGAGGGCAAGTACGAGCCCGCCCACGCCCATGGCGGCGGCGTAATTGTAATTGAAGTACTGGAACGCGGTGTTGTAGATGTAGATGGCAAGGGTCGACGTGGCCTGGCCCGGTCCCCCACCCGTGGTCAGGTAAATGAGCGTGAACTGCTGAAAGGAGAAGATGAACGCCAGCAGGGCCAGTAGCGACAGCGTCGGTACCAGGGCCGGGAAGGTTATCGACCGGAAGCGGCGCAGAGCCCCGGCGCCGTCGACCATAGCCGCCTCGTAGAGGTCGTCGGGGATCGAGGACAGGCTGGACAGGATGACCAGGCCGAAGAACGGGAAACCCTTCCACCCAAGCATGGCCACGATCGAAATGAAGGCCAGGTCCGACTGGCTGAACCAGAGGATGTGGTGGTTGACCCCGAAGAGCACCGATGCTATGTGGTTGAGGATCCCGAAGTTGGGGTCGAGCATTACGATGAAGGTGATCACGGTCGGGATGTCGGGGACGGCCCAGGGGATGGCAAGCAGACCACGGACCAAGGTGCGGCCCTTGAAAGACAGGTTGGTGAGCAACGCCACACCAAGGCCGAGGGAAAGCCACACCACCACCATCGACAGCGTGAACTCGAACGTCGTGCGTACCGAGGCCCAAAAGTAGGGGTCACCGAACATCTTGTCGAAGTTGGCGAAACCGACCCAC
>CAYZVQ010000115.1:11847-13994 GCA_964481925.1 uncultured Acidimicrobiaceae bacterium
GTTGTTGCCAATTCCTTTGAGCCTCGCTTGGCAGACGCTGGACGGGTTGGACCTCGCTCGGCTGGGACACCGAGGTGTGCCCGCCGCTCCGCCAAGCGTCCCGGCGGAGCGGCAGGATAGCACCACAAGCAGGTACGGCCACTCGAAGCTGCAGGGACCGTCGTTGGTCCCCGAGCCTCGGCTCCTGTGCACCTGCCGCGTACCGCTTCTTAGAGGTTCAGCTGCACCTTGGCCTGGGCCTGAGCGGCCGCCAGGGCCTGGGCGACCGTGGACGAGCCCGAAACGGCTTTCTCCAGGTTCTGGCAGATGATGGTCCCCAGTTCGGCGTAAGCGTACGTGTACTGGCCGAGGATCTGGAACTCTCCGACGTACTTGGTCTCCTCGTAGCCCTTGAGCCAGATGGTGTCCAAGTACTTGGCGTACGCAGGGATGATCTCGCCGAAGTTGGTGTAGGGGATGATCGGGTAGCCGTTGGCGACAGTGATGCCGTACAGGGTTTGGGGCTCAAGGATGTACTTGACGAGCGCCATCCCCTCCTCTATGTACTTCGACTGGTTGTTGACGATCAAGGGGTGCAACCGCTCGATGGCCTGCTGGCTCGGCCACGGAGGCGCCACACTGCGCATGTTCGGGTAGTAGGCGGGCGCCAAGGTCTTCAGCGAGCTGAGCCCGGCGGCGACATTGAAGCTGAAGCAGACGCGGTTCTCGTCGAACAACTTTGTGAGGACGGCCTCCGACTCGCCCTTGACGCCCGAGGCGTTGACCAGGTCGAGCCAGAACTGGACGCCCTGTACGTTCTCGGGCGAGTCGATGGTAAGCGTGGTCCCCTTGGCCCAGGCGCCTCCGTACACTAGGCAGAAGTTTTGCAGCGCGTTCCACCAGTCCGAACCGTCGGAGACCAAGTTGAGCAAGTTGGTCCCGAAGTAGCTCGGCGCCTTGGTCACGGCCGTGACGGCGGCCAACCACTCGCTGGTCGTGGTGGGCGGCGCCAGCTTGTGGGCCGCGAGCACAGCCTCGTTGTAGAGCAGGGCGAAAGCTACGTCGATCACGCCGAGCGCATAGAGGTCGCCGTTGCGCACGTACGACTCGTGAGCGGCGTCGGGGACGAGGCCGACCTCCTTGGCGATTTGCCCGATGGGTACGCCGATGTGGTACTTCTGCACCAGCGTCGAGGCAGCCTCGGGCGTTACCATGATCACGTCGGCGTCGACCTTGCCGGCCTGCGCCTGCTCGACAATGTTTTGGTCAAAGTCGCTGAACGGCCAGCCCGTCCATACCACGGTGATGTTGGGGTTGGCTATCTCGAACTGGGAGATCACCTTAATCCATTCGGGGTACTCGTACGGCTCGCCGTACGGCTCCCACGACATCAGCGTAAGGGTCACCGGGGCCAGCTGCGCCCGGAGGTTGACAGTCTTCAACTTCTCAAAGAACTTGCTTGGCGCCGCGGCACCGGTCAAAGCGACGGCTCCCGCGGCAACGGCTGCGGCACCGAGGAAGTTACGTCTGCTGATCGGGGACTGGCCGGACGGCGCGTCCTCGCTCAGGCCAGGCGCTTCGCCGGTATTGGTGACCTCGTTCTTATCGGACATTGCTCCCCCACTTCTCTGGATGATTCCGGTAGGCCTATCGATTGCTCGAAGGTGTTCCTATCATTGCACTGCAATCAACGTAGCATCGCGCGCGCTTCGTCAACTGTCAACAGTGCCCAGCACCGATTGCCCTCAGGACTGAGGTCGGCCACCTTTCCCCCTCAGCCGCCACGCCGGTCACAAAGGGCCCCAAGGTTGGGGGCCCGAGCCACCCAGCCCGCACTGAGCAGGGATAACGCTCCGTAACTTCGTCATAAGGACGCCAACGCTACGGTTGAGGAGGCTCCGACGTCGGCGTACAGACGGTCCCCACGAACGACGCAAGCGGGCCCAGCCCCCTCAGAAAAGCTCCGGCAGCGCCGCCCGGGCCAAGGGCGCCAGTGCAGCGATCGTCTCATCCGGCACCCATGAGTAGGGCCACCGTACCCGGGTGCCCACGGGAGCCCACGCCCCGATGGCGGCAAGAGCCTTATCAAGCGCCGTGTTCGAGTAACCCTGCGCCTTCAAGGGAGCGATATGCCGCTCAAAGAAAGCTATGATCCGCTGGCCGAGCGC
>CAYZVQ010000116.1:0-13831 GCA_964481925.1 uncultured Acidimicrobiaceae bacterium
GCCGCCGCAGACGCGGGTTGTAAAGCGACCCCTCGTCGGCGAAATAAAGCAGCGGCCCCTTGTCCTGCGGGCAGGCCAGGATCTCGAGGAGCGTCGGGTCGAGGGCCATGGGTTATGAATGCTCCTTTATGAGAGCCTGCAGTTCCTTTGTGCGGGTGTCGCAGGCGGCCCGGTCCCCGGCCTCGACGTTGAGGCGCACGAGGGGCTCGGTATTGGAAGGCCTTAAATTGAACCACCAGGTGCCGAAGTCCACGGTCAAACCGTCCAGCCGGGACTGACTGGCCTGCGGGTTGGAGCCGGCGAAAAACTTGCCGAGAGCGTCGATGACGGCGGCCGGCCGGGAAACCTCGGTATTTATTTCGCCTGATTGAGCGTAGGGCTCGAACGGCTTGCGCAACTCGGAAAGAGGCACGCCGGCCCGGGAGACGACTTCCAGGACGACCAGCGCGGCAATGGAACCGGAATCGGCATTGTAATTGTCGCGGAAATAGTAGTGGCCCGAGTGCTCGCCGCCGAACACCGCGCCCGTCTCGGCCATGACCCCTTTTATAAAGGAGTGGCCGACCCTGGTCACGACCGGCGTCCCCCCGTTTTCGCGGACCACCTGGGGCACCACTTTGGAGCAGATGAGGTTGTGCAGGACGGTCGAACCCGGGTATTTGTCGAGCATGGCCCGAGCCACTATGGCTGTGGTCGTCGACCCGCTCACAGGTTCGCCCTTGTCGTCCACCAAGAAGCAGCGGTCGGCGTCCCCGTCGAAGGCCAGGCCGACATCGGCGCCCCTGGCCAGCACCGTGGCCTGCAGGTCGCGCAGGTTCTCCGCCTGCAGCGGGTCAGCCGGGTGATTGGGGAAATTGCCATCGAGTTCGGGGTAGAGCATCTCCAGTTCGAAGGGCAGGCCCTCGAAGACGGCCGGGACCACCAGTCCCCCCATCCCGTTGGCGGTGTCCGCGATCACCCGTAGCGGCTTGAGCACGCTGGCGTCGACGAAGCTGCGGGCCTTGGCGGCGTAGTCGGCCAAGACGTCTCGATGGCTCACCGTCCCCCGCTCGGGCCCGGGCACCACCCGGAACTGGCCACGTTCCACGGTGTCGCGGATTTCGGCCAGCCCCGACTCGATCCCGACCGGCTTGGCCCGGGCCAGGCAGAGCTTGATGCCGTTGTAGCGCGCCGGGTTGTGCGAGGCGGTGAACATGGCGCCCGGGGCTTCCAGCGCACCGGTGGCGTAAAACAGCTCGTCGGTCGAGACCAGGCCGAGCAGGACCACGTCCACGCCGGCGGCGGTCACACCCTCGGTGAAGGCCTCCACCAGCGCGGGCCCGGACGGCCGCATGTCCTGGCCGACCAACATCCGGGGGGCGCCGGCAAAGACGGCGAAGGCGCTGCCCACCTTGCGGGCCAGCGCCGCGTCGAGCTGGTCGGGCACGAGGGCGCGAATGTCATATGCCTTAAAGATGTCGTCGAGAGAGGCCATGTTTACAGTGTCCGTGGACAAGCTAACAAACCGGACGCGTCCCTACGCCTCTCGGGTGGCCTGGGCATCTTCGCCGGGCTCCGCCGAGCCGGCGCCCACGACGCCCGCACCATTACCGCCGTCGGCCCCGTGACCGCTCTCGGTCCCGTGACCGCTCTCGGTCCCGTTGTGGGCGGCGGCGTCCTCGTCGTCGGTGGCACCGGCACCGTTGTGGACGCCACCGTTGCGAATTGGCGCCCCGGGGCCCTCAACGGGCGACGACGGCTCGCGCCCCCATGCCCCCTTCAGAGCGTCCCCCAGGTAGGACATGTCCGCCGCCCAGTCGGGCATGCGCACCATGCCAGTACGGCGCACCGAGCGCACGGGGGCGACGGGCCGGCGCACCAGGACCACCAGGCCGATCAGTCCCAGGATGGTGAGGGCCCAGCCCGCGTAGTCCACGGGCGTAGTGCCGTACGAAAGGCTCACGTGGTGCGAGGTCGGGACCACCACCATCAGGTTGGGGCTGACGCGGTAGGGCCCCGTGGCCCCCGACGCCTGCCAGTTGGGGAAGTAGGAGATGCTGACCAGTACGGGCACGCCCGTCCGGGAGACGTCGAAGCTGATCGAGGCGTTGTGTTCGACGATGTGACTGACCGTCGTGGACGGCTCCGGCTGCACGGGCAGGCTGTTGACCACGCCGATCTTGGAGTCCCCGTAGGGGATCCTGGCCCAGGACGAGGGCCCGCTGGCAGCCAGGTAGACGTCCCAGTCCGCGGGGGTGTCGTACCAGGTCGTCATCACGTTCAAGTACTTCGGCTGGCTCGAGTTGTTGAGCCCGTCCATGACAACAGGCTGGCTGGCCAAGGGGCGCACCCGGGGCGAGCCGAGGACCATGTAGACCTTCCAGAACTGGCGCTGGATGCCGGTCGGCCCGCCGGTGTTGCCGGCGTAGCTGATCTCGAAGGGCCCCAGCGTGTCGATGAGCTTCAGGGAAGGATCGGCAGCCGCCTGCTGCTGGAGCTCGGTATTGAGGGCCATGTAGTACTTGACCCCGAGCATTTGAAGGTGCTCGACGCCGAGCGTCACGTCGGGCCCACTGGCATAGGGGATCCCGACCATCGGGTCGGACGGCTGGAGCGACAGCTCCGACTGGTCGATGAAATGGAACGGGGTCGTGGCCGAGGCCTCGTAGTAGAGGCCCTCCATCGAGCCGATGCACCCGTTGGTCCAGTAAGGCAGCATCGTGAGGGCGTCCGGCGTGCCGTAGTTGTTCATCTGGGACTGGTACTCCCACATGAGGTTGCCACAGCCGTAGGTCTTTGAGAGCTTCCCGAGGGCAGTGACGACGTCCTCGTACTCGGGCCAGCGGGTCTTGGCGCACGACCCCGCCTCGCCGGGATCGGTGGCAAGTGACGTGCACCCGGCCTGGTAGCCGCTGTAGTTCCAACTGATCCAGCTCGGGATGTAGGACTCGGATTTCTGGGGTATGCCGAGGAACTCGTAATCGCCGTTGGCCACGCCATGCTCGCCCGGCAGTATGCGCAGCGGGAAACCCACCCACACCAGGACCAGCACGAGCACGACGAGGGGCGCCGGCAGCATCGCCGCCCGCAACGTCACCAGGTAGTTGGTGCTCCGCTGCGCCACCAGCCAATAGAGCTCGGCCACCGACAAAGCGGCCAGGACGTAGAGGGCCAGGAACCAGAAAGGCAGTACCCGGTTGTTCCACAGGATGCTCTGGGGCATGAACCGGAAGGCCAGGGCGGCCAGTACGGCCATGATGGAGAAAAACTCCCCGATCCGGCGCCGGTTGACCAGGCTCAGCCCCGCACCGAGGGTGGCCAGCACGAACAGCCACGTGTCATTTGGGTTGCTCTGGGGGAACAGGCCGGCCAGGTAGTCCGTGTTGCGCGTGTAGCCCATGTTGGTGACATAGGGGAACCGCAGTTCGAACGGCAGCGCCCACCACGCGGCGATGCACCCGGCGACCACAAGGGTGGGCACCGCCCACCACAGCGCCCCCCGCCAGTCCCGGTTGCGCAACCCGTAGAGCACGATGAGCACGATCAGGCCCATGGCCGCGAACATGGCGGGGTCGATGTGGGACATGAACGTGCAGGCGAACAACACCGCCGCCAGCGCGCGGTAGCGGCCCGTCTGCAACCCGCGGATCACGACGCCGAGGAACACCAGGGCGAACCACAGGCTCCAGGCGAAGGCAAACTCGCCGGCCAGCGTCGAGGGGATATTGCCGCCGTAGATCGAGTACTCGGTACCGAACATATAAGGCAATGTGGCCGCGGCCAGGACGGCGGGCACGGGGAAAGGCGCCTTCGCCATGCGCCCCATGAGCCAGCCCGCCACCGGCATAAAGATCATGGGCGCGGCGGTGCCGAGCTTGAAGGCGATGTCGTAGGGGAACACCTGGGCCAGGGCGACGATGCTGTAAATGGGCATCGGGAAATAGAAGGTCACGGCCGGGAACCCGTCCCAGTTGGACGACGTCCAGCCCGTCAGGCGGAGGTTGGGCAGCAGTTGGTGTTGGGCTATCCAGGGCAGGATCACGTGCGCCCCGGTATCACCGCCCGCGATGGTGGTGTTGCGGAACAGGTTGGACGGCTCGAACTGCACGAGAACGAAGATCACGGAGGCCGCCACGACCACGAAGGTGACGAACTGCTCGGGCCTCCCTATCCTGCGGATCCTCTCCCATAACCGGTTGTTGCCGCCCTGGAGAGCATGGCGGGGCCCGCCTGCCGGGTAGGTGCTGGCTTCCGCGGCCGCTGTCCCGACCTCGGCCGCTGTCCCAACCTCGGCCGCTGTCCCAACCTCGGCCGCTGTCCCAACCTCGGCCGCTGTCCCCGCACCTGCCGCCGATGACGCGCCGGCCCGCTCGTCGGTGTACGCCATTGGTAGCCATTCTGGTCGGTGCCGAGGCATCTGTGAAGCCGGGCCGCCACCGGGCCTGCCGGACGGCCCTGCTCGCCTCAGCGTTCGACGGTAGCCAGGTCGAGCACCCCGGCCAGAGACAGGACCCCGTCCCGCGTCTCCCACCACCGCAGGTCACAGAACGAGCAGCTGTGAAGGCCGACCAGCTCACCGCTGACGACCATCTGGATCACCACCAGCTCTCTGGTCTCACAGTTCGGACACTTCACGGTGAAACTCTCCTCGGGTACCAGTTTGCTGCCAGGTCCCGCGACACCATCCCATGCCCGGGATGTGATGCGGCTGGTACTCCATCGGCAAATCGGCCGCCCGACCTTAGCCAGTCCCCCTAGACCGGGGCACCAAAACCCCCGGACGCCGAAGAGAGGGACCCCCGATGAAGAGGGACGCCGAAGGGAGGCGCGTGCGACCCGGGCGTCAGAGGATCGAACTGAGCCGACTGCCACCGTTTGTGCCTGGCCCCTTACCCTGCCCTTTGGTACCCGGCCCCTTGGCGTTGGGGGCGCCCTTGGCACCGGCGCCGCCGGCGGTACCAGTGCTCGAGGCCTCCGGGGCCCCGGGCCGGGCTTCATTGTCGCGGGTACCGCCAGGCGTGGCGGTACCGGCGCCCGGGACGGCACCGGTCGAGGTACCGGTCGAGGTACCGGCCACCGACGGGGCCGCCGCGGGCGGGTCGCCCTCCGCCGGGCCGAACCTCGATGCCCGACGGTCCACGCAAAACCATCCCCTCGGCACCCTCAGGTTGTCGGCGTGGCGCTCGCACAATGGCCAAACATGGGCGGCCATCCTGCGGTCCTGGGGCCCGGCGTCGCTAGCATCGTCGTCCAACCACGCGCAACGCGCGTCATAGTCGTAAGCGAGCCAGGCGGCCGCCTTGCCGTAACAAGCCGGGCGGGCGCAGTGTCCGGGGTTCACGATGTCGAAACTACCGCAGCTAGGGCGCCCAACCGGGCTCCCGGGACGTCGGTCGGTGATATGCGCACCGCCCGGCCTAGGATTGAGGGTCTATGAGCCGGCAACCAGGAGACATGAGGTCACGCCAGCCCGACCGGTCGAACGGTAACAACCCGCCTACGGGGCCCGACCGCTCCTGGCGGTGGGTCCTGATGGCCCTCGCCGCCGTTGTGCTCGTGGCCTTCCTGGTCTCCAACCTGATGTCGGCGACTCAGGCGCCCACGGTCAAGTACAGCGCGTTCGTCAACGAGCTCGAGCACGGTCTGGTAAGAAGCGCCGAGGTCAACAGCAACAACGGGGTTATCCAGTTCACGGGGACAAATGGCGTCCTCTACCAGACCCAGGGCCCGGTGGGCGGCGTGGTAGTGGACACCACCGAGGTGTCCATGCTCCAGAAGTACCTGGGCGATAAGGGCGGCCTGTCCTTCAGTTCCCCGGGCAACTCGTGGTTCATAAGCTTGCTCCCCACGTTGATCCTGATCGGCGTGGTCGTGCTCGTCTTCGTCTGGATGGCCCGGCGCGCCCAGGGCCAGATGGGCGGCATCATGTCCATCGGGCGGAGCCGTGCCAAGGTCTATACGACCGAACGGCCCCGGACAACTTTCGCCGACGTAGCCGGCTACGAGGGCGTAAAAACGGAAATCCGAGAAGTCGTGGACTTCCTGCGTTCCTCGGCGCGCTTCAAAGAGATCGGGGCCAAGATCCCCAAAGGGGTGCTCCTGGTCGGGCCACCGGGCACAGGCAAGACCCTTTTGGCTCGCGCCGTGGCGGGCGAAGCCGGGGTGCCGTTCATGTCGGTAACCGGCTCGGACTTCATGGAGATGTTCGTGGGGGTCGGTGCCTCTCGCGTGCGCGACCTCTTCCAGAACGCCCGCAAACAGGCACCGGCCATCATTTTCGTCGACGAGATCGACTCCATCGGGCGCAAGCGTGGGGCCGGGCTGGGCGGTGGCCATGACGAGCGGGAGCAGACGCTCAACCAGATGCTGGCGGAAATGGACGGCTTCGAGGCCACCGAGGGCATCGTCATGATGGCGGCGACCAACCGCCCCGACATCTTGGACCCGGCCCTGCTGCGGCCCGGCCGGTTCGACCGCCAGATCGTCGTCCCCCTCCCCGATCTCGAGGAGCGCCTGCCCATCCTGAAGGTGCACTGCAAGGACAAGCGGATCGGCCCTGACGTCGACCTGATGGTCGTGGCCCGGGGCACCCCGGGGATGAGCGGTGCCGACCTCGCCAACCTGGTCAACGAATCGGCGCTGCACGCGGTGAGGCGCAGCGCCTCGGCCATCTCCATGGCCGACTTCGACGCCGCCCGGGACCGGGTGCTGATGGGCCAGCGGCGGGAGTCGACTGTCTTGTCGGAGAAGGAGAAGATGGCCACCGCCTACCACGAGGGTGGCCACGCTGTCCTGGCTTATGTGCTGCCCGACGCCGACCCCGTCCACAAGGTGACGATCCTGCCGACGGGCATGGCCCTCGGCGTCACCCAGCAGTTGCCCATCGAGGAACGCCACACCTATTGGCGTGAGTACATCGAAGACGCCCTTTGCGTGATGATGGGCGGCCGCTGCGCCGAGGAGCTCATCTTCGGCACGCTCTCCACCGGCGGCTCCAACGACCTTCAGAGGGCCACCGAGATGGCCCGCAAGATGGTGCGGGAGTTCGGCATGTCCGAACGCGTCGGCCCGATGGCGTGGGGCAACGGTGGCGAGGTCTTCCTTGGCGACGACCTTATGCACACGCGCGATTACAGCGACGTCACCTCCCGGGTCATCGACGAAGAGGTCGAGCGGATCCTGCGGGACCAGGAAGCCAGGGCGCTGAGGCTGTTGCGCGAACACCAGCACGGGCTGGCGGCCGTCGCCCAGGCCCTCATCCAGCGCGAGACCATTGACGGTCTCGAGGTGGCCCGGCTCGTGGACCAGGCCTACGGGCGGCCGGTGCACGACCAGCTGACGGTACCGACCTTCGCCACGGTTCTGGCCAACGGGGCCGGCCACGATCCCGAGGCCTTCCCCGGCGAGGCTCCCGGGATGGGCGGGGGCCGGGGGGCAACCTTGCAGTCCGCTCGGGCCGATGGGCTCTTGGCGCCGGACGGCCCGCACACGCCGGGCGCCCCGCCGGTGCCTGGTACCACTCCCACGAGGTGAAGCCGGGCGTCAAGCCACCCCCGTACCGGGGCGTACGCGGGCGTCACCGTAACACTGGGATGGGGCGGCGCTTCTGGGCCGCTCTTATCGCCCTCGTGGTACTGGCGGGGGTGGTCGTGGCGGTGCTGGTGGTGGAGAGGCACCACAGCACCGGTACCGGTGCAGGCAAGAGCTCCGCCGGGGGCCTCGGTGCCCATGGGGCCCGGGGCAAGACCACCTTGAAAGCCAAACCGCGGCCGGTGGCGCCTCCCGACGTCTCCGCCACGCTCCTGGCGAAGCGCCTGCCTGTGCCTGTCGCTCGGGCCGTCGTGCTGGCCGGGCCAGGCCCGGATCTGGTCGTGGTCGGAGGGCTCACCCCGACGGGGACGTCGGGGAACGGGGCGTTCCTGCTCAACCCCGGTACGGGCGCCATTCGCCTGGTGGCCGGCCTGGTAACGGCCGTGCACGACGCCTCCGGCGCCGTCCTGGCCGGCCACGACGTGATCTTCGGCGGCTACGTGGCAGGCGCTGGGACAGGGGGCACCGGTACAGGGGGCACCGGTACAGGGGCCGGCTCGACGGCCAGCTCCACCGTCCAGATCTTCAAGGCGCCGTCGGGCGCGGTGGTACCCGCCTCGGCCGTGCCCATGGCCACAGCCACGGCCGGGCTGCCTCAACCCCGTTCCGGCTCGACAACGGTCATCATCGGGACGACCTGCTATGTCGTTGGTGGCTCCGACGGAGCTACAGCGGACCGGGAGGTGTTGGCTACGACGGACGGCCGCACGTTCCGGGCCGTCGCCTCCCTGCCCGTCCCCGTCGAGTACCCGGCTGTCGCCGCGGTGGACGGTCGCATCTTCGTTTTCGGGGGCACCACCGTGGGCGGCCACGCCAGTGTGCCGGTCGACGACATCCAGGGCGTCGACCCGGCGACGGGACAGGCCAGCGTTGTGGGCCACCTGCCCACGGCCCTGGAGGGCGCCAGCGCGGCCACGCTCGACGGCCACATTTACATCGCCGGCGGCTATACGGGTTTAAAACTCGTGGGCACCGTCTGGGGCTTTGAACCGTCCACCGCCACCGTGGTCGTCTCGGGCCACGTGGTACCGGTGTCCTTCTCCGGCCTGGCCGTGATGGGCACCACAGCGTGGTTGGTGGGCGGCCAGTCCGCAGGCCGGCCGGTCGGCACCGTGCAGGCCTTCAGGCCGGTGACCGCTCAGCCCCCCGGGCCCAGGACCACCACGGGCGCCAAACTGACGCCGGTGGCGGGTGGGACGGCGTAGGAGTCCTTTTCGACCAGCACCGGCTGCGAGCTCGACACGACGAGGACCTGGTCAGTGTCCACACCGCTCAGGGCCTCGTCGCCATGCTGGCCCGCGGCCACCACCAGGCCCGGCACGCCGGCCACCGGCTCCCGCCGGCCATGGGACACGGACTCGACCGACACCACGGCCGGCCTGGTCCCGGGATTGACGAGCTCCAGCCAGATGCGGGGTTCCAGGACCTGGACGTTCGGCGCCACGAGCCACTGCTCGGCGGGCACCGCCTCGCCCAGCAAGCTCGCCGTCCCGCGGTACAGGGAGGGTGCGCCGGCTGTGACCGAGCGTTCGGCCACGACCGGCACACCGTTGGTGCTCTGCAGGTGGACGGCATAGGCGATACCCGGCAACGCCCACGGCTGACCGTTGATCTTCAGTACCGAGGTGCCGTAGGGGCCCACGGTCAGCTGTTGGGCGCTCCCGAGCCCCTCTCCGGCGCCTGCCGCCACCAGGCTCAGGTCCAGCTGCGCCGTGCCGCCACCGGGGTTATAGACCACATACCTTTCGGTAAACCCCGGGCCGTCGCCTCCCTCGGGCCACCACCACGAAGTCGATGGCTGAGCCGCGCCCAGGGTGAGGCCCGTCCCGGGCTGGGGGAGGACCGGGTCCAGCGCACCGGGGGCCCCAAGGCGCGGGGCGCGGGCCGGCGGCTTGGTCACGATCTCGGTCTGAAAAGCCACGATCCCCCCGGCGCGCGTCGTGACCGTCACCGAGATCTGCGAGCGCCGGCGCAGGTGGCTCCCAAGGTCGAGCACGGTCAAGCCCTGGGCCGGCACGACCACACCGCGAAAAGCGTCCGGCGCCTCCTGGCCCAGCTCGGTCGTGAAGGAGAGGTCGGCCACGGCGGCCTCCGGGTAGGGGTTCAGCAGGGAGATGTCGTCCGAGGCGTTCCGCAGGACTGCCCCGTCGGGGAAGTACCACTGCGAAGAGGTACTGGAGGCGCACGGCTGGCTCGCGGATCCCTCGTGCGTGCTGATCACCTGGCTGACGCTCGCCATTCCCCCGAAGAGGGTGACGATCGCCCCGACCCATTGAGCGGGCGAGAAGAACGGGCTGGCGGGGAGGTCCTCGGGGACGAGCTGGTCAGACCCCGAGGGTACCGAGAGGTCCAGCTGTGATGCCGCGCCGGACGACCAGACCAGGCTCACTGTCGCTTTGACGGGCCCGGGCCCAGCGTTGTCCACCAACAGGTCCCCGGGAGCGGTCCCGCCGGGCGAGGTCGCCCCGGCGCAGTACCACGACGAGGACAGTGCCAGCGCCGGAGCCTCGCTGGGGGTGGGCACCACGAGAGCAACGGCCTGGGCGCCACCTGCCCCCGCCGGGCGCCCGAGGATGCCGGCCACGACCAGTAGGCAAACGAGGAGCGCCACCACAGGCAGGCGGCGAGCCTCAGCCAAGGCTCTCGCCCTCCAACGCCCGTGACCAGTCGATCTCGGCCACCCCCGTGCCCGCGGCGCCGGCGTCCAGGCTGACCAGTGTGAGCTGGGTCCCGAGCCTGGCTCGCAGGCGCGACACCGCCGCCCACAACGCCAATGCCCATACGACGAGCATGACGATGTCGATCACGTGCTGGCCGAGTGAGCTCTCCCGGCTAATGGTCACGGTCCGGGTGCCGGTGGGCAGCGCCCACGCACTCGCAAATCCGAGCACGGTCTGGTCGGCCACTTCCCGGCCACCGGCGCGGAGCTGCCACGTGCCTTCCGGCACGGCACCTAGGACCACCACGGGCGGGGCCGGGCCCGTGGCTGCCGATCGGGCCGCCGGCGCCGCCGCGGGCACCGCCAGGGGCCGGCCCCCTGAACTGGTGGCAGCCAGCGGTTGGTCGCCACTCAGGTCGAGGCGCTGGAGGATGGACGCCACCGCCCAGGGACCGCCTGCCGCCGGCAGGTCGATGTTGGGGGCAAGTACGGAAAACAGCGGGGCCCAGGCCACGTTCTCGAACACGCGGTACGAAGGGTCGGCCCCTACGGGCACGAGGTCGACCTGCTGGGCCAGCTGCGTGACCAGCTGGTCCAACGCCGGGACCGCCCCCGTCCCCGTCGGTACCACCACGTACCTCACCGCCAGAGGGGCGAGCAGCCGGCCCAGGGCCCTCGTCTCGCCTTGCTCGGTCCAGCGAAGGTCCGCAGCGACCAAGGAGCTGAACGCGGAAGGGGCGGGCGCCCACAGCTGGGCCGCCGTGGGCAGGCCGTCGAGCGAAGTGGCAAAGGCGACGCCGTCCACCGAGCCTTCCGACGCCAGGGGCAACGAACCGGCACTGCCTAGCCACAGGGCCCGGTAATCACCCGCCTGGGGGCCCGTCGGGAAGGCAAAGGCGCTTTCGGCCGCGCTAGTGGGCGCACCCCACTGGCCGTTGCCCACCCAGGAGAACAGCGGCAGGGCGGCGGCCACGACGGCTAGCGCCCCTATGGCGGGGACGGCCTGGCGCCAGCCGAAGCGGTAGCCGGGCACGTCGACCTCGACCGAGGCGGCGCCCACCGCCACCAGCAGCACCATGGCAGCACCGGCGGGCGCCAGCAGAAGCTCGAGCGGGGGGACGGGGAACCACCCCCTGGAGCCGGCCCAGGCCAGGCCCAGAAAAGCTACGGCCACCACCCAGAGGCGGGCAGCCAGGGCCAGGCGCCACGACCGCCCGACGAGCAGCGGGATGGCCGCCGCCACGACCAGGGCCCAACCGAGCGGACCGCCCCCGTAGGGACCGGTCTGCAGGCGCAACAGATCGCTCAGCCCCAGCGCGTGCAACGCGCCCGACGGAGTGCCTATGGCGCTCGACCACGACCCAAGTGACGCGAAGGACCAGGGGGCCAGGGCCACCAGTGCCACCACGGTGCCGATCAGTGAAGCCACGAGGTACCTGAGCCCGCCGTTGCCGCGGCCGGCCAGCAACGAACCGACCAGCAGGGACACCCCCAGCACCGGCACCAGTAACACCACCGCCGGGGCTAGCGAGCCGGCCAGCGCTACAGCCGCGCTCAAGGCCAGGAGCCGAGGCCAGGCCCGGTCCCATGGAACGAACGGGTACGGCGCCCGGGCACCCAAGCGGCAAAGCATCCCGATGACCCAGGGCGAGACGGCATACGCGATCAGACCGGCCCAATGCCCCTGGGCCAGCGCATCGAAAGGGATGGGCAAAGCGGCGTACAGGACGGTGGCAGCCAACCTGCCGCGTTGCGACCCGAAGTCACGGGTCTGCGCGTAGGCGCCCCACGGGCCGAGCAGGAGCGGGGCGAAAACCAGGATGTGAACAGCGAAGTTGGCCGAGCCCAGGGCGATCAGCCCGACGACGCCCATCAAGAGGAGGCCGGGAGGGGCAAAGGCCGAGCTGCTCAGGCCCCCAGGTCCGGCGCCGTTCCACCAGCTGTGCCACCACCCGCCCACGCCTCCGCTCAGGGAAGGCAACTGGCCCACGAGCGGCAAGGGCTGAGTCAGCACATCGCGCGAGCCGATGGCCAGCAGTACGACGACGACAGCACAGGTGATGGCGGTGGTTTTCCAGCTCAGGAGGGCGCCCGGGCGCCGGACGGCGGCGAGGACGGCCACGCTCGCCGGTCGTTCTCCGCCCGGGGAGGTGGCGGGGTAGGGGTGGGCCGACGACACGCCGTTCGACAGGGGGCCGGCCGGCGAGCTAACCGGGTGCGGGCCCGCCGACGAAGCGCCGTTGGACACACCGTTCGACACGGGGCCCGCTGTCGACAGCCCGTCCGACGGCCCGTCCGACAGGCTCTCCGATGACAGGCTCTCCGATGACAGGCCCTCCGATAACAGGCCCTCCGATGACGGGCCCTCCGATGACGGGCCCTCCGATGACAGGCCCTCGGACAACGGGCTGGCCGGCACCGCGCCCAATGGGCCAGGCGCGGCCGACGGGAAGCCAGGACCGACCGCGGTCGTCACGGCGGGGGCGACGGCACTGTCCTGGGGCGCCGCCGAGGCTCTGGCCGCCACCCAGGCCAACTCGTGGCCGCGTTCCAGGCGCAGACGGACCATGGCCCGGAAGCGGGCGCTGCCCCGGGTCTGCAGCTTCCATAGGTGGAAATCGCCGGCTCGACGCAGGTTCTGCGTACGCCGGCGCCCCTGCCAGAGCTCGCGGGGACGGCGCAGCGAGCCGAAGAGGGCGGCGAGCGGTGCGAGCACGTGCCTCCCCGGTCGGCGGTGCACGAGAGCCCACGTGCACTCGGCCAGGGCGAAAAGGACAGACACCGGCGCGATCAGTAGCAATGCGGCAAAGCCGTAGCACGTCCACAGAGTGCGCAACCGGTGCCGCTCTCGTTCGGCCCGCAGGCGTTCGGGCGTTGGCACGGGACCGGTCCGCAGGCCCTTCTTGTCCGCCTCGAGGTGACGGACGCGCGCCTGAGGAGCCACTATCACCCGGGCGCCCGCCACGTGGGCGCGCCACGACAGGTCCAGGTCCTCGCCGGGTTGGCCGATGCCCGGGTTGAAACCGCCCAGCGCCCGCCACAAGTCGGTGCGGACCAGGACCGCCCCGGCGGGCGCCACAAATACTTCTCGGGCCACGTCGTGCTGGCCTTGGTCCAATTCGCCCTCTTCGATGAGGGAGTTCACGACCCCCACGCGATCGGCCCCCATGCCGACCGCCAGCAGGCGGTCAGGAGCGTCCCAGAGCACGAACTTCGGGCTCGTCAGTCCAGCGTTGCTCCGGTATGCCTCTTCGAGGAGCAGGCGGACCGCGCTGGGGACTGGAGCGACGTCGTCGTGGCAAACGAGGATATGGGCCGCGCCCTCCACCATTTCCACGCCCTGGTTGGCGGCCTGGGCAAACCCCGTCCCGGCGGCCGCCCGGGCCAGGTGCGCCTCAGGCAGGCTGGCGGCCACCCGGTTGGCGATGGCGCCGTCGTCATCACCGACCGCCACCACGAGGACCGATAGCTCGGGGTAGTCCTGCGCGGCCAGGGACCTCAGCGTTTCCTCCAGCCAGGTTCCCGGCCGACAGGTCACGACCACTGCCACCACGGGGGGTGCGCCCGGCTCAGCCACCATCAGAGATCCCGAGCGTAGCAGGA
>CAYZVQ010000117.1:0-13769 GCA_964481925.1 uncultured Acidimicrobiaceae bacterium
GGGGGGGGGGGGGGGGGGGGGGGGGGGGGGGGGGGGGGGGGGGGGGGGGGGGGCGACTTTGGAAGGTCCGTGGCTTAGGGCGGGGCGAAAATCGACCGCTGACGCGGGGGCGGCACTGCCTAAGGGCGCAACCATGACCACACTGGCGGCGAGAGCCAACAGGCGCCTTGTGGTTTTGCTATGCATACCACCAAGGGTAAACACCGAGGGCCGACCGTGCACGACCACGGGCGATATTGCCGGGTTGTACCCCGGGGCCAGCCGAAATACCGGCAAAGCCGGAGGTCACAACTAGCTGAGGCAGCGCATCACCAAATAGAAGCGCCGGTCAGCAGTGATCCCGCCGGCCCCTGCTCGGGTGTGCCGATCAGCCGCTATGGCGGTCCATTCGGACTTGATGGCGCCGGGCTGGACGCTGAAGACCCTCACCCCGAACGGTTCGAGCTCGAGCGCGAGCGAGGCGGTCAACCACTCGACCTTTACTGCGTCAACCTGGTCCAGGTTGACCCGCTGAACAAGGACGAACAACCGACCAGGCCGCTCTCTCCTGCTTCGAGGGAGTACCTCCGACTGGTCACGGCTTCCGCGTACATATCGATATCGAAGGTCCGACCCGGCGGCCCGTTGAGAGGAGCGTCCTCGGTGCATCGAATGGACGGGCCGGAACTGTGCACCGTTCCTCAACAGTGAGCAGGAGTGAGCCCTGCACACCGGAACTGAGCCGTCGGGATGCCGGAAGCCTCGGGGTGGGGCTCAGGGCCCCATCGCCGCGCAGCCGAAGTACCCGGCGCCGATCATGTCGACCTTGTCGGTGCTGCCGGTCATGGGTGGGCTCTCTCGGCGCCCGACCATCTCCCCAGTTGGGGTCTTGACCGTCCATGACCCATCCTGTCGAGCCCGACGCTCTGAGCCGTCAAACCCGCACCAGTCAATGGCCCTGAGGTTGGTCGTCTTGAGGTTGCCGAACATCGTCGCCAGGTCGCGGACAGCCGTGGCCTGGCGCGTACCGAAGCGAACACCGCCAACCGCGTTGCCCAGCAGCCGGACATGCTGGCGAGCCGTCGCCTGGGCGACGGGGCGGGACCCATCCCAAGCTGCCCATCGCCACTGTGGCCAGGGCCATGCGGGCGACCACCTTGTGCCGACCGGGCCTCAGCGTCACACCCCGAACAACGCCAGGAACTCGTACCAGGTTCCTGGGAAGTTGCGCTCAAGCAGGTCTCCGTACGTGGCCGCTGAGGCTACAGCGTCTGGTGGGCACCGATCACGTCAGAGCCGGCGTCAGCGAGGGACCAGTTGGCTGGGCTCCCGGGCACCTCACGCGGTCATAGTACGACGGGAGGATGCGTAAGGTCAGTGGGGTGAGCGTTGTCAGACGCGGCCGTGGCAGGCCCTTCACGCTGTTCGCACCGGGCGGGCAGGGCGAGGAGCTCGAGGCTCGGATGCGGTATGCGGACCGTGTCCCAGGTACCAAGATCGGCTTCGCCTACGGGGTCTCCGGCCACGCTGAAGGCCTGGCGCGCATTCGCCGCCAGGCCGAACGCGACGCAGCTGAAGCCCGGGCGGTCGCCAACGAATACCAGGTCACACAGGCCATCGGTTTTTCGAGAGGCGCCCGGGCGGTCGTCGGCGCTCTTGCCGATGGCCCCGCCCTGTTTGAGCGGGTCGTACTTGTGGCTCCGCCCAGTGGGCGCGCCGCTGGCAAGTACGCCACGTGGCTGGGCTCGCTGACAAGCACCGGTCGTAGCGACCTGACCGCCGAGATCCTCGTCGTCGGCCACGGCGGCGACCAAGGGCACCCGGCCCTAGTGGCACAAGCCTGGGCAGAGCAGCTGGGCGCCCACTTGGAGATCCTCCCGTCGCGGGCCATCTACACGGGCCCCGAGCGAGTGATGAGCCTTCTTGCCGAGTTCCTTTGCTGATCCCACCAGCTCGATTCGTGCCGGAGCGGCAAGCGCGTCCTACGCGGCCGTCCAGGTCAGTATGACGGCGTCGTGAGGGAGCACTACAGAAGGGACTGAGGTCGGCTCGCGGCCTGGGCGGGCCGCCAACCGGCCCTCGGAGGTCGCCGTCTTTTGGACTGGCAGCTACTCCTTCATCCTTGACAGGCTTGGTGCTCACGCAGTGTCGGTGTCCCGAGCCGAGAGGCAATTCGGCTTTACCCACTCCCCTGCCCCGGGTGTCGGCACCGGGGTCTCGACGAGACATGCCACACCTGGTGGTGTGAACGAAAGCGCACGCATCCCTCCGAACTCCACACGACGCGGAACGCCGATTTCGATCGCCTCCGGGCTCCGAACGACGTTGTCATTCTGCGTGCCCGCAAACCGGCGATTTGGGGCGTGGCGGCCACGGGGTTCGGGGACGCTCGGACGGACCTTTATGGGCTACCGAGTTGGAGTCTCGGCTCCGGCGAAGTGGGTGGGCAACCCTTACTCGGACGCCAGCCGGACCACGTCGGCTAGCCAGGCTTCGGCGGTAGGGCTGCCGAGACCCGGGTTGATGTCGAAGCGGTCGCGGGTGAGCGAGTCCATACGCCAGCCTGACCCAAACGCGGCGCGTAATGAGTCCTCGGTAACACGGCGGGGACCCCAGTCGCCAGGCTGGTGGTCGCTGAAGCACATGAGGTGAAGGTGGCCACCCGGGCGGAGGACGCTGTGCACAGCCGTTACATAACGGGCACGAGCAGCATCGTCGAAGACGTGGAACAGCCCGCTGTCGAGGATGGTTTCAAAGGCCTCACCGAGGGTGTCGATCCGAAGCACGTCCAAGACCTCGAAGCCGGTATCGACGCCGCGATCGGTGGCCTTGCGGCGGGCGATCTCGATGGCTCGCTGGGAGACGTCGACGCCGAGCGCTTTGGCGCGGTGACGCGCGGCGAGGATGGTGTGCTCGCCGGTGCCGCAGCCGGCATCGAGCAGTACGCCAGTGAGCAGGCCAGCCTCGGCGAGCCGGACGAAGGCAGGCTGCGGGCGGCCAATGTCCCAAGGCGGAGTCGGTCCGGCGTAGGAGTCATCCCAGTCGTGTGAGGCGTCAGCTGCGGTCATGTCCCCATTCTCTCCCGACGAGTGAGCAGATCGACCGGCATGGCACTTCACGCCATTCCCATCGCCCGGGAGCCGGCGGTCTGGGGCAGGTAGCTGCAGTCGATCAGGCTGCGGTCCTGGGGCGCAACCAACGTGGTCGGCGACGGCCTTGATCGTCAGGTACGCCACCGCAAGCTGGTCCGTCCTCGGCGCAACCAGGCTTCCTGGCCCGAAGGCCACTGAGGGGTTCGCGTCACACCCAGGCCACCTACCGAGGCGCTTGCCCGCCATCTCCGCCCAGCTGGCTGCCGACCTCGGCGCGGCGCCTGAGCAGCGTTCGGGACGTTGAGACCCGGGTTCGGGCCGGCCTCTGTCCTAAAGACGGCGGACACCACCACGGCTCCCAACGACACCAAGGCGCCGGCGCACCACCGGATGCCCGTGGTCCTGTCCTCCGACACTGGGACGAGTGGCTACGCCCGGAACCAGTGTGCCCCAGCTGGCTCCGCGAACTCCTTCAACCCCCGCCCCAAGACTTCCTCATTTGGCACATGGTCAGTACCGCCGTCAACAGCGCTCGCTACGAGAGCCCTGAGCTCGTCGCGCCCGTCCGGCCCCGGAGCTGCGCTCCGCCCTGATCAGTCCGAACGCTTGCGCCGCTGACGTTCTGGCGCGGCACATACCCAGCACGCCATCACCCGACGGTTCTCACTCGTCCCATCAAGCGGAGAGCTTGAGGTCGAGCTCGGGGGCGAACGAAGGGGTGTTAGTACGGCCGACGAGTGCGGCCAGCCCCCTCGACGGCCCGCATCTGGCAAACCAGACTCAGGATTACGTACTGGTCGAAGCGTCTCCCGACGTCCTTGGTGACGTGAGCCAAGCCCTGCGAGTCGCGTCGTACCGCTTCCGGACCACGTTCGGCCGCCGCTGGGGCAGCTATCTGAGCATGGTCCTCCTCATCGGGTTGATCGGTGGGACCGCCATGGCATCGATCGCCGCGGGACGGCGTACGCAGTCTTCGTACCCGACATTCCTGGCGAGCACCAACCCGTCGGACATGACCATGACGGTGTACAACTCCTCCACTGGAAGTCCAGGCCCAGCGTTGACCGCCACGATCACCCGCCTGGCAGACGTGAAACGGGTCGAGACCGTTGTCGCACCCACCGTTGCACCTCTCGCTCCCAACGGCGCCCCCCGCCTGGACGCGTTGGCTGACGTGGAGATCGGGGGCAGCCTGGACGGCGTGTTCTTTGAGCAGGACCGGCTGACGGTTGTCGAGGGCCGGAGGGCAGATCCGAGCCGAGCCGACGAAGTCATGATGACCGCTCGCGCCGCCGAGCTACTCGGCGTGCACGTCGGCCACATCTTGCCTATGGGTCTCTACACAGATACGCAGACAAACCAGCCCGGGTTCGGCACGCCCCGCGTGGCGCCCCGCATCCGGGTGCGCGCCGCGTTGGTGGGGATCGTCGTCGCCAACAACCAAGTGGTCCAGGACGACGTCGACGCCGCCTACGGCTTTGTGGTGCTAACCCCGGCGCTCATTCGGGAGGCCATTGCCTCCGCGGCACCGGCGAGGGTCACGCCGATTGTCTACGATCTGCAACTCGACCAGGGCAATCGAGATGTTCCCAGGGTCGAGCAGGAGCTCGTGGGCGTCGTCCCCCGGGGCTTTACCTATGAGTTCCATGTGACCTCGCGAGTCGTGGCCGAGGTGGAGCTCGCGGTCAAACCGGCGTCGGTCGCGCTTGGCGCGTTCGGAGCGATCGCCGCCCTGGTCATCTTGGTCCTCGGGGTTCAGGCCATGTCCCGCCAGCTGCGCTTCGGGGACGAGGACCGCCAGGTACTGCGCGCCCTCGGAGCCGGGCCCGCTACCGCTGCTGGTGAGGGGCTGATCGGCGTCCTTGCCGCGGTGGTCCTCGGCTCGCTGTTCGCGCTCGCCCTGGCGGTCGGGCTGTCACCACTCGCCCCGCTGGGACCGGTACGCGCTGTGTACCCCGATAGGGGGACCGCCTTTGACTGGACGGTGCTCAGCGTCGGCCTTGCGGTGCTTGTCGTCGGACTTGGAGCCGCCGCGGTCGCGCTGTCGTACCGAGGGGCGCCCCATCGTATGGCCCGTACCGGGCAGGCTGAGGCTCGCCGTTCGAGCGTCACACGCAGAGCCGAAGCCACGGGGATGTCGGTGGCTGGCGTGATGGGCGTGCGTTTCGCACTCGAACCAGGTCGGGGCCGCACTGCGGTGCCGGTGCGCTCCGCGTTGGTGGGCACCGCCCTCGCAGTCGCCATGGTGGTGGCCACCCTCACGTTCGGGAGCAGCCTGAGCACCCTCGTCTCCCATCCCGCCCTCTACGGGTGGAACTGGGACTACGCGCTCAACCCGAGCAACGATGTCCCGCCGGAGACCCTGTCGCTGCTCAACCACGACCCCGATGTCGCCGCATGGACCGGCGTCGACTACACCGACGCCGAGATCGACGGCCAGACCGTCCCCATCATCCTGGCGAGCCCGCACGCCAAAGTGGCTCCACCGGTCCTGTCCGGACATGGCCTCGATGCGAACAACCAGATCGTGCTCGGTGCGGCCACCCTGGCCCTGTTGCACAAACACATTGGCGGTACCGTCTTCGTCAGCCTCGGGACCGCCAAGGACGCCCCCGCCTACATCCCGCCAACCCCTCTAGTGATCGTGGGGACGGCGACGTTCCCGGCGGTTGGCTACGACAGCTTTATTGCCGAACACACCTCGATGGGAACCGGGGCACTGGTGTCCACGGGCATCCAGCCGGCCGCGTTCCGACGAGCCGGTCAGAGCCCGGACCCGAACCTCAACGGTCCGGAGCTGGTCTTCGTGCGGCTCCGAAGCGGCGTCAGTCCCGCCGCCGGCCGAGCCGACATGCAACGGATAGCCAACGCAGCCAACAAGGTGTTTGCCGCCGACCCGAACGCCGCCGACGACAGCGTCAGCGTCCTCGGCGTGCTGCGTCCCGCACAGATCGTGAACTATCGCAGCATCGGCTCGACCCCGATCGTTCTCGCTGTCGGGCTCGCCGTTGGGGCCGTCATCGCTCTCGGCCTCACAATCGCCGCGTCGGTCCGGCGGCGCCGGCGAGACCTGGCCCTATTGAAGGCTCTCGGTTTTACCCAGCGACAACTGGCAGCGGCGATCGCCTGGCAGGCGACGGTGGCCTCAGTCGTCGGCATCGTCGTGGGGATACCGCTCGGCATCGTCGCCGGACGCGAACTCTGGGCCCTGTTCGCCCGCAACATCAACGCGGTGCCCGACCCCACCGTGCCGGTTTTGTCGGTATTCCTCGTCGGCATAGGTGCTCTCGTTTTCGCCAACCTCGTCGCCGCCCTCCCCGGGCGTAGCGCGGCGCGCACCCCGACAGGGCTGGTCCTGCGAGCCGAGTGATTTGACGTCCCTTCACCGCAGCTGCAAACAGAATCCGAACGTCGCTCCCATCTCGCACGGCAGCTACTCATAATCAGACGGCTATTCGCTCGGCTTCCAGCAGGATCCTCAGAAGGCCTGTGGTTCCGAACCAGCGCCCAGATTATCGAGGTGAAGTGAGAACATTATGTTCGGTCAGATGAGCCTTGTGCCGTCGTCGGCCTTGCCCGCGAGATCGCCGACTCGGAGCGGGTGCAGGTTCGGCGATCCGCCCGAGCCGACGCGCCCAGAACGACGACAAGGCTTGAGGCGAACGGGACTCTTCACCGCGGGTGTCGATCCACCTGTCAAGCTGGCGGCGGCTCTTGGGGCGCAACTTGACCATCTCTCGGCCGAGAGATCGGCGAAAATTTGACCGCACCGCCCACCCAACCTCGGCCCGCGCCGGACCGGGTCCTCGACTCACCCGGCGCGGTCCATAGTCACCGGGCTGCTCGTCGCTGGGCCACGCTCAGATGTGATATTCGAGCGTACCGGTGGTAGGAGCGATCCGGTCTCGGACCGGCCTTGAGTATCTGGAGCGGTGCTTCATTTGGCGCGTACGTTTCGCTCGGCCATGCGGGCCATCACTGCCCGAGGCATAACCCGATAACCGGTCGCGAGGAGGCGGTTGGCGACGCCAGGGATAACACTGGGACCACGGCTGGTGTCGAACTTGCGGAGCGCGACCTCTGCGACGTGGTCGGGCGATTGGCGTCCACGGGTCATGAACTGCTTGGTCGGGTTGGCCGTCTCGAAGAACCGGGTCTCGGTCGCGCCGGGACAAAGAGCCATCACGCGGACCCCGGACGCCTCTGTCTCGGCCCAGAGAGCTTCGGTGAACGATAGGACGAAGGCCTTCGATGCCGCGTAGACGGCCATGGTGGGGATGGGTTGGAACCCCGCGGTTGACGCGACGTTGATGATGCCGCCTCGTCGGCGAGTGACCATTGCGGGCAGGAGTTGGCGGGTGAGAGCGACCAGCGACGTGCAGTTGAGCTGGATCAGGCGAATGATCGCACCAGGGTCCTGGTCGACGAAGCGGCCGTGGGACCCTACGCCGGCATTGTTGACCAGGACGTCAACAGTGACGCTGTCCGAGGTGAGTTTGGCTGCTACCTCGCCGGCACTGACCGCTTCGGCCAGGTCGGCCGTGTGCACCGTCACGGTGACCGCGTCGTGGCGGCGGCGCAGGTCGGTCGCGAGATCTTCAAGTCGCTGGTGGTCGCGGGCGATGAGCACGAGGTGCACGCCGCGGTCGGCCAGCTGGCGGGCGAACTGTTCGCCGATGCCGCTGCTGGCGCCGGTGACCAGGGCGGTCATGCCGGCCTCGATGACTGTGTGGTTGCGAGGCATGGGAAGATTTTCCTCATTTCTTGCTGGCGTACCAGTGGAAAAGGGCTGCCCGGCTCAGCTCACAGCGCGAGGCTGAGCGAGCGGAGCAGGTCGGGGCGGCGGTGACGGCCGGCCCGTCATTGGCCGGACCGCGCCCGCAGCGCGGTGGGCTTGGCTGCGGGCCCTGTTGGGCCAACGATCCCGGCACCACCGGGTCGGTCCGGTGCTGACAGAGCACTCGATGTACCTGGGGGGCCGGCGTTGGCACCGGGTGAGGCCGAGCATTATCGTTCATGTTGAGGCGCCAGGGCCGGCTCCAGGCACAGGTCCTTGACCGGGCGCCTGGACTTCAGCCCGGACGGGAAGAACCCTAACTGAGCTCCCAGAACTGGGGGCCTTGGCTCTTGCTGGCAGGAAGGCCAGGGCGGCCAAGGCGGCTGCTGCAGTGCCCCCGGCGGCCACCAGTGAACCCGCGGAAAGCCCGTCAACAAACGCTTGGCGGGCCGCGAGCGCCCCCGGTGCCCGGAGGGCGGGGGCAAGATGGGCGGCAACGCTGAGGCCGGCAACGCTGAGGCCGGCGACGATCGACTGGCGGGCGGCGGTTGCGGCGGCGGCCGGGACACCGAGGCTCGTCAGCGAACGCAGGACGTGGGCGCTGTAGACCGAACCCATTTACCGAACCGACCACGGCCACGCCGAGGCAGCCGCCGAGCTCACGGGTCGTGTCGTTCACGGCAGACCCAGCCCCCGCCTTGCCGGGCAGGACGGCGCCCATGATCGCCTCGGTGGCCGGGCTCGACACCAGCGCCAGGCCCACGGCCATGAGCGTCATAGAAATGATTACCCGGCCCCAGTATGCCGAACTGACCCCTACGGTCGCCGCCACCACAAAACCAGCGCTCATGGACGCGAGGCCGCTAGCCACCACGACCTTGGTCCCGGCCCGTTTCATGGCCCCGATCGCCACCGGTGACATTAGGCCCATGACTACGGCGAACGGGATGGTGGCAACTCCGGCCCGGAGGGTGTCGTAGCCGCGTACGACCTGGAGGTACTGGGTGATGAGGAAAATGAAGCCGAAGAGCCCAAAAAAAGCGAGAGCGATTGCGCCACTTGCAGCCGAGAAGCGAGCGTTGGCGAACAACCGCACGTCGAGCATCGGGTCACGCCGGCGCACCTGCCAAGACGCAAAGCAGACCAGGATTACGGCCGTACCGGCAAAGCCGCCCAACGTCGCGGGCGATGCCCAGCCATGCCGACTCCGGCAGCAGCCCGGCCCCGGCTATAAGAGCGATAACCGCCACGGGCACGTTGACATAGAAGATCGAGCTCCACGAAAAGTGACGGAGCAATAGGCCGCCGCTCAGCGGCCCGATGACCACGGCCAGGCCCGAGACGGCGGACCATATACCGATGGCGGTAGCCCGCTCACGGGTATCGGTGAAGGTGGTGGTCAAAATTGCGAGAGTGGCCGGGTAGATCAAGGCGGCGGCGGCGCCCATGGCGGCCCTGCTGCTGATGAGCTCGTCCGTGGTCTGCGATAAAGCGGCGCCGACCGAGGTGAGGGCGAACAACACCAGGCCGGCCTGAAGAACACGCCGCCGGCCGACTCGGTCGCCGAGGTTGCCGCCCACCAGCAGCAGCGCCGCGAACACCAACGAATAGGCGTCGACAAACCACTGCAGGTCTTGGGTGGAAGCCGACAGCTCCCGGCTCATGGTCGGGAGCGCGACGTTGACGATCGTGTTGTCCACCACGGTGAGCAGGACGCTCAGGCATAGGACCACCAGGATCCACCAACGTCGCCGGTGGACCTCGGTGCGCCGAGACCGCGGCAGGGGTATGGGCCCGTCTGCGTTCGCAGCTCCGGCCACGGCGATGCCCCCTTGGCGCTGGACGGGTGTCATGCGCCGAGCTAGGCCAGCACCGGGAATGGGCCGCGCGCCGCCTGGGCAGCCACGTCCGCCGCCGCCAACGTAGTGCAGCCATTTGCTGTGTAGTGATGAGGAGTCGGGCTCCGCAGGTAGTTCACGGGCGTGGCACAACAAGCCCCGAGTCCGGGCATCCCTCGGCCAACACGACCTCCTCGACCCGCGGCCAGGAGCGGCTCCCCGTCGACCAAGTGCACAGCCTGGCTCCCAGCTCGGAGACGATCCATGCTTCGAAGGCGCGGTCTTCCACCCCCGTATACTGCTCCGTTCCGGGCATTGGTGCCGCCACTTTTCCCGTCAGACCCCTGAGTCGGTCCTTACCGCACCGAACGGCAGACAGATCGTCGCGTCACGCCGCCGGGCCTTATGTGCGCGAGACTCGTCCGGTTGGCCGCCTCGACGGGCATGCGCGCGATGCCGAATACGCGGAGGTCGGGCCGGTACCGGACGTGTGCAAAGCCTGCTGTTGCTCAGTGCAACACGGCTTGGTCGGGGACAAAGCCCCGAACCGGGTTGAACTGGTAGTTCTCAAGCCTCTTGGAAGTGAGCTCGACCCAGCGTCGGTTAACCGTGCGCACCCAAACGGCCCGGTCGGTGATCTGGTGGGTGAACCTCGGTCCACTGGCCGAGGCCTGGCCCGGGTCTTGCAGCTCGAAGAGGGTGGCCTTCGGGCTGTGCGGCAACGCCACCGGCCGTGCCCACCGGCGAGACCACGCATACGCTCTACGTGGCCGACAACCGCAAGGGTGACCTGCCCGGAGAAGTGACGATGGTCAACACGTCCATTTGCAACGGGTTCGTGAGTAGCGGGTGCCACCAGGTCTTCCCTACTTCCTATATCGGGCGCTCACCTCGGTTGGTCGCCCTCGACCATGAGGCGGGGGCGCTCTATGTCACCGACAGGGGGAGCGCAGCGGTGTCTGTGTTGCGGACAGCCGACTGCAATTCCGAGGTTACAAAAGGCTGCCCCGCCCTGGCCCCCGAGCTAGCGGTGGGTTCCAAGCCGGTGGGCTTGGCGGTGGACGAGGCCACCGGCACCGTATATGTCGCCAACACTGTCTCAGGGACCATGTCCGTCCTAAAGGTTGCCTAAAGGTTGCCCCTCACCAGTAGCACGAACAAGAGCATCTCGCCGTCGTGCACTTTGGCCAGGTCCTTGGTCACGTGGACGTTGGTGGCGGACAGGAGGAGAAGACGGCCTGAGCGCAAGAGGTCCTTGGCATTGCGGTGCAATAAGGTAGCCGCGCTGGCGCTGCGGGCATGGTCGACGGACGCCGCCAACCCGCCGGGGCGGGGTGTCGACCGCCCGCGCCCGCCTAACGTCGCACCAGGGCGCCCAGCGCCTCAGGGTCGTACATGGCCTCGGTCGGGATGTGGGCGCCGTCAAGAAAGCCGGCCGGCGTACCGCCGGGATCCTCTTTCTGGAAGCTTTCTTCGACCTGGCGGGCCCAGTCCTCATAGCGGGCCTGGCGCACACCATCGACGTAATGGGGTGTCACCAGCCCAGCCCGCCGCCCCAGCTCTATCAGCAGGTCGGTGGTGAACTCGCCCTCTCCCTCCGGGGGCTGCGACCGGAACAGCTCCATGCGCAGCTGGTCGAAGCGGTCCTCTTCCGCCGCTAGGGCCAGGGCGTTGTCGGCCCTCACCGATCCCGGGCCGAGCATGCAACGCATCCTGTACTCAACGGCAACGGCTCCGGCCGACACCTCGCGCCGCAGCATGTCGCCGGACGCCTCTTCGAACATCCGGCAGTAGGGACATTGTGGGTCCTCGAATAGGAGCAGCCGGCGCCGGGCACCCGAGCTTCCGACGAGGACGCCCCCGGCCGGGGTGTGCTGAGAGGGGGCGGGTCTTGTGCCAGATGAGGTCATTGTCCAGTTATACCCGCCGCAGCGTCATGGGCCTGCCCTTGAGCAAAGGCTCTGAGTGCCATCTGGTTAGGTCCCCCAGGTCGCCAGCAGCTGAGTCGGCGCGCCGCGAAGGATTAGCCCAATGGCGCTCCAGCGTCCCCTCAATGACGGCACCCTCACCCCCAGAGTCAGAACGGGTCCAGCCGAGGCGGGTCGTCGGAGCGTATAGAGAAGTAGTCCTCACTTGTTTGTCTCCCGAAACGTTGCTGAGCTCACAGCCATTGGGGGGGCTGACCGTGTCGTGCGCGCTCTTCGCCGGGCTCTGCGGGACCGCTCCGGGGACCTAGGATCGTCCTCGCTTTCGACCGCTGCGACGTGGAGGAAGGCCGAAAAGGACTACCGAGAACGTCCCTCAGCTCGGGCCAGCGAGCCCGTGGCCTTTACATGGTGGCAGTTCCGGTGGCTTAGCGCAGAATGAACTTGTGAAGTTCTACCACTTCCGCTGTCATCCCAAGGTCCTCGGCGGCAAGCTCAGCATCGACCTTTGGTCGGTATCTATCATCGAACTCTCGCCACTGATCGACCGTTTCCCAAATCTCGACGGCACCGAGCCCACCGGCGGCGGCGTACACAGCCTGCATTATAAAGCCCGGTTGCCTCCGAAGTTCCTCTTCTTCGCGCAGTCCTCCCGCGATGCGATCAAACACTTCAGTGCTCATTCCGGGAACAGAAAACCTGAGAAGCACGGCCATCACGAACCCCCCTCACTTTGCGGTATGGAAACGTACCGCCTAAGACCATATCCGGGAGGGCTTGGCCCTTCAAGGGAGTAGTTTGGAACTAGTGTCGCTTGTTCCCCAGTGCGCCGCTGCCTGGGCTGGTCGGGGGCAGTTGGGCCAGCGCGGCCACCTGGTCTTGTGACCAGGCCAGGGCTTCCATGAGGTCGCGCCGATCCACCTGGCCTCCTCGTGCGACGGGTGCGTCGTCAAGCGATAACCAGCTCGCTTACGTGGCTCGGCCCGACCGCGCCGTCCCCGGTAACGTCGAGCCGTTCCTGAAATGGTTCCGGTCGAAGGAGTCCGGGCTCTCCGTCGGGCCAAGGTGCGTGCCCGTGGCACCGCCCCTCCTCCTGGGTCAACGTCGTGCCTTTGGCAGACGTTCTCCCAGCTGAGGAGGGCTTTTACGCGGATGTGGCAGCGGCTCGCCGGTTACCCCGACGAATTACCTGGTCAAAGGGCACCGACGACTTTGAAGCTAGCGCTCTCAAAGACGTGGTGGGGCCAGTTGACGCCGATGTAGTGGACGTTGTACTCGCCGTTGCTGAGCTTTGCAACTCGGTCGACGATGGCCCCAGGATAGGCAGCCAGCGCAGCTTCCGTCGCCTTGTTCGCCGTTGTCCCGCTAACGATCGTCCCCGACCCCGCGCTCCAGTTCGCTGGGATCTGACCGACCTGCTTTGACGCGGTTGTTTCACCCTTCTTGAAGGGGACCACGCTGGTTGTCGCTTTCGCGCTCGCGGCTGACTTGTAGCCAATGACGACCTGCGTGGCCGTGATCGTGGTTGAGTTGACCGTACCCAGTGCGAGGACGCTTTGGTCCTTAGTAACGGCCTTGGCTGAGGTCGAGCTCGTCCCCTTCTCGTAAGTCGTGGAGGACCTCTCCTCGACGGTCACCTTCTGGCCCGCTGATGTCGTCATGGTGAAGCTCGATTTGGACACGCTGTCGACGGTGCCTAGTGCTCCACCTGGCGCCGGGGCAGACCGAGCATTGGATGCCCCGCTACTGCTAGCCGAGGCGCTGGCGGTCACGACTTGGCTTGCTGTAGCCGAGGGGGACGTGGCGACACTGACCGAAAGGGCCATCACGACAGACATCAGTGCCGCGGCCGCGGCCCGTCCCGTTCTTGTATTCGCCAGCAACCGCCGAACCCTGGGGCGGCGGCGCCGCTTGGCCATGGGCGCCGAGGCCGACCAGTCTGGCGAAAAAGCTGGCGGAGGAGGCGTCGCAGCGCCGGCGCCGCTTGAACTTCCAGGAACCGACGGCTCTGAGGTCACGGTCAGTTTGGGGATGCCGGAAAGGGCCTCCTGGGGGCTTGTCGGCCCGAAATCCTTCATGATATTGCTCCTTCTAGTTGAGTAGCTACGTACAGAGTGCCGGCCGTTCCTGGGAGATCTCTTTGTTCAGGCGTTCTTGT